>DASYLM010000229.1:0-2702 GCA_036009565.1 Pseudonocardia sp. | reverse complement strand
CGAAGGATGGCGACCCGGTACGAGCGGGGGCGGCGATGACGGTGGGCGGCGGGTCGGACAACCGGGACCGCGAGCAGCTGGCCGCGCTGGTCCGGGATCTCGCGGTGGTGCACGGGCGGGTCACCCTGTCCTCCGGTGCGGAGGCGGACTACTACGTCGACCTGCGCCGGGTCACGCTGCACCACGAGGCCGCGCCGCTGATCGGGCGGCTGATGCGGGTGCTCACCGCGGACTGGGCCTACGACGCGGTGGGTGGCCTGACCCTGGGTGCCGACCCGGTGGCCACCTCGGTGCTGCACTCGGCGGCGGCCGACGGGATCGCGATCGACGCGTTCGTGGTGCGCAAGGAGAGCAAGGCGCACGGCATGCAGCGCCAGGTCGAGGGCCCGGACATCGCCGGCCGGCAGGTGCTGGTCGTCGAGGACACCTCCACCACCGGCGGCTCGGTGCTCACCGCGGTGCGTGCCGTGCGGGCGGCCGGCGCGAACATCGTCGGGGTGGCCACCATCGTGGACCGGGAGACCGGCGCCCAGCAGGCAATCGAGGCGGAGGGGCTGACCTACCGCGCCGTGCTCGGCCCCGCCGACCTGGACCTGCCGTCCTGAACTCGCCGGAACCGGTCGTGGACTCCGACGGGGTGTCCGGGGCTGACAGCGGGCCGGGGTTTGACGGGGTGTCCGGGGCTGACAGCGGGCCGGGGGCTGACGGCGGGCCGGGGCCGACGGAGTGGACGGCGGGCGAGCCGGTCGGCGTGGGCCCGTGGCCCGGCGGGCCCGATGAGTGGCCCAGCGACCCCCGCTACGACCCGGAACTGCTGCGCGACGGCGACCGCCGCAACGTGGTCGACGCCTACCGGTACTGGCGGCGACCGGCGATCGTGGCCGACATCGACACCAGGCGGCACCCGTTGCACGTGGCGATCGAGAACTTCGGCCACGACCACAACATCGGCACCGTGGTACGTACCGCCAATGCGTTCGCGGCGGCGGCCGTGCACATCGTCGGCCGGGCCCGCTGGAATCGCCGGGGCGCCATGGTCACCGACCGCTACCAGCACCTTCACCACCATCCGACGATCGCCGACCTGCTCGTTTTCGCCGCCGACCAGGGGTTGACCGTCGTCGCGGTGGACAACTCTCCGGGCGCGGTGCGCCTCGAGCGCGCGTCGCTGCCCCGCGAGTGCCTGCTGCTGTTCGGCTCGGAGGGGCCCGGGGTGTCCGCCGAGGGCCGGGCCGGCGCGGCGCTGACGGTGTCCATCGCGCAGTTCGGGTCGACGCGGTCGATCAACGCCGGCGTGGCGGCCGGGGTGGCCATGCACGCCTGGATCCGCCAGCACGCCGACCTCGACGCCGCCTGGTGAACCCCACCCGGCGAGTCGGGGATTTCATCAGCGCGAGTCGGGGATTCCGTCCCGGCGAGTCGGGAAATTTTGCAGGGTGAGTCGGGACATTCCGCGGACCGAGTCGCTGGATGCGTCCGCACCGGCTATCGTTCTCGCTAGAACGATCTATCAAGCGCGAACGAGACCGACCTGAGCGCAGGAGGTCGAACCCGGTGGCCAGCCGACCCGTCGAACACCGCCCGAGGGGCATGCTCCGCCGCACCGCCGCGCTGTTGTCCCCGGCAGCGGCGGTGGCCGGCCGGGCCGCGCTGGACCGAGATGCCGCCGCCCGGCGGGACCGGCTCATCGCGGCCGCGCGGGACGGTCTCCAGCAGCGCCGCCACCCGAGCCGACCCAAGATGCGCGCCCTGATCGCGTCCGGTGGCGGGCGGCTGAGCTGGCGATCGGTACCGGCGCCGCCACCACCAGGCCCGGACGCCGCGCTGGTCCGCCCGATTGCGGTGGCCACCTGCGACCTCGACCGGGCGCTCGCGCTCGGTGACACGCCGTTCCCGCTGCCGCTGAGCATCGGGCACGAGTGTGTCGCCGAGGTGCTCGAGGTCGGCAGCGAGGTGGTGAACGTGCAGGTCGGCGACCGTGTCGTAGTGCCGTTCGAGATCAACTGCGGTCTCTGCGGTGCCTGCCGCGCGGGGTTCACCAGCAACTGCACCGGGGTGCCGCCGCTGTCCATGTACGGGTTCGGAGTCGGCGGCGGTCATTGGGGCGGCGCGTTGGCCGACCAGGTCGCGGTGCCCTTCGCCGACGCCATGCTGGTGCCGCTGCCCGAGGGCGTCGACCCGGTCGCGTGGCCAGTGTGGCGGACACCATCTGCGACGCGTACCGGCACATCGCACCGCACCTGCCCGCGCTGCTGCGCCGTGATCCGGACGCCGAGGTGCTGGTCATCGCGTGCCTGGGCAGTCGGACGATCTACAGCGCGAGCGTCCCGCTCTACGCCGGACTGATCGCGCTGGCGTTGGGGGCTCGGCGGGTCCGGCTAGTCGACGGTAGGCTGACGTGCGGACGGTCGCCACCGGGCTCGGCCTGGATCCGGTACACCCCCGCGCGCTGCGCAGCACGCCGCCGGCGTCGCTGGTCGTGGCGGCGAGCGCCACCTCGCGCGGTCGGTGGGCGGCGCTGTCGCGCACGGCGGCGGACGGGGTGTGCAGCAGCCTGGGCGGCCTGCACCGCACGGCGCGGATCCCCATGATGCAGCTCTACGCCCGCAACATCTCGTTCCACGTCGGCCGCACGGACGTACGGGCACTGGCTCCCTCGGTGCTGGAGCTGATCGCCGACGGCCGGTTCCAGCCGGAGCGGG
>DASYLM010000228.1:0-2325 GCA_036009565.1 Pseudonocardia sp. | reverse complement strand
GCCACCTGCTCACCGGCGACCCGCTCACCGGCGCCGAGGCCCACCAGTTCGGCCTGGTGAGCGACCTGGTGGCGGACCGCTCGGAGGTCCGCCCCGCCGCGCTCGCGCTCGCCGCCCGGTTCGCCGACCTGCCGCCGCTGGCTGTCCAGCTGACCAAGCGGGCGCTGAACAAGTACCTGTCCAGCCACACCGACGACGTCCTGGACCTGGGCTTCTACCTCGAGGCGATCACCATGGGCAGCGCGGACATGCTGGAGGCGATAGCCGCGTTCCAGGAGAAGCGCCCCGGCAGGTGGACCGGCCGCTGACCCCCGAGCGGCGGCGCACTAAGTAGTAGTTGGTCACTATCCTATTCTCTGGATACTCTAGCGATAGATACTTGGGGAAGCGACAGTGACTCGGCTCCGGCAGGCAGGTCTCGGTGATGACGAACCAGATACCGATCGTCGACTACCTCGTGCTCGGCAACCCACCGCATCTGCGCGCACACGGCTGCGACGCCTGTGACGCGCTCTACCTCGACCGGCGCAACGCGTGCGCGCGCTGCTCGGGCCGGGACTTCAGCTCGAGGAAACTCTCGAACTCCGGGCGGGTCCGCGCGTTCACCGTGGTGCACCGGGCGGCACCGTCGATCCCGACGCCGTACACCTCGGTGGTGGTGGACCTGGACGGCGGCGGCGCGGTGAAGGCGAACCTGCTCGACACCACCGAGCCGGCCGAGATCACCCCCGAGCTGCGGGTCGAGCTGACCACGTTCGTCGTGGGCACCGACGACGACGGCACCGAGGCGGTCGGCTTCGGCTACTGCCGACAGGGAGGACAGTCGTGAGCAGCGCGGACGTATGGGTCATCGGGACGGCCATGACGCCGTTCGGCAGGTTCGCTGACAAGGACGTGCTGGACCTGGCCACCGAGGCGGCGCTGGACGCGCTCGGCGACGCCGGCACGACCATCCGGGACATGGACGCCCTGGCGGTGGGCAACATGTACCAGGCCGACGCGCACAACGCGCAGCGGCTGCAGAAGCAGATCGGCCAGACCGGGATCCCGGCCTACAACGTGGTGAACGCGTGCGCCACCGGGGCCACCGCGGTGCGGGTCGCCTGGCTGTCCATCCGCGCCGGCGAGGCCGACTACGGGCTGGCCGTGGGCGTGGAGAAGATGGGCAAGATGGGCCTGCTCGGCGGCGCCGCGAAGAAGCGCCCGGACCGCAAGGTCTTCACCCCCAGCGGTCGCTACGGCTCGGTCGCCAAGCCGGAGGGACTACTGGGCACCGGCCTGATGCCGGGTGTGTTCGCGCAGGCCGGCACCGAGTACGCGCTGCGCCACGGGGTCAGCGCCGAACAGTTCGCCGAGGTCGCGCGCAAGAACCACGCGCACTCGGTGCTCAACCCGCTCGCCCAGTACCGCAAGGAGTTCACCCTTGCGGAGATCACCGGCGCGGAGATGATCTCCTACCCGAACACGCTGCCGATGTGCTGCCCGACCGGCGACGGCGCGGCCGCCGTAGTGCTGGTGTCGGATGCGAAGCTCAGGACCCTCGACCCGGACGTCCGGCGGCGCGCGGTCAAGATCTCCGCCTCGGTGCTCACCTCCGACCCGTGGACCGAGTCCGCGCAGGTCCAGCCGGACGTGAACACGCTGACCCGGGCCGCGGCCGACCAGGCGTACGAGAAGGCGGGCATCGGTCCGGACGACCTCGACCTGGTCGAGCTGCACGACTGTTTCGCCACCGCCGAGCTGCTGCACTACGACAACCTGCGGCTCTGCGAACCGGGCGGCGCGGGCGACTTCATCTCCTCCGGCGGACCCTGGCGGGACGGCAAGACGCCGGTCAACGTGTCCGGCGGCCTGCTGTCCAAGGGCCACCCGATCGGCGCGACCGGGGTGGCCAACCTCTTCGAGGTGGTGACCCACCTGCGCGGCGAGGCGGGCGAGCGACAGATCCAGGGCGCCCGGGTGGGCCTGACCCACGTCATCGGCCTGGCCTCCGCCTGCGCGGTGCACATTCTGGAGCGCGCGGCGTAGCCAGGTGGCCGGACCAGGTGGTCAACCGAACGTGACGCTGGTCGCAGTCATGATCGAACCAGTGCCACGTTCAGTTGACCATGAAACCGCCCTACTCGCTCACGAGACCAAACCCGACCCCTTGGCCCGCACCGGTACACCCAGCGTGCCGATCTCCTTGGCCAGTCCCTCGACGGTGAGCCGACCCTCGCCGTTGATCTTCCACCCTTCGTCGAGCTGCCACGGCACGACCCGCTGCACCAGGCTGCCGCCGACCACGAAGGCCTCGCCGGTGATCTCGCACCCGGGGCTGGCCAG
>DASYLM010000227.1:0-11981 GCA_036009565.1 Pseudonocardia sp. | reverse complement strand
ACCGGATCCGTACGTGATCGCCGACGAGCCGGACACCCCGGTTCAGGTGGTCATCCTGCCCGGGCAGGTCTGCACCAACCCGGACGGCGCCGAGCTGACCGGCATGCAGCGGATGGGCGTGCGCACCTGGGGCAACACCCTTGACGCCATTGACGCCACTGACACCGCCACTGACACCGCCAGGGACACCGCCACCGACAGCACCGCCGGCTCAACCGTCATGCTGACCGGCACCTACCAACTGCGCAGCGAGACCAGCCAGCGGCTGCTCGACGCGCTACCCCCGGTACTGGTCCTCTCGGCGGCGAGCTGGTCCAGCCCACTCATCCCGTACCTGGCCGACGAGATCACGAAGGACGAGCCCGGTCAGGAAGCGGTCCTGGACCGACTGCTCGACCTGCTGCTCATCGCCGTGCTGCGCGCCTGGTTCGCCCGTCCAGAGGCCGAGGCACCCGGTTGGTACCGGGCGCACGGCGATCCGGTGGTCGGGCCGGCGCTGCGACTGCTGCACCACAACCCGGCGCACCCGTGGACCGTAGCCACCCTGGCCCGGGAGACCGGAGTGTCCAGGGCCGCACTGGCCCGCCGGTTCACCGAGTTGGTCGGCGAGCCGCCGATGGCCTTCCTGACCGGCTGGCGGCTCACCGTCGCGGCCGATCTGCTGCGCGAGCCGGGCGCAACGGTCGGCTCGGTGGCCCGCAAGGTCGGCTACGCCAGCCCGTTCGCGCTGAGCACCGCGTTCAAGCGGGTCCGGGGGATCAGCCCGCAGCAACATCGGGCCACCGCGCCGGCCTGAGGCGACCGAGACGACCTACACGACCGAGACGACCGAGACGACCGAGACGACCGAGACGACCCGGGAACGCCCGAGGCGGCCAGCCGTTGCGCCCGGCACGCGTGCCATACGTGACACTCATTAGCCCGAACGGGCCGAACAGTGGGCCGGCCCACGCCCAGATGGCGTTGTACGCTGCGTACAAAGCGTCGCCCAACCTTGGGCACGAAGAGCCATCGCCGCACGGCCGGATGGCCCATAAGCTCGGTCGCTGCCGCTTGGCAAATTCTCGTCGGGAGTCGATGTGGATCTCGCAGACCCGCTTACCGCGCGGGCTATCGCGAGTGTCAGACGACCCAGCAACCTCACGGGTCCCGTGTGCCCCGATCGGGATACGAGTCGGACACGCGCTTCCGAGTTCAACGCAGTCACCACGGTCACCGTGCCGGTCACCCACCGTCGCGTGCCGCGCAAGTACTTGCTCCCCGTCGGAACTTCTGTGGTCACGCCGCCACCGGGTCGGAGTCGAGAGGTCGACTACCCCCATTTAACGGGCGGGCGCAGTAGCTGACCAACAGAAGTCCGTCGTCCGGTCCGCCGGGCGACACAGCAAGGAGATGTCGCCGTGGGTTTCCTGTCACCGAAGCTACCCCGGGGCTTCGACGTGCAGCTATGGCATCTCAAGCCCCGCCTCGAGCGCATCCAGCCGCTGATCCGGCACTGGACGGAGAACGGCTTCGGCACCCCCTGGGTGGTCTACCCGCTGTACCTGGCGAAGATCGCCGGCTGGGGACTCGCCGGGTTGTGGTTCATCCGGACCACCCCGGGCATCGGGCCGCTGAGCGACATCGCGCACTGGTGGACCGAGCCGGTGGTGTTCCAGAAAGCTGTGATCTGGACGCTGCTGTTCGAGGTGCTCGGACTCGGCTGCGGCTTCGGCCCGCTGACCCTGCGGTTCGTCCCGCCGGTCGGCGGCTTCCTGTACTGGCTGCGCCCCGGCACCGTCCGGCTGCCGCCGTGGCCCGGCCGGGTGCCACTCACCCGGGGCACCACCCGCACGCCGCTCGACGTATTTCTCTACCTGGGGCTGCTCGCGGCGGCGACCTGGCCGCTACTTTCCCCCGCCACCCACCCGAGCGCCGGCGTGACCGACCCGGTGCTGACGCTGGCCCCGAACACACTGATCCCGCTCGCGGTACTGCTGCCGCTGATCGGGCTGCGGGATAAGACGATCTTCCTGGCGGCCCGCGCCGAGCACTACTGGGTCACCCTGCTGGTGTTCTTCCTCCCGTTCGCCGACATGATCGTCGCCGCCAAGGTGCTCATGGTGCTGATCTGGTGGGCCGCGGCGACCTCGAAGTTGAACCGGCTCTTCCCGTTCGCCGTCTCGGTGATGTTCAGCAACAGCCCGCTGGTACCCAAGGTGATCAAGCGGCGGCTCTACCGCGAGCTGCCCGACGACCTCCGCCCGTCCGGGCTGGCCAAGGCGCTCGCACACACCGGTACCGCCGTCGAGTACCTCGTGCCGCTGGTGCTGCTCGTCTCGCACGACCCGCTGATCACCGGTTGCGCGGTGCTCGTGATGATCGCCTTCCACCTCCAGATCCTGGCGTCGCTGCCGCTCGGGGTGCCGCTGGAGTGGAACGTCTTCATGCTGTTCTCCCTGGTCTACCTGTTCTGGGCGCACCTGCCGTACCAGCTGGGCGCCGTCGGACACCCGTTGTTGCCGCTGCTGCTCGCCGTCCCTGTCGCCTGCGTGGTGATGTGGGGGAACCTGCGCCCCGACCAGGTCTCGTTCCTGCTCGCGATGCGCTACTACTCGGGCAACTGGGCGACCTCCATGTGGGCCCTGACTCCGTCGGCCATCGAAAAGATCGACGCGAAGACGGTGAAGTACCACGGGTTCGCGAAGAGCCAGCTGCGACTGATCTACGGCGAGCAGGTCGCCGAGGTGATGGCGCACCAGGTCTATGCGTTCCGGGCCATGCACCACCATGGCCGCGCGCTGTTCGGGCTGCTGCCCCGTGCCGCCGGGGAAGACCACGAAGAGGCCTTCGTGCTCGAGGGCGAGCTGGTGGCCGGCGTGGTGCTGGGCTGGAACTTCGGCGAGGGCCACCTGCACAGCGAACAGCTCATCGCCGCGCTGCACGAACGCTGCGGGTTCGAGCCCGGCGAGCTGCGCGTGGTGCTGCTCGAGGCGCAGCCACTCGGGTCGGACCGGCAGGAGTACCGACTGGTGGACGGCGCGACCGGGGAGATCGAGCGCGGCCATGTGCTGGTCTCCGACCTGGTGGACCGGCAGCCCTGGGAGGTCGAGGAGCTGCCCACGTACCCCGCCGCCAGGATCGCCCCGACCGGCCTGGTCGTCACCCCCCGGATGTCCACCACCGGCGGGACCGTCGACGCCGCCTGAGCGTTTTCGGCGCTCGCACAGACCGGCCGCTGCTCGCACAAACCGTGCAGGGTCTGTGCGGCCCGCACCCGGTCTGTGTCGCTGCTGATTACAGGCCGGTGCGGATGAGCACCGAGGTGCCCAGGTGCTGGCAGGCCAGTAGCGCGGTCTCCACGTCGAGGCGCCGCTCGCTGATCGGGTGGCCTCGCACGTCCTCGGCCTTGCGCAGCCGGTAGCGCACAGTGTTCTTGTGCAGGTGCAGCGCCACGGCGGCCTCGGTCAGGCTGGCCCCGCTCTGCAGGAACAGCAGCACGGTCCGGCGCAGCTCGGCCATCGGGTCGTCGTCCAGCGCCAGCCCACCGAGCACCTCCGCCACCCAGCGCCGCGCGGCCGCGAGGTCCCTGCTCAGGAACACCGACAGCGCGACGTCGGCGAACGCGGTCACCCCCGGGTCGTCGTCGCCCCGGATGTTCGCCACCCGCTGCGCGCCGAGCGCCTCGTGGTGCGAGGAGCGGAACCCGAGCAGGCCCACCCCCGGGCTGCCCAGCGCGACCCGGACCGGCGAGCCACGCCGCCGCAGCTCGGCGTCCAGGTCGCCCGGGTCCACACCGATCGCCTTCGATCCGGAGATCCAGACCCACAGGGTGCGGTCGTCGGCCAGAACCGCGAGCGGCTGCACCCCGGTGACGTCGGCGATCAGGCCGGCGGTGGCCTCGACGTCGCGCCCGCTGTCCGGCGCGGTCGACCACACCACCGCGGCGAGATGGCTGCCGTGCATCCGGTAGCCGGTGAGGGCCTCCGCCGTGGTCGGGTCCAGGTCCTCGTCGAGCAACACCGTGCGCACCTGGACGGCCCTGGTGGCGGCGGCCCGCTGCCCCCACAGCTTGCGCTCGTCGTCGTAGATCTCCACCAGCGTCTCGGAGACCCGGTCGATGTAGGCGGTCTCCACCGCGGCGGTGTGTTGGGTGGCGGCCAGCAACACGTCCGGTGCGGGATGGTGCCGGCCCACCGCGTTCAGCCACCACTGCAGGAACAGCGCGCCGCCGAGCCGGTAGGCCCGCAGCAACGACTCCACCGGCACATCCCGCTGCGCCATCCTGCGCACGTAGTGCGCCGCGGCGGCCGGCACCTCCACCTGGTCGACCGGGATGCCGTGGGCGAAGATGTCCATCGCCGTGGCCAGGTTCGAGTGCGCACTGGCGACCAGTAGCTCGCGGATGTCCTCGTCGTCGAACCGCAGGTCGGGGATCATCTCGACGAAGTGCGCGACCAGCTCGTCGGTGAGGAGAGGCAGCGCCGGTTCCATCTCCCGCGCGACGGCGGACTCCAGCTCGGCGACCGCCTGAGCTGCCACATCGGTCACCGATCCGACGCTACTGCACGGGCGCCCGCGCGATCTCCGTCCGGCGGGACGACCGGCCGCCACCTCCGGGTGGTCCTCGAAAGATCACGAGTCCCGACCCGGACTCTGGTAAGACGGGCGGATGGCCGGACCTCCACGACCAGAGCCCCGACGAGCCCCGACGAGCCCCGGCGTGAGCGCGGGCGGGGAGATCTGGGTCGGCATCGACGTGGGTACCCAGAGCGTGCGGGTGCTCGCGGTCTCCGGCTCCGGCGCGGTACTCGGCAGCGGCACCGCGGCGCTGGAAAGCCACCGCGACGGTCCCCGGCACGAGCAGGACCCGGCGCGGTGGTGGGCGGCCGCCCGCGACGCCTGCGCGGGCGCGCTCGCCGGACTGGCCGGCCGTCGGGTCGGCGGGGTCTCGGTCGACGGCACGTCGGGCACCGTGCTGCTCGTCGACGCCGCCGACGGGCGCCCGCTGACCGCCGGCCTGATGTACGACGACACCCGCGCCGCCGGGTACGCCGAGCGGGTCAACGAGGCCGGTGCGCAGGTCTGGGCCAGCCTGGGTTACCGCCGCATGCAACCGGCCTGGGCACTGCCCAAACTGCTCTGGCTCCTGGACGAGCACCCCCGCCTGGCCGGCCGCGCGACCCTGGCGCACCAGGCCGATGTGATCAACCGGGCGCTGGTGGGCGGTCCGGTGCCCACCGACCTGAGCAATGCGCTGAAGACCGGCGCGGACCTGATCCACGAAACCTGGCCGGTCGACGTGCTGGACAAGCTCGGGGTACCGGCCGGCCTGTTGCCCCGCCTGGTCCGCTCCGGGACACCGATCGGCACGGTGTGCGCCGGGGCCGCCGCGCTGACCGGCCTGCCCGAGGGCACTCCGGTGATCGCCGGCTGCACCGACGGCTGCGCCGCCCAACTGGGTGCCGGGGCCCTGGCGGTGGGCAGCTGGAACTCGGTCCTGGGCACCACACTGATCCTCAAGGGCGTCACCGCCGAGCTGCTGGCCGACCCGCTGGGCGTGGTCTATTCACACAGGTCGCCGGACGGGCGGTGGCTGCCGGGCGGCGCGTCGAGCACCGGCGCCGGCGCGATCGCCCGCCAGTTCCCCGGCCGCGACCTCGACGAACTGGGCGCCACGGCGGCCGAGTTCGAGCCGGCGCGCGTGCTCGCCTACCCGTTGGCGTCGGCCCGGGGCGAGCGCTTCCCGTTCGTCGCACCGGACGCCGAGGCGTTCGTGCTGGGCTCGCCGCGCGACGACCGCGAGCTCTACGCGGCGATGTTGCAGGGCATCTCCTACGTCGAGCGGCTCTGCTTCGACTACCTGGCCTCGCTGGGCGCCCCGGTGGACGGCGACCTGCTGCTCACCGGCGGCGGCACCCGCAGTGCGTACTGGTGCCAGCTGCGGGCCGACGTGCTGGGCCGGCCGGTGAAGCTGCCGGCCAGTGCTGAACCGGCCCTGGGGATGGCGGTGTTGGCGGCCACCCCGGGCCGGGCGCCGGCCGACGTCGCCGCCGAGATGGTGCGGATCCGGACCGTGATCGAGCCACGCCCGGCGGCGGCCGGCCGGTTCGACGAGCCGTACCGGCGCCTGGTCGATGAACTGGCCCGGCGCGGCTGGCTGCCCGCCGACACGGCCGCGATGGTCGCCGGCCGAATGAGCTGACCCGGTCGAACCGGCCGGTCGAGCGGGCGCACCCGCTTCCGGCTATAGTCCGTTGGAAAAGCCAACTTATAGGGGCGACCATGCCAACCAGCACATCGGCGACCCCACACCAGGTCATCCGCCTGACCATCGCCACCGGCGCCGAGTACGGCGAGTTCCGCGAGCGCTACCAGCGGGCCGTTCCGGCGGTTCCGCAGGACGAACTGACCGCACTCGCCCGCCGCGGTGCCTCCTGGCCGGAGGTGCTCGACTGGGTCGACTCGATCGCGCCGCTCGGCTTCCTCATCTATTTCCGCATCGAGATCGACCAGACGATGGGGCTGGCCGGGCACCGCACCCGAGGCACCGAGTACCTGATGGGCAACCACACCATCGCCGAGCGAATGTTCCGGCACGACCCGGCGGTCATGCTGCACGCGCCACTGCGGACCTTCCTCTGGCAGAGCCCGGACGGCACCGCGAGCCTGGCGATCGACCAGCCGAGCACCGTGTTCGCCAGCTACCGACGCCCGGAGATCACCGAGGTCGGCCGGGAGCTGGACCGCAAGGTCGCCGCCCTGCTGGAGCACCTCGACGCACCCGTGCCGGCCGAGCTGCGCGCCAGCTGACGCAAGACCCGCCCACTCAGGTGCGCGATGACCCGGCGGCCACCTCGCCGAGCTCGGTCAGGTACCCCCCGAGCCGCTCGGCCACCTCGACTGGCAGTGACGGCCACACGGGACACAACCACCGCCTGACGCTGGGGATAACGCGGCGTCACCGACAGGGCGGCCTGGTGTCGACCCCCGGGCGCGACCGGCGCGTTCAATCGTCACCGAGTCCAGCGTCAGTCCGGCATTTTTCGCCGCGAACCAGACTCAGGTCGACCTCGACGCCCAAGCCTTTCGGGTCAGCGGCCTGACTTCAATCGGCCGGTCACCGACCGTGACTGTCGCGGCGTAGCGACGAACGAGGGCCTGTCGATCATGACCGTAAGTCCCCGTCGTGAGCGTCGATCACCTTGAGTCGGCCAGTGGAAGGCACCGACCCGCACCGGAGCGCCCCCGACCGCGACACGGCGCCCAACACACCACCCGGCGCGGCGCCCGGTACAACGCCCGGTACAACGCCCGGGACGACATCGGACACGGCCAGATCCGCCGCCCGCGTCGAACCGGTCATCGAAGCTCTGGCTGCGCCAGGTGCACGTGTTCCAGGCCTTCGCCGACGTCGTTGCCGAGGGCCAGCTGGCCATTGACGACATCGGCGGCTTCATCCGCGCCACCGCCCGCCGCGCCGACCACGCCGCGGCGGCATGATCGCGGTAACACCACGACCGGACATACCTCCTGAAGGAGTACCCATGCCCAGCCTCGACCGCGACGGCGACGTTTTCATCCTCAACCTCGGCGACACCGAGAACCGCTGGCACCCGGACTGGCTGGCCAGTGCCAACAAGGCCCTGGACGAGGTCGCGGCGACCGAGGGCCCGCGCGCGCTGGTGACCACGGCCACCGGCAAGTTCTGGTCCAACGGACTGGACCTGGAGTGGCTCGGTGAGCACCACGACCAGTTCAACAGCTATGTCGCCGAGGTCCACGCACTACTCGCCCGGGTACTCGAGCTGCCGATGCCGACGGTGGCCGCGTTGCAGGGCCACACCTTCGCCGCCGGCGCGATGCTGGCGCTGGCCCACGACTTCCGGGTGATGCGCGAGGACCGGGGCTTCTTCTGCCTGCCCGAGGTGGACATCCAGATCCCGTTCACGCCCGGCATGTCCGCCCTGATCCAGGCCAAGCTGACCCCTAGGGTCGCACTGGAGGCGATGACCACCGGCCGCCGCTACGGGGGCGCCGACGCGCACACGGCGGCAATTGTCGACGCAATCACCGCCGAGGACGCGGTACTGTCCAGCGCAATCGAACTCGCCCGCCCGCTGGCCGGCAAACCCGGCGGAACTCTGGGCATGATCAAATCCCGAATGTTCCCCAATGCACTGGCCGCGTTGCGCAACGTCGACGCGAACAACTTCGGCTAACCATTCGATACCGAAAATAGTTTGACGCCAGACAAGCCGCTCACCTCACCATTCAGGCCGGTGATCGCTAAGAGTTACCAGATCGCCACCCGTTCGTTGAGAGTATTGCCAGGCGTGTAGTGGTGATCACCTTGACGGCGGGGCGCCTTACCTCGTCTGCTTGTCGGTAACAAGACCCGGACCGGGTGCGATGTCGTCACTAGGTCGGGGGGCCCTCGGGTCTTGCCGGTGAGCCTTTGAGGGGGGGCTTTCGTGTTGATGGTGATGCGATCGTGGAGAGAAGTCGCGCCGAGACAGAGTTCTGCCAACGCCGCACGCGGCGACAGGGCTGACACTCCGACGAATCGCACACCCCGATGACGACGCCGTGGTGGTACTACGTGCTTGGCACACCACTCGGGGTTCTCGGGCTCATTCGATGGTCATTGTGGCTGGTCAGGCGGGTGCCCGCAGTGCTCTACGCCCCGGCCGGCGGTGACTACCGACTGCCGCTGAGCGTCGTCGTGCCGGTCTACCAGGAGAAGCCGGGCACGTTCACCCGCGCCATCGAATCGTGGCTGGCCAACCGGGTCGAAGAAGTCATCCTCGTGATCGACATCACCGACACCGTATGCATCGGAATTGCCCGTCAATATCCGGTGACCGTGATCACCACCGAAGTTCCCGGAAAGCGGGATGCGCTGCGAGTGGGTTGGAACGCGGCCAGCACCGAGCTCGTCGCGCTGGTCGACTCGGACACGGTCTGGGCGCCCGACGTGGCCGAAGAGGTGTGCAAGCCCTTTGCCGACCCGCGCATCGGCGGCGTCGGAACCAGGCAGAACACCCACGACCGGCAGGGGTTCCTGTCCCGGATCAACGACATGTTCCTTGATCATCGCTACTTCGACGAGAATGCGTGCCAGACCCGGTTCGGGCGGGCCGTGTCGTGCCTGTCCGGGCGGACCGCCGTCTACCGCCGCGCGCTGCTCCTCCAGATCGAGCGCGACTTCATGACCGAGACGTTCTGGGGCGTGCCCTGTCTCTCCGGTGACGACAAGCGGCTCACCACGCTCATCCTGGAGCGCGGTCACCTCACCTATCTGCAGCGCACCGCGCGGGTGTGGTCGACCTTCCCGACAGCGTGGGGGCGCTTCGTGGCCCAGCGGCTGCGGTGGGCCCGCAACACCTGGCGCTCCGATCTCCGCGCGCTGTCGAGCCGGTGGGTGTGGAGCCACCCTTTCCTGGCGTACACGATGCTGGACAAGGCCCTGAGCTGCTTCACCCTGCTGGTCGGGCCGGCGTTCATGACCTACGCGCTGATCAACCACCACTGGCTGTTCGCCGCCGTGCTGGCCGCCTGGTGGCAGATCTCGCGCTCGGCGAAGCTGCTCCCGCACCTGACCCAGCGGCCGTCGTCGTTCTTCTACATCCCCGGCTACGTCGTGGTGTCCTGGGTGATGGCCCTGATCAAGATCTGGGCCCTGCTCACCATCCGGACCCAGCATTGGCTCACCCGTGACGTCGCCGTGCGGAACGGCCAGGTGGTACGCACCGCCGCGATCCAGGACGGGACAACATCGTGACCCGGAGCCCCCGCACGACCAGATCCGCCCGCGTGGCCACCGGCGCACTCGCGGCGCTGCTCGTCGGCATGACCGTGCTGCCGGCCGCCGCCGCGGCGCCGGCACCTCAGGCCGCGGCCAGGTCCGATCTCGCCCGGTCCGATGCCGCCCGGTCCGATGCCGCCAAGTCCGATCCGATCGCCCTCGCCGCGCTGTTCGACGACAACGGCGACAACGGCGACCCGTTCGGCAACTTCAACCCTGCCCCGCCCACCATCAACATGGCGGAGATAAGGGCGGCCCGGGCTGCCGCGCAGGCCGCCCGACGGGCCGCGCAGGCCGCCCGCCGGGCCGCGCACGCGAGGGCGATCGCCGCACACCGGGCGGCGAACGCCGCGCGGCGGGCGGCGAAGGCACAGGCGGCGGCCAACCGGCGAGCGGCACAGCGGGCCGCCTCGGCGGCCTCCGCGCTCGCCAACTGGAACCGCACCGGCCGGCCGAACCAGCTCGTGATCGTGCGCGGCCGGCACATCGACCTGGTCACAGGCGGCAGGATGACCAACCGGGTGGTCCGCGCCGCCGGACCGCTCACGCTGGCCACCCTGGCCAAGTACCTGCCCGCCGGCTGGCTGTCGCTGCCCGGTGACGGCTCCGCCCAGCTCACCGCCTCGGTCGTGCTCACCGCGGGGACGCTGCTGGACAACGGCCCCGACGTGCACGTGCTGAACCTCGCCTCGGGGCCGAACTCGAACACCGCCGCCGGTCTCTGGGTGGGACACGCGACGCTGAACCTGCACGGCCTCACGGTCAACGCCGTCGACCCGCCCGCCGGCACCGCGGCGGCGACCGCGCAGCGCGGCTTCCTGGTCGCCGGCAACGGCGGCACCCTGAACGTGGCCGACGCGACGCTGACCAACCTCGGCGCACCGCCGCCGGTCAAACCCGTCGTCGCGCCGGCACCCGCACCGGGCACGCGGGCGGTACCGGGCGCCCGTACCCCGTCGGCCCCGGCGCCCGCCCCGGTCGTACTGCCCGCCGGCACCCGGAACGAGCCGGGCATCGCGTTCAGCCCGGGCAGCACCGGCTCGGTGGTACGCAGCACGCTCAAGGGCAACGGCATCGGCCTGAAGCTCGCCGGCTCGCGCAACGTGCACCTCGACACCGTGACCATGACCCAGTCCAAGGCGGACGGCCTGGTGCTGCGGGGTGATCAGGGCACCACGATGAAAGCGGTGCACAGCCAGCACAACGCCGGCAACGGCGTACTGGTCAACGGCGCCAGCTCGCCCCGGCCGATCAGCGGCTTCGACACCCTGGGCAACCAGCGTTTCGGGCTTGCCGTGATCCGGCAGAACCAACCGCAGATCAGCAACGTGACCAGTGTGGGCGATCAGGCCGGCGGTATCCGGCTGACCGCAACCACCGGCGCCGCGGTGACCAACGTGAGCAGCACCGACAGCCCGGTCGGCCTCATCGCCAACGGCGGCAGCAACCACTTGAAGCTGACCGGCGTGCACACCAGGGGCGGCTTGCGCGGCATCGTCGCCACCGGCGGCGTCAGCGCCCTCGAGATCGCGTCGGCACAGGTCACCGACGCGGGCAGGGCCGGCATCGCGGTGGCCGCCACCGACGCCAACCTGCACCAGCTCACCATCTCCGGCTCCACCACCGGGCTGCAGATCAGCGGCCGGGCGGCGCGCACCACGGTCACCGACGCACACGTCAGCGGCGGTCACACCGGCATCCGGATCGCCGAGGGTGCGAGTGTCGTGGCACTGAACCAGGTCACCACGGACGGGGTCAGCGGCACCGGGATCAGTACCGCCAGCCCGGCCACCAAGATCACCAACGCCCGGGTCACCGGCGGTACCACCGGGATCAACGCGCGCGCCGCGGCGGTTATCACCAGCACCTCGGTCAGCGGCGTCAACGAGGCCATCCACAGCGGCCCGGCCGTCCAGGTCACCGGCAACAAGGTCGATCTGCTCGCGGCCGCCACCGGTGTCAAGGTCGATCCCAACGGGGTGTTCCTGTTGACCGACTCCCGGGTGCGCGCACACCTCGCGCTCCGCGGGCAGGTGAACCTGTTCGGTGCGAACACGATCAGCCCGCCGCCGTTCAACTGGGTCGGCGCGTTCGGCGTCCTGTTCATCGCGCTGGCCTTCCTGCTGGAGCTGGCCCACTTCATCCGCCAGCGCCGCAAGGTGCGGGTCGCGTTCGCTCCGGTCGAGCGGGCAGC
>DASYLM010000226.1:0-10722 GCA_036009565.1 Pseudonocardia sp. | reverse complement strand
GATATTCGGTGATCCAGATGGATGCATCGCAAGGCGGAGGAGGGGCCGATACCGTCGTTGTATCGGCCCCGACGACAACGCCGCGAGGCGCCATCTGGGCGCCGGAGATCGGCAAAAGACTTCGGACGCAGGGCACTAGATACGCTGTGGGGGTGGTAGATATGACCAAACCGGCGCTGATCCTGGTGGGGCCGCCCGGGTCAGGGAAGAGCACGGTGGGCCGGCGGGTTGCTGAGCGGCTCGGGGTGGGCTTCAAGGACCTCGACGACGATCTTCGTGATGCGCACGGACTCGAGGCCGGCGAGCTGGTGGTGGAGCTCGGCCGGGAGCGGTTCCAGGAGCTCGAGGTCGAGGCGCTGCGCTCCGTGCTGGACTCCTTCGGCGGGGTGCTCGCGCTCGGTGGCGGCACGCCGACCGCGCCCGGCGCCGCGGAGTTGCTGGCCGGCCGCGCGGTGGTGTTCCTGGACGTCGACCTGGACAACCTGCTGCGGCGCGAGGGTCTGCTGCCGCTGCACCCGTGGCTGCTGCCGAACCCGAGGGCACACCTGCGCCAGCTGCTCACCGAGCGCCGCCCGGTCTACGAGTCGGTCGCCAGCGCGACGGTGGTCACCAGTGGCAGGGATCCGGCGGACGTGGTGGCGGACGTGCTGAGCGCGCTGCCGGCGGCGGCGTCATGACCGGCGCGAACGCCAGCGCGGCGCGGATCCGGGTCAGCGCGGACCGCCCCTACGACGTGATCATCGGACGCGGCCTGCCCGCCGACGAGCTGCGGCGCGCGCTGGGCGGGGCGACCCGCACGGTGATCCTGCACCAGGCGCCACTGGCCGCACGCGCCGAGGAGCTGCGCGCCCAGCTGGCCGCCGCCGGGATCGACGCGCACCGCGCCGAGGTACCGGACGCCGAAGATGCCAAGACGCTGGGCGTGCTCGGTTTCTGCTGGGAGATCTGCGGCCAGATCGGGCTCACCCGGGGTGACGCGGTGCTCGGGCTCGGCGGCGGTGCGGTCACCGACCTGGCCGGGTTCGTCGCGGCCACCTGGATGCGCGGCGTCCGACTGGTGCAGGTGCCGACCACCCTGCTGGGCATGGTGGACGCCGCCGTCGGCGGTAAGACCGGGATCAACACCGCCGCCGGCAAGAACCTGGTCGGCGCGTTCTACGAGCCGGCCGCCGTGCTCGTCGACCTGGACACCCTGCACACCCTGCCGGCCGCGGAGCTGCTGCCCGGCATGGCGGAGATCGTCAAGGGCGGCTTCATCGCGGACCCGGTGATCCTGGACCTGATCGAGGCCGACCCGGCGGCCGCCGTGGACCCGGCCGGCGAGGTGTTGCCCGAGCTGATCCGCCGCAAGATCCAGGTCAAGGCCGATGTGGTGTCCGCCGACCTGCGCGAATCCGACCTGCGCGAGGTGCTCAACTACGGGCACACCCTGGCGCACGCGATCGAGCGCCGCGAGGACTACCGCTGGCGCCACGGCGACGCGGTGAGCGTCGGGCTGGTGTTCGCCGCCGAGCTCGGCCGGGCCGCCGGGCGGCTGGACGGTGCCACCGCCGACCGGCACCGCACGCTGCTCGGTGCGCTCGGGCTGCCGGTCAGCTACGCCCCGGACGCTCTGCCCGAGCTGCTGGAGACGATGAAGCTGGACAAGAAGGTCAAGTCCGGCCAGCTGCGGTTCGTGGTGCTGGACGGGCTGGCCAAGCCCGGCCGGCTGGACGGGCCGAGCCCGGACCTGCTCACCGCGGCGTACGCGGCGACCGCGGGGCAGGCGAGGTGAGCGCGCCCGGGGCGCTGCCGGTGCTGGTGCTGAACGGCCCCAACCTGGGCCGGCTGGGCACCCGCGAACCGCTCGTCTACGGTGCCACCACGCACGCCGAGCTGGCCGAGCTGTGCGTGCGCACCGGCAAGGAGCTCGGCCTCGCCGTCGAGGTCCGGCAGACCGACCACGAGGGCGAGATGCTGGGCTGGCTGCACGGGGCGGCCGACACCGCCACCCCGGTGGTGCTCAACGCCGGCGCCTGGACGCACTACTCGATCGCGGTACGGGACGCGTGCGCGTCGCTCACCGCCCCGCTCATCGAGGTGCACATCAGCAACGTGCACACCCGCGAGGAGTTCCGCCACCACAGCTTCATCAGCGAGGTGGCGACGGGGGTGATCATCGGGCTCGGCGTCGGCGGGTACCCGCTCGCGCTGCGCTGGATCGCCGAGCACGGCATCCACACCCGGCAGGTCTAGCCGAGACCGGATCACTAGCCGAACATCGACCGGAACTGCTCCAGCGAGTCCGCCCGGTAGACCATGTTCGACCGCCGCACCTCGGACAGCGGCGCCCTCGGCTCGGCCGAGTACTGGTGCCCGGGGTGCACGACCGGGTCGCCGGTCAGCTCGGCGAGCTGGCGCAGGCTGGTGTACATCGCGTCCGGGTCGCCGCCGGGGAAGTCGGTGCGCCCGCAGCCCTGCAGGAACAGCGTGTCGCCGGCGACCAGCTTGCCGTCCACCAGGAAGCACTGGCTGCCCGGCGTGTGCCCGGGCGTGTGCAGCAGCCGGATCGGCACGTCGCCCACCAGCACCTCGTCGTCGTGCTCGTGCTCGGTGAGGTCGGCGGCGGACACCCCGGTGGTACGCCGCACCCACTCCGCCTCGTTCCGGTTGACGTGCACCGGTACCGGCGCGAGGCCCAGCAGGTCGGCCAACCCGGACAGCGGGTGGCCCATCAGGTCGCCGCCCACGTGGTCCGGATGGTGGTGGGTGACCAGGACGCCGGTGAGCCGGATGTCGTCGGCGGCGAGCACGTCGAGCAGGTCGCCCGGCGCGTACGCGGGGTCCACCACGACCGCCTCGCGGCGGGCCGCGTCGCCGATCAGGTAGCTGAAGTTGACCATCTGGGTGGCGATCGGGTTGCCCACCGCGAAGTCCCGCCCGGACAGCAGCTGCCGGAAGTACACGCCGTCACTCATGCCGGTCAGCTTATGAGCCGCCCCCGCTGCCCCGATAAGAGGTCATCTTTGCGCAACGCCCGCTTGGTGGACGCGCCCGAGGCGATCACGTGGTTACCTGCCAGCACCGCCGGCAGCGGTGGCCGGCAGGGACGCCAGTCGGAACGGCAGTGCAGAGGTGGCAGCGATGGGCAAGTCAGGCAAGAAGAAGTCGCACTCGGACCGCCCCGGCGACACCGACGACTCCCCGCCGAAGCGGCTGCCGAGGCAGCTCTACGAGGACGAGCTGTTCCGGCTACAGGGCCAGCTCGTCGAGATGCAGGAGTGGGTGCGCACCAGCGGCGCCCGGCTGGTGGTGGTCTTCGAGGGCCGGGACGCGGCGGGCAAGGGCGGCGCGATCAAGCGGGTGTCGGAGTACCTGAACCCCCGGGTGTGCCGGATCGTCGCGCTGCCGGCGCCGACCGAGCGCCAGCGCACCCAGTGGTACTACCAGCGCTATATCGAGCACCTGCCGGCCGCCGGCGAGATCGTCCTGCTGGACCGCAGCTGGTACAACCGGGCCGGCGTCGAGCGGGTGATGGGGTTCTGCAGCGACGACGAGTACAGCCGCTTCCTGCACCAGACCCCGGTCTTCGAGAAGCTCCTGGTCGAGGATGGCGTGATGCTGCGCAAGTACTGGTTCTCGGTCAGCGACGGCGAGCAGGAGCGGCGGTTCCGCGGCCGCCTGGACGACCCGATGCGGCGCTGGAAGCTGTCCCCGATGGACCTGCAGTCGGTGACGAGGTGGGAGGAGTACTCCCGGGCGAAGGACGAGATGTTCTTCCACACCGACACCGCCGCGGCCCCCTGGTCGGTGGTCGAGGCGGAGGACAAGCGCCGGGCCCGGGTCAACATGATCGCCCATCTGCTCTCCAGCGTGCCCTTCGTGCACGTCGAGGCCCCGAAGCTGGCCCTGCCGCCCCGCCCGGCGCAGCGCGGCTACCAGCGCCCGCCCCGGGACATGTTCACCTCGGTGCCCGACCACGCCGCGACGCTGCTGCAGCACGCGCACTGAGCCGGCCGCGGCCGCCCCGCCGACCCCTAGTCTGGGCGGATGACACCCGCCGCCCGCCGGGACGCGCTGCGCGAGCTGCTGCGCGCCGCCGAGCTGGACGCCCTGCTGGTCACCGACCTGGTCAACGTCCGCTACCTGAGTGGGTTCACCGGCTCCAACGCCGCGCTGCTGGTGCCCGCCGCCGGTGAGCGGGGCACCCGGCTGGCCACCGACGGCCGCTACACCACCCAGGCCGCCGCCGAGGCGCCCGACGTGCGGCGGGTGATCGAACGCGCCTGCGACCGGGTGCTGGTGGCGGCGGCCGGCAAGGACGGCATCCGGCGGCTGGGCTTCGAGTCCGGGCACCTCACCGTCGACGCGCACGCCGCGCTGCTCGAGGTGGCCGCGGCGACGGGCAAGGGCGTCGAGCTGCGCCGCGCGCCCGGCCTGGTGCAGCAGCTCCGGGCGGTCAAGGACAGCGCGGAGATCGAGGCGCTGCGCGCCGCCTGCGCCGCCGCCGACGCCGCGCTCGCCGACGTCATCGAGGCCGGCGGCCTGCGCCCCGGCCGGACCGAGCGGGACGTCGCCGTCGCCCTGGAACAGCGGATGCGGCGCCACGGGGCGGACGGTCCCTCGTTCGACACCATCGTCGCGGCCGGCGCGAACTCGGCGATCCCGCACCACCAGCCGACCGACGCCGTGCTGGCCACCGGCGACCTGGTCAAGATGGACTTCGGCGCGCTGCTCGGGGGCTACCACTCGGACATGACCCGCACCGTGGTGCTCGGCCGGCCGGCGGACTGGCAGCGCGAGCTGTACGCGCTGGTTGCCGCCGCGCAGGCGGCCGGCCGGGCGGCCCTGGCGGTCGGCGTCGAGGTCGCCGCCGTGGATGCCGCCGCCCGCGCCGTCATCACCGACGGCGGCCGGGGGCCGGAGTTCTCGCACGGCCTCGGGCACGGTGTCGGCCTGGAAATCCACGAGGCACCGGCGCTCTCGGCCACCGGCGCCGGTACGCTGGCATCCGGCATGGCGGTCACCGTCGAGCCCGGTGTCTACCTCGCCGGCCGGGGTGGTGTCCGAATCGAAGACACGCTCGTGGTCCGCCCCGACGGCGCCGAGCTACTCACCCTCACCGGTAAGGAGCTCCTCGCGCTGTAGCGCGGCGGCCATGCGCAGCTGAAGGGGATGTACCGGCAAGTGGCGAACAGGGCCAGCAGGAACGACCTCGGTGACCTCGCATGAGGGCACGTACGAAGGCCCGCAAGCGCGCGCTGGACATCCTCTTCGAGTCCGAGGCGCGCGGGGCGGACCCGTTGGTCGTGCTCAAGGAGCGGCAGGGCACCGAGGACGCCCCGCCGGTCTCGGAGTACGCCGCGAGGCTGGTCGAGGGGGTCGTCGAGCGCCGTGAGCGCATCGACCAGCTGCTCACCGAGCACTCCGAGGGCTGGTCGGTGGCCCGGATGCCGGCCGTCGACCGGACACTGCTGCGGATCGGCGTCTACGAGCTGCTGTGGATCGACGAGATCGACGACCCGGTGGCGATCACCGAGGCGGTCGAGCTGGCCAGGACGCTGTCCACCGACGACTCGCCCCGGTTCGTGAACGGGGTGCTCGGCCGGATCGCCGACATCGCGGAGCACCTGCGACCGGGGCTGGCCCCGACGCCCGCCGACCCGCCGCTCGACCAGGAGCGCTGAGCCGCAGTTCCGTCCGCCGCCCACCTGTCGGCCTGACAGCCAGTGCCCGGCAGCCAGTGCCAGTGGGCGTTCTTGTGTCCGGCTGATCCCCGCCGCGGCCGACGCGGGGGAGACCCGTGCTGGTGTCAGCCCGGGCGGACTGACACCAGCACGCTCTAGTCCTCGCGGACCGGACGGGCTTCGGGGGGTAACACCCCCCAGTCGACGAGCTGCTCGGTGAGCTCACCGGGCGTCATGTCGTAGATGATCGCCAGGGATCGCAGGTCCTCGGTCCGGATGGACAGCACCTTGCCGTTGTAGTCGCCGCGCTGGCTCTGGATCGCGGCGGCGTAGCGGGCAAGGGGGCCGACCTTGTCGGCGGGCAGCTGCTGGAGTCGCTCGAGGTTGATAACGATCTTCGTGGCGGGTTCGGCGCCGGATGGCACCCGACCCTCGGGCAGCAGTTCGGCCACCGGCACGCCGTAGAAGTCGGCCAGCTCGGCCAGCTTCTGCACAGTCACGGCGCGGTCGCCTCGCTCGTAGGAGCCGACGACCACGGCCTTCCAGCGGCCGCCGGACTTCTGCTCGACGCCGTGCAGCGACAAGCCTTGCTGCTGCCGAATGGCGCGGAGTTTGGCACCCAGCGCCTTGGCGTAGTCGCCCATGTGGCGAATCTCCGTTTCAGCATTGCCCCAGTTAGCCGTCATGGTGAAGGTGCGGGGGGCGTTGTGATCAATACGCAGAGTAATCATGCGCTCGTTTTCGTCACTAGGTCAAGTTGGTCTCTGGACGGCGGCGCACGGATGTGTCTGACTCCACCCGGTCGGTTGATTGCCAAGCCCCCTGCGCCGCCCGAACGAGTGGCCGGCCCTGGTAGCGTCGGCCCCGTCCCCAGGGACAGTCCTTTAAGGCCCGTCCAGTGAGGCGGGGAAGGAGAGGAGTTTCCGCGTGGCGTCCCCCCGGCGCGCGCGCGGCGACCAACCGGCAGGTACCGGCAGCGAGCGAGACACTGAGCTGCTGACCGAGTCGGACGTCGCCCGCACGATAGCGCGCATCGCCCATCAGATCATCGAGAAGACCGCCTACGGACCCGGACAGGCCGACCAGGTGGTGTTGCTCGGCCTGCCCACCCGGGGTGCCACGCTGGCCCGCCGGCTGGGTGCGGCCATCGCCGAGTTCGCCGGCGCGACGCCCGGCGTCGGCACCCTGGACGCGACTCTGTATCGAGACGACCTGCGCCGCCGCCCGGCCCGCTCGCTCGAGCCGACCTCCATCCCCGGTGGCGGCGTGGACGACAAGCTGATCATCCTGGTGGATGACGTGCTGTTCTCCGGGCGCACCGTGCGGGCCGCCCTGGACGCGCTGCGCGACCACGGCCGGCCGCGCGCGGTACAGCTCGCCGTACTGGTCGACCGGGGCCACCGGGAACTGCCGATCCGTGCCGACTACGTGGGCAAGAACGTGCCGACCGCGCGTGGCGAGCAGGTCGCGGTGCTGCTCTCGGAGGTCGACGGCCGGGACGTTGTGCTGCTGCGCCGCGCCGGCGAGGAGAACCATCCCGGGACCGGTGCCCCAGGAGGCCGTGAGTGAGGCATCTGCTCTCTACGGGTGATCTGGACGCGGCCACCGCCAACCTGCTGCTGGACACCGCTGACCGCCTCAAGCAGGCGCTGCTCGGCCGTGAGGTCCACAAGCTGCCCACGCTGCGTGGTCGGACCATCATCACCCTCTTCTACGAGGACTCGACCCGGACCAGGGTCTCCTTCGAGATCGCCGGCAAATGGATGAGCGCGGACACGATCAACGTCAGCGCGAAGGGCTCCTCGGTGTCCAAAGGGGAGTCGCTGCGGGACACCGCGGCCACCCTGGCGGCCGCCGGCGCGGACTGCGTGATCATCCGGCACCCGGCTTCCGGCGCGGCGCACCGGCTCGCGGCATGGGGTGGCCGGGACGCGCTGGAGGGCGCCGGGCCGGCCGTCGTGAACGCCGGCGACGGCACCCACGAGCACCCCACCCAGGCGCTGCTGGACGCGGCGACCCTGCGGGACCGGCTGGGTTCGATCTCCGGTCGGCGGATCGGCATTGTGGGCGATGTCACACACAGTCGGGTGGCACGCTCCAATGTGTTGCTACTGGCCACCCTCGGCGCCGAGGTCGTGCTCGTCGCGCCACCGACGCTGCTGCCGGTCGGGGTGGCCGACTGGCCCTGCCGGGTGGGTCACCACCTGGACGCCGAGCTGCCCGGGCTGGACGCGGTGATGATGCTGCGGGTGCAGGCCGAGCGGATGCACGGCGGCTTCTTCCCCTCGTCCCGCGAGTACGCGATCGGGTACGGGCTGTCCGAGCGGCGGCTGGCGATGCTGCCCGAGCACGCCGTGGTGCTGCACCCCGGCCCGATGGTGCGCGGCATGGAGATCGCCCCGGCGGTGGCCGACTCACCGAGGGCGGCGATCCTGGCTCAGGTACGCAACGGGGTGCACGTGCGGATGGCCGTGCTCTACCACCTGCTCGCCGGCGCACCCGAGGTATGAGGATGACGATGACTGGTTCGAACTTGTTGATCAAGGGTGCCCTGCTGTACGGCGAGGGTGACCCGGTCGACCTGCTGCTGTCCGACGGCGTGATCGCTCAAATCGGCACCGGGATCGGCATCGGCACCGGAAGCGATACCGACCCGGACGACACCGAGGTGATCGAGGCCGACGGGCTCGTCGTGCTCCCCGGCTTCGTGGACCTGCACACCCACCTGCGCGAGCCGGGCGGGGAGGACGCCGAGACGGTCGAGACCGGGTCGGCCGCCGCCGCGCTGGGCGGGTTCACCGCCGTCTTCGCGATGCCGAACACCGACCCGGTCGCGGACAACGCGGTGATCGTCGAGCACGTGCACCGCCGCGGCGCCGAGGTCGGCCTGGTGGACGTGCACCCGGTCGGCGCGGTGACGGTCGGGCTGGCCGGGGAGCGCCTCGCCGAGCTGGGCACCATGGCGGCCTCCGGTGCCGGGGTGCGGATGTTCTCCGACGACGGGCACTGCGTGCACGACCCGGTGCTGATGCGCCGGGCGCTGGAGTACGCCACCGCGCTGAACGTGGTGATCGCCCAGCACGCCGAGGACCCCCGGATGACCAACGGGGCCCAGGCGCACGAGGGCGCGGTGGCCGCCCGGCTGGGGCTGGCCGGCTGGCCGGCGGCCGCCGAGGAGACCATCGTGGCCCGCGACTGCGCGCTGGCCCGGGACGCCGGCGCCGCGCTGCACGTCTGCCACGTCTCGTCGGCGCGCACCATCGAGGTGCTGCGCGCGGCCAAGGCGGCCGGCGTGCGGGTCAGCGCCGAGGTCACCCCGCACCACCTGCTGCTCACCGACGCCGTGCTGACCAGCTACGACCCGGTGAACAAGGTGAACCCGCCGCTGCGCACCGGTGCCGACACGGCGGCGATGCGCACGGCACTGGCCGAGGGCGTCATCGACTGCGTGGCCACCGACCACGCGCCGCACCCCGCGCAGGCCAAGGACTGCGAGTGGGCGGCCGCCCGGCCGGGCATGCTCGGCCTGCAGACCGCGCTGTCGGTACTGGTGCACACCATGGTGGAGCCCGGCCTGCTGGACTGGCGCGGAGTGGCCAGGGTGCTGTCCGAGCGTCCCGCCGAAATCGCCGGGCTGCCCGACCAGGGCCGCCCACTGGCGGTCGGTGAGCCGGCCACGCTGACCCTGGTCGACCCGGACGCACAGTGGACCGTGCGCGGCGCGAAGCTCGCCAGCCTGGCCAGCAACACCCCCTACGAGGGCATGAGACTGCCCGCCCAGGTCGTGGCCACCGTGCTGCGCGGGCGGATCACCGCGCGGGACGGAGACATACGCAAATGAGTGACGCGAACAACGGGACCGCCCTCCTGGTGCTGGAGGACGGGCGGGTGTTCACCGGCGAGTCCTACGGCGCCAGCGGCACCGCGCTCGGCGAGGCGGTGTTCACCACCGGGATGACCGGGTACCAGGAGACGCTGACCGACCCGTCCTACTGCCGCCAGATCGTGGTGCAGACCGCGCCGCAGATCGGCAACACCGGCTGGAACTCCGAGGACAACGAGTCGGCCCGGATCCAGGTGGCCGGCTACGCGGTGCGCGACCCCGCCCGGGTGCCGTCCAACTGGCGCTCCGAAGACACCCTGGAGCACCAGTTGGCGATCCAGGGCGTGGTCGGCGTCGCCGGCATCGACACCCGCGCACTGGTCCGCCACCTGCGCGAACGCGGCGCGATGCGGGCCGGGGTGTTCTCCGGCGGCTCGCTGGCCCGTACCGACGAGCTCGTCGAGCGGGTGCGCCGGAGTCCCTCGATGGAGGGCGCCGACCTGACCGGTGAGGTGACCACGCCGACCCGGTACGTGGTACCCGCCGCCGGGGAACGCCGGTTCACCGTGGCCGCGCCGGACCTGGGCATCAAGTCGAACACCCCGCGCATGCTCGCGGCTCGGGGGATCGAGACGCACGTGCTGCCCGCACACACCACGATCGAGCAGATCGAGGCGCTCGCGCCGGACGGCTTCTTCCTGTCCAACGGTCCCGGCGATCCGGCCACCGCGGACGGGCCGGTCGAGCTCACCCGGCAGGTGCTGGAGCGGCGGATCCCGCTGTTCGGCATCTGCTTCGGCAACCAGATCCTCGGCCGCGCGCTCGGCCGCGGGACGTACAAGATGCGCTACGGCCACCGCGGTATCAACATCCCGGTCGTCGAGCACGCCACCGGCCGCGTCGCGATCACCTCGCAGAACCACGGGTTCGCCGTGGAGGGCGAGGCGGGGGAGCGGTTCGACACCCCGTTCGGCCCAGCGGTGGTCACCCACACCTGCCCGAACGACGGCTGCGTCGAGGGCATGGCTGCCCTGGAGGTGCCCGCGTTCAGCGTGCAGTACCACCCGGAGGCCGCCGCGGGCCCGCACGACGCCGCCGACCTGTTCGACCGGTTCGTCGACCTGATGGCCGAGGCGACCGGCCGCGGCCGGCACCGGCTCTACGACCCGCCACCCGGCGTCGCCCCACCCGTCGAGCCGCCCGCGCCGGAAGACGGGCCGGCCGCCGGGCCGG
>DASYLM010000225.1:0-25725 GCA_036009565.1 Pseudonocardia sp. | reverse complement strand
ATGAGTCCGGTTCTCGGCGAAAATTACCGGACTGGCGTTGGTCTCGGGGACACGGGAGGCCTCAGACGCCTCAGTGGTACCAGGGTCGACACCGGGCCACCCGGTCGGTGACGCGGCGTTAACACCCAGCGCTGCGGCGGTGTTGTGTCCTGCACGGAGGGCGTGGACGTCCCGTCTCGACCAGTCTCCATGATCGACCGCCGCCGGCCCGCAGCGCCGAAGTCCGATTGCCACCGCGACGGCGTGCCACCTCACCGTGGCTGGTCGGATCTACGGCCGCGGAAGTTGGAACGGGCAGTCGCAACAGCAGACCTCCAGGCAACTGTGCCACCAAGGTTTCCACCCCGAGGATCTCTAGCGCCGCCCGGGGGGATTGCACCGGGAGATTCGCCATTCCGCCCCAGCGGGCCCCGCCGGGCTGCGAGCATCGCGGTGTCCGGCAATGGAGTGGGGTCAGCGTGGCAGTCCAGGAGCGGGTAGAGCTCGGCGGTCGGCTCGGAGCCGAGGTCGGCGGGCCGGCCGAGCCGGCGGACGCGTCCGCCGAGGCCGCTGCGCGGGCGACCTTCGCCAGGAACGTGGCCCGCCAGCGGGAGCTCTACGGCGAGCCGCTCGGCGACCGGATCCGGCGGCTGCAGGCGGCGCTCGGGGTGTCCCAGGCTCGCCTGGCCGACGGGTTGGGGCTGTCCACCGCAATGCTCAGCCAGCTGGTCAGCGCGCGCCGGGTGAAGATCGGTGACCCGGGCGTGCTGGCCCGGCTCGCCCTGCTGGACCGGCATGTGCGCCGGCTGCCGGCCGGTGAGCCGGTGCGCGCCGACGAGCTGCTGGCCCAGCTCCGGCAGACTCGGCCGCACCTGGGGCTGCCCGGGGGAGGGCCGCAGGATCCGAGCGAGGCGTTGCGCGCGGTGGCCGCGCCGGCTCAGCTGGCCGCCGCCGCGAGTGTGCTCGGCCCGCGCTTCCCGGCGATCGCGGAACTGCTGCGGCGTGCCGCGGCCGAACGGAGGTGACCGCGGATGACCCGGTTGTTCACCGCGCTGTGGCCCTCGCGGTCAGCGGTGCTCACGCTGGACGGCGAGCTGTCCGCGCACCCGGACTGGCCGCCGGAGGGTTGGCGTGCCACGCCGACCGCCCGCTGGCACGTCACGCTCGGCTTCCACGGCGAGGCGGAGCCCGGTGTGCTGGCCCGTCGGCTCGAGGCGCGGGCGGGTGGCCTGACGGCGCCCTGGCTGCGGTTGGCCGGCACGGTGTCGTTCCCGAAGGTGGCCGCGGTCGGGGTGCTGCCCGCCGCGGCGGCCGACGCCGACGCGCTGGCCGAGCTGGTGGTGGCGGCCGGCGGTGATCCGGCCAGCTTCCGGGGGCACGTCACGGTGGCGCGCACCTCCCGGCGCAACGACGCGCCGCCGTCCGCCGGGCCGCTCGGCCGGCACCGGGGGCCGTGGTGGCGCCCGGCGGACGTGTGCCTGGTGCGTTCCGAGCTGAGCTCGGCGGGCCCCAGGTACACCGTGCTGCACCGGGTGCCGCTGCGCGCCCGGCCCGGACCGGTGCCGCCGGCTGTGCCGCCGGCGGGCGAGGGTGCGCCGGAGTCCGAGCAGGCCCGGCGGTGCGCCCCGCGACCACGGGCGCGGGCCGCCCATGCCCGGCCGGCGTCGCTGCGTGAATAACGCCTGGTAATCTTTGTTACTGGGTGCGGCTGTGGTCCGTGGCGGCCGGCACCGACTTACCTTCCGCGCCGAAGCCGAGCGCGGGACCGCACGGCACAGCACAGAACCGAGGAGTACCCCGCCCGTGGCACTTGACGCCGCCGAAAAGAAGACCATTCTCACCGATTACGGTGTCCACGAATCGGACACCGGATCGCCGGAAGCCCAGGTCGCGCTGCTCACCAAGCGCATCGTCGACCTCACCGAGCACCTCAAGATGCACAAGCACGACCACCACTCGCGTCGTGGTCTGCTGCTGATGGTCGGCCGCCGCCGGCGCCTGCTGAAGTACCTCAGGCAGGTCGACGTGTCGCGCTACCGCGCGCTGATCGAGCGCCTCGGTCTCCGTCGTTGAGAGTCCGGCAGGGGGAGCGTCCGCGTCGCGGCGCTCCCCCTGCCGGCATTCCGGCCGCCGGGCCCACTCGGGCCGGCCCGGAGCAGAACCAAAGATGAGCTAGCCAGACCTCTCAGAACGACACAGAACTACACATCTCAAGGCCACCGCGGCCCGGACCGGGAGCAACACCCGAATCGCCGGTCCTCGGTAGTGGCCCCCGGGCGCGGCGGAGAGCCGCGCCGAGGGCTTCGATCGAAGACCGGCCTCGATCCGGATCACGCGGTTGCCTCACCGTGAACCAAAGAGGAGATTTTTCTACATGTCAGATGACACCCGAGACGGGGTGCACGAGACCACCGCGGTCCTCGACAACGGGAGCTACGGCACCCGCACCGTGCGATTCGAGACCGGCCGGTTGGCCAGGCAGGCGGCCGGTTCGGTCGTCGCCTACCTCGACGACGAAACCATGCTGCTGTCCGCCACCACGGCGTCCAAGCACCCGAAGGACAACCTCGACTTCTTCCCGCTCACCATTGACGTGGAAGAGCGGATGTACGCCGCCGGGCGGATCCCCGGCTCGTTCTTCCGCCGGGAGGGCCGGCCGTCCACGGACGCCATCCTGGCCTGCCGGCTGATCGACCGGCCGCTGCGCCCGACCTTCGGCGACGGGCTGCGCAACGAGATCCAGGTCGTGGTGACCGTGCTCTCGCTGCACCCGCAGGACCCCTACGACGTGCTGGCCATCAACGCCGCGTCGGCGTCCACCCAGATCTCCGGGCTGCCCTTCACCGGGCCGGTCGGCGGCACCCGGGTCGCGCTGATCGCCGATGAGGCCGGCAAGACCCAGTGGGTCGCGTTCCCGACCTACGAGCAGCTCGAGCGCGCCGTGTTCGACATGGTCGTGGCCGGCCGCATTGCCGGTGACGACGTGGCCATCATGATGGTCGAGGCCGAGGCCACCACCCGGACGATCGAGCTGGTTGCCGGTGGCGCCGCCGCACCGACCGAGGAGGTCGTCGCCGCGGGCCTGGAGGCCGCGAAGCCGTTCATCCGCGCGCTGTGCATCGCGCAGCAGCAGCTGGCCGACGTGGCCGGCAAGCCGACCGGCGAGTACCCGACCTACCCGGCCTACCAGGCCGACGCGCTGGACGCGGTCTCCGACGCGGTCTCCACGGAGCTCGCCAAGGCGCTCACCATCGCCGACAAGCAGGCCCGCGAGTCCCGCCTCGACGAGATCAAGGCCGAGGTGCTCGACCAGCTCGGCCCGAAGTTCGAGGGCCGCGAGAAGGAGCTGGGTGGCGCATACCGTGCGGTCACCAAGAAGCTGGTCCGCCAGCGCATCCTGCGCGACCAGGTCCGCATCGACGGCCGCGGCCTGACCGACATCCGGCCGCTGTCCGCCGAGGTAGAGGTCGTGCCGAGGGCGCACGGCTCGGCGCTGTTCGAGCGCGGCGAGACCCAGATCATGGGTGTCACCACGCTGAACATGCTCCGGATGGAACAGCAGATCGACTCGCTGTCCCCGGAGACCAAGAAGCGCTACATGCACAACTACAACTTCCCGCCGTACTCGACCGGTGAGACCGGCCGGGTGGGTTCGCCGAAGCGCCGCGAGATCGGCCACGGCGCGCTGGCCGAGCGGGCGCTGCTGCCCGTGCTGCCCAGCCGCGAGGAGTTCCCGTACGCGATCCGCCAGGTCTCCGAGGCGCTCGGCTCCAACGGGTCGACCTCGATGGGCTCGGTGTGCGCCTCGACGCTGTCGCTGCTCAACGCCGGTTGCCCGCTGAAGGCTCCGGTCGCCGGTATCGCGATGGGTCTGGTGTCCGATGACGTAGACGGGAAGACCCGCTACGTCGCGCTGACCGACATCCTCGGCGCCGAGGATGCCTTCGGCGACATGGACTTCAAGGTTGCCGGCACGAAGGACTTCGTGACCGCGCTGCAGCTGGACACCAAGCTGGACGGCATCCCGTCCGAGGTGCTGGCGAAGGCGCTGTCGCAGGCCCGGGACGCCCGGCTGACCATTCTGGACGTCCTCGCCGAGGCGATCGACGAGCCCGACGAGATGAGCCCGTACTCGCCTCGGGTGACCTCGGTGAAGATCCCGGTCGACAAGATCGGCGAGGTCATCGGCCCGAAGGGCAAGATGATCAACTCGATCACCGAGCAGACCGGTGCGGACATCTCGATCGAGGACGACGGCACCATCTACGTCGGTGCGGCCGACGGCCCGTCCGCCGAGGCGGCCATCGCCATGATCAACGGGATCGCCAACCCGCAGCTGCCGAAGATCGGCGAGCGGTACCTGGGCACGGTCGTCAAGACCGCCGCCTTCGGTGCTTTCGTCTCGCTGGTGCCGGGCAAGGACGGCCTGGTGCACATCTCCAAGCTGGGCAACGGCAAGCGGATCAACAAGGTCGAGGACGTCGTCAAGGTCGGCGACAAGCTCCGCGTCGAGGTCGTCGACATCGACAACCGCGGCAAGGTCTCACTGGTCCCGGTCGCCGAGAACGAGGCGCCCGCCGCTCCGGCGGCGGACGCTCCGGCTGCCGCCGAGGCTGAGAAGGCCGAGGTCAGTTGACCCTGCTCGCACCGTCGGGGAACTCCGGCGGCGCGGGCACCCCGGAACCGGATTCGGTCACCCGCAGCCTGCTACCCAGCGGGCTGCGGGTGGTCACCGAGTGGGTGCCCGGGGTTCGGTCGGCGTCGGTCGGGGTCTGGATCGGCGCCGGTTCGCGGGACGAGACACCCGAGGAGGCCGGCGCCGCGCACTACCTGGAACATCTGCTGTTCAAGGGCACGGCCCGGCGGACCGCGGCCCAGATCGCCCAGGAGATCGACGCCGTCGGCGGTGAGCTGAACGCGTTCACCGCGAAGGAGCACACCTGTTTCTACGCCCACGTGCTGGACTCGGACCTGCCGCTCGCGGTGGACCTGCTGTCCGACGTGGTGACCGCCGCGACGTTCGCGCCCGGCGACGTCGAGCTGGAGCGGGCGGTGGTGCTCGAAGAGATCGCCATGCGCGCGGACGACCCCGAGGACCTGCTCGGCGAGGTGTTCGACAGCGCACTGTTCGGTGCGCACGCGCTGGGCCTGCCGGTGATCGGCTCCGAGGAGTCCATCCAGGCGATGACCAGGGAGCGGCTGCGGGGCTTCTGGCAGCGGTACTACACCGCGCCGCGAATGGTGGTGGCCGCCGCTGGCAACCTGAGCCACGAGCGGGTCGTCGAACTGGTCGAACGAGCCTTCCCGTCCGGTGAGCCGGCCGTACCCGCTCCGCTTCGCACCGGTACCCCACCGGCCGCGGCGCCCGGCGAGTTGGTGCTGCAGAGCGAGGACACCGAGCAGGTGCACCTGATGCTCGGCGTGCCCGGGCTGATCCGGCACGACCCCCGCCGTGCGGCCCTGGAGGTACTCAACACCGGGCTCGGCGGCGGGCTCAGCTCGCGGCTGTTCCAGGAGGTGCGCGAACAGCGTGGCCTCGCGTACTCGGTGTACTCGGCGACCGCCAGCTACACCGATGCCGGCCAGCTCGCCGTCTACGCAGGCTGCCAGCCGGACCGCGTCGACGAGGTGGTCTCGGTGACCAGGAAGGTGCTGGCCGACGTAGCCGCCGGCGGGCTGACCGATGCCGAGGTCACCCGGGCCAAGGGCGCACTGCGCGGCGGCCTGGTGCTCGGCCTCGAGGACACCAACTCGCGGATGAACCGCATCGGCCGCCACGAGCTGGACCTGGGTCGGCAGCGTTCGCTGCGGCAGAGCCTGGACGCCATCGAGGCGGTCACCCCCGAACAGGTCACCTCGGTGGCTGTCGAGGTGCTGGGCCAGCCGTTCACGTCGGCGGTGGTCGGCCCGTACGACTCGGTGGCCGAACTACCCGGTGCACTCCAGTCGTGACCATGGCAGCTGTGACGACATGGCTGTGACGACATGGCAGTGACGACATGGCAGTGACGATCTATGCGGTGGTGGCCGGGCTGCTGGTGGCGGCCGGCCTCATCGGCTCCGTGCTCACCGTGCTGCCCGGCCTGCTGCTCGTGGTCGCCGGTATCGCGGTGTGGGCGGTGCCGCGCAACGACGTCGTCGGCTGGACGGTGCTGGGCGCGGCGGTCGGCATCGCGCTGCTCGGCTCGGTGGCGAAGTACCTGCTGCCGGGCCGGGCGTTGAAGGCCGCCGGGGTTCCCGGGCGCTCGCTGCTGGCCGGCGCGGTGCTCGGCATCATCGGGTTCTTCGTGATCCCGGTGATCGGGCTGTTCCTCGGCTTCGTACTGGGCGTCTACCTCGCCGAGCTGTCCCGGCTGCGGGAGCACGCGCGAGCCTGGCCGTCCACCACGGAGGCCCTGCGCGCGGTCGGCTGGAGCATCCTGATCGAGCTGGCGGCCGGGCTGCTGGCGACCGCGGTGTGGATCACCGGAATGATTGTCGGCTGACAAGCGGAGGTGTGCGGCGTGAGTGAGCCCGACAAGGTGGCGGCATCCGATACGGCGTCCGATACGGCCGGGGCGCCGATCCGGGTGGCGGTGCTGGGCGCGCGGGGCCGGATGGGGGTCGAGGTCTGCCGCACGGTGGAGGCCGCCGACGATCTCGACCTGGTCGCGATGGTGGACGCGGGGGACTGGCTGTTCAACGTCGCCGACGCCGGTGCCCAGGTCGTCGTCGACTTCACCCACCCGGACGTCGCGCTGGAGAACGTCCGGTTCTGCATCGACCACGACATCGCCGCCGTGGTCGGCACCAGCGGTTTCGACGCCGCCAAGCTGGCCACCGTGGCCGACTGGTTGACCCACAAGCCGGGCCTGGGCGTGCTGGTGGCGCCGAACTTCGGCATCGGTGCGGTGCTGACCATGCACTTCGCCCAGCTGGCTGCCCGCTTCTTCGACTCCGCCGAGGTGATCGAGCTGCACCACGCCGGCAAGGTCGACGCGCCCTCCGGCACCGCCGCGCACACCGCCTCGCTCATCGCCGCCGCGCGGGCCGCCGCCGACTCGGCCCCGATGCCGGATGCGACCACCCAGGAGTCGCCCGGCGCGCGGGGTGCCACCGTCGACGGGGTCCGAGTGCACTCGGTGCGGATGGCCGGCCTCGTCGCCCACCAGGAGGTGCTGTTCGGCACCGAGGGCGAGATGCTGACCATCCGGCACGACTCGCTCAGCCGGACGTCGTTCATGCCGGGGGTGCTGCTTGCCGTCCGCCAGGTACTCGACCGCCCCGGCCTCACCGTCGGCCTGGAACCCCTCCTAGGCCTCTAGCCCCCACCCGTACCGCTCCGCGAGTCGGGGAATCCGTCAGGGCGAGTCGGGGATTTCGTCAGGGCGAGTCGGGGATTCGGTCAGGACCCGCTACGGCTCCGGCAAGGTCGGCGACGATCGGTCCGGGTCGGCTCGGCTGCTGTCCCGGCTGTCGTGTAAGCAGGAGCGATGGCTCTTGCGCAGGTCCGCGCCGCAACCCCGGACGACGTCGACGAGATCATCCGTATCCAGGCCGGAACCTGGCGGGTGGCCTACGCCGAGTGGGTGCCCGAGGCCGCGCTGGACCAGCTGACCGGACCGGCCGCACGGCAGGCCTGGGCGGCCGCGGTGACTGCGGGGCAGGGACATCACGTGCTGGTGGCGACCGAAGGTGACTGGGTCGTCGGGTTCTGTGCCGCTGCACCGGTGGACGCCGACGAGGTCGGCGTTTCGCCTGATCAGGCACAGATCGTCACGTTGCTGGTGGAGCCGAGGTGGGGTCGGCGGGGGCACGGGCGCCGGCTGCTGGGCGCTGCCTTCGAAGAGGTGGCCCGGGACGGCGCACACGGGGGCATCGCGTGGTTGCCGGAGCAGGACGTGGCGTCGCGGGCCTGTTACGACCGCATCGGTTGGGACCCGGACGGCATGGGACGCACCCTGGACGCCGGGGACCGCGAACTGCGCGAGCTCCGGTTGGCCGGCCCGCTCCGGGTGGAAAACCGGGACCCGAGGCGACGCATCATGGAATCCGGCGGAATCCCCGACTCGCCCTGACGGATTCCGCGACTCGCGCTGACGGATTCCGCGACTCGCGCTGACGGATTCCGCGACTCGCGCTGACGGAATCCGCGACTCGCGGGGCGGAAGTGTCGGGGGTGCGTGCGAAACTGCGCGGGATGGACACGATCACCGCGGCGGCGGCTCGGCGGGCCGCCCTCGCCGCACAGGGGTTCGCCGAGCCACGGCCGTCCGGGCCGGTCGGTCGTCGACAGCTGGGGCGGCTGGTCGAACGATTGCGGCTGCTCCAGCTGGACTCGGTCAACGTGGCGGTGCGGGCGCACTACATGCCGGTGTTCAGCCGGCTGGGCGGTTACCCGATGGCGTTGCTGGACGAGGCCGCCTGGTCGCACAGCGCGCGCCGGCCCCGGCTGCTGGTGGAGTACTGGGCGCACGAGGCGAGCCTGCTGCCGGTGCAGGACTGGCCGCTGCTGCAGTCCGGTGCCAAGCGCAAGGGCTGGTGGCGGCACTACCACGAGCTGGTGGACCGGGAGCCCGCGCTGGTGAGCGATGTGCTGGCCGCCGTCAAGGAGGTCGGCCCGGTCGGCGCCGGTGCGCTGGAGCAGCTGCTCGGCGCCGGTAGCGGGGTGCCGCGGCCCAAGGGTGCGTCCTGGTGGAGCCGGTCGGACGTGAAACGGATCTGTGAGTTCCTCTTCGGCACCGGCGAGCTCACCACCGGCACCAGGGTCAACTTCCAGCGGCTCTACGACCTGCCGGAGCGGGTACTGCCGCCGGAGGTGCTGGCCGCGCCGCCGGTCGAGTCCGACGAGGCGGCGCGGCGGCTGATCGGCTACGCGGGCGCCGCGCTCGGGGTGGCCACCGAGGCCGAGCTGCGCGACTACTACCGGATGGGCCCGGAGACCTGCCGGACGGCGGTCCGCGAGCTGGTCGACGCCGGTGAGTTGGAGCCGGTCGAGGTCCGGGGCTGGGCGAAGGTCGGGTATCGGCGTCCCGGAGCACGGATGCCCCGCAAGGTCACGGCCCGCGCCCTGCTCTGCCCGTTCGACCCGCTGATCTGGGAGCGGGCGCGTACCGAGCGGCTCTTCGACTTCCGGTACCGGATCGAGATCTACACGCCGGCGGAGAAGCGGGAGCACGGCTACTACGTCTTCCCGTTCCTGCTGGACGACGCGCTGGTCGCCAGGGTCGACCTGAAGACCGACCGGGTGGCGAACGTGCTGCGGGTGCCGGGGGCGTTCAGCGAGCCCGGCGGCGAGGTGCCCAGGGTGGCCGCCGAGCTGGCCACCGAGCTGCGTCTGATGGCCGACTGGCTGGGGCTGGACGACGTGCGCCTCGGCGAGCGGGGCGACCTGATCGCCCCGCTCGCCCAGGCGCTGGCTGCACGGCCGGCGAACTAGACGGCGGTGAACTAGACGGCCGGCGAACTAGACGGCCGGCGAACTAGACGGCGGCGAACTAGACGGCCGGCGAACTAGACGGCCGGCGAACTAGACGGCCGGCGAACTAGCCGACGGCGAACTAGCCGGCCGCCCCCGCCGGACTCAGCGCCCTGGTCACCAGGACGTCGCCGTTCCCGGTCCGGCCGTGGATGTGCAGCGCGGCGGCGCCGCTGGTCGGGGCGGTGTCGCTGATGTCCAGCTCGCTGCGGGCGCGGCCGGAACCGGACTGCAGGTCGAGCTCGGCGGCGACGCCCGCGTGCACCCCGACCCGCAGGTTGCCCGAGCCGGTGGTCAGTTCGAGGCGGCCGGCCTCGGCGTCGTCGACGGTCACGTCACCGGAACCGGCGCGGGCGAACAGGTCGGCCCGCACGGTGCCCAGCCGCAGGTCGCCGCTGCCGCTCTGGACCTCGGCCGGGCCGTCCAGCGCATCCACCGCCAGGTTGCCCGAGCCGCTCTTCGCGCTGGTGCGCCCGGACACCGCCCGCACCCGCGCCGCGCCGGACCCGGTGGACAGCTTGAGGTCGCCGGAGACGCTGTCCAACGCGATGTCACCGGAGCCGGTCCGCGCGCTCGCGGTGCCGGCCCGCCCGGTGACGCTGATCTGGCCGGCCTTGGTGCGCAGCGTGATCCGCGACCCGGCCGGCGCCCGCACGGTCAGCACCAGCGGCACGATCCGCAGCGGCATCGGCGGCGACTGCACCACCAGCCGCCGGGTCGGCTCCGACCAGGTCACCTCGGTGGCGCGGACGGCCTCGGCGGCCAGGTCACGGCCGGCCAGGTCGCGCAGGTCGAAGTCCGAACCGCCCAGCCCACCGAGCCCACCGAGTCCGCCCAGGCCCCCGAGTCCGCCCAGGTTGCCCAGGTTGCCCAGGTCGCCGAGGGAGAACCCGCGACCGCCCAGATTGATGTCCCGGCCGCCGATCCGGATCGAGCCGCCCGGGCCGGAGGCCTCGTTCAGCCAGTTGAGCACGCCGGACAGCCCCTTGGTCCAGCCGCTGCCCGGGCCCTGCTCGGCCCGCAGGTCGACGTCGACGGACGAGGCGCTGTCGTCGAGCGCCACCTCGATGCGCCCGACGTCGATCGACAGGTCCAACTCGGCCGGCTCGGCGCACGGCCAACTCTCGGTCCGCACCGCCTCCACCGGCTCGTCGCCGGTCCGGTCGGCGCTCGTCGGTCCGGCGCCCGGTCCGGTGTCCGGCTTCTCGCCGGGCTCGCCAACGCTGTCCGCGTCGGTCCCCCCGCCAGTGCCGCTGCCAGTGCCGCTGCCAGTGCCGCTGCCAGTGCCACCGCCAGTGCCGCCAGTGCCGCCGGCGCTGGTCGCATCGGCCCAGACGTCGGCCGGGTCGCCGCCCGCCCCGGCCGCTCCGGGTGTCTCGGGGTTGCCGTGCTCGTCGCGCGGAGTGCTGTCCTCGGTCATGATCGCCCTCTCAGCCCTGTACCCAGCCGCGCAGCCGGCGGTCGTCGTCGCGTCCCCGGCCCCGGTTCGAGCTACCGTCACCGCGCCCGTCACCCCGGCCCCCGCCGCGCCGGTCACGTCGGCCGTCGCCCCGACCCGAATGACCCCAGTCGCCCCAGTCCGGCGAGGTGCCGTGCAGCGCGCCCTGCACGGCCTGCGAGATCCACGCGTTGAGCGACATGCCCTGCGAGTTCGCGGCCTGCTCGGCGCGGTTCTTGATCTGTTCCATCAGCCGCAGCGTGATCCGGCTGATGTCGCCGGCGTCGCCGAGCGGGGGGACCGGCGGCGGCTCGTCGGCCGGCCGGGGACGGGCCGGTTCGCTGACCGCGACCCGCACCTGGCGCCCGTCCAGGCGCACCTCAACGACCCGCTCGCCGTCGAGTGCTTCGGTGACCTCGGCGGCGAGGTCGGCCAGCGCGTTCATGACGGCCAGCCGGGCGGCCGGTTCGATCGCGGCCGCGAGCAGTGCCGCGGTGCGTTGGGTCTGTTCGTCTCCGGCGGCCGCGGCGGACATCAGGTCCTCGCGCAGCCCGGTGACGTACGGCGTGACATCCATGACATCACTATGACGTCATTCATGGCGTCATGCAACGCCAACCTTGAGCAACTCAGTGTCGCGGATGGTGTCACCGGGAGGTCAGCACGGAGCGCCGAACGGCGCCGTTACGCTGCCGGCATGCCTGACACTGTGCCTCTCAGGGTCCAGCTGATTGCGAAGACCGAGTTCCTGCCGCCCGCCGATGTGCCGTGGGAGACCGACGCGGACGGTGGGCAGGCGCTCGCGGAGTTCGCCGGCCGGGCTTGTTACCAGTCCTGGAAGAAGCCGAACCCGGCCACCGCGACGAACGCCGGCTATCTGCGGCACATCCTCGAGGTGGGCCACCTGAGCGTGCTGGAACACGGCACGGTCACGTTCTACCTCAACGGGGTGTCCCGGTCGCTCACCCACGAGCTGATCCGACACCGGCACTTCTCCTACTCCCAGCTCTCCCAGCGCTACGTGCCGGGGCGGGGCTCGGCGGTCGTGGAGCCGGACGTGATCGCCTCGGAGCCGGAGCTGCACGCGGCCTTCGTGGAGGCCGCCGAAGCCGCCGAGAAAGCCTACGACCAGCTGCTTTCCGGCCTCGAGCAGCGGTTCGCCGACGTGCCGAACGCCACCCTGCGCCGCAAGCAGGCCCGGCAGGCGGCCCGTGCGGTGCTGCCGAACGCGACCGAGACCAAGATCGTGGTCACCGGGAACTACCGGGCCTGGCGGCACTTCATCGCGATGCGTGCCACCGAGCACGCCGACGTCGAGATCCGCGAGCTGGCCATCGAGTGCCTGCGCCAGCTGCAAGTTGCGGTGCCGAACGTGTTCGCCGACTTCGAGATCGGCACCCTGGAGGACGGCAGCGAGATCGCCTCCAGCCCGCTGGTTTCCGAGGGCTGAGGCCGGTGTCACCCGGGGCGGTGACCGAAGCGGGCCGGGAGCGGGCGGCACTCTGCGCGGAGTTCGAGCGCGTCGGGCCGGACGCCCCGACCTGCTGCGCCGGGCGCAACACCGCGCAGCTGCTGGCCTATCTGCTGGTGCAGGAGCGCAGGTTCCTGGTCAGCCTGCTCGGCATCCTGGTCCCGCCGGTGGCACGGGCGGCCCAGCACAGGATGCGGCGGCTGCCCTGGTTGGACATGATCGAGCTACTGCGCACCGGGCGGAGCAGTTGGCTGCCGACTCGCCGCCCGACCGACGGGCTGGAGTTCCTGCGGCTCTACGTGCACCACGAGGACATCCGCCGGGCGGTGCGCGACTGGGCGCCGAGGCCGGCGGAGAGCTACCGGGACGAGACGCTCTGGCACAGCGCGAAGAAGCTCGGCCGGCTCGCTTACCAGCGCAGTCCGGTCGGTGTGCTGCTGCAGCGCCCGGACGGCTCGAGCTGGCAGGTCCGGCCCGGCCCCCGCCCGGTCACGGTGCACGGCGAGCCGGGTGAGCTGGTCGTGCACATGTGCGGGCGGCCCCGGGTGCGGGTGTGGCTGGCGGGGGAGACGCGGGACATCACCGCCGCGCTGGCGGCCCGGCCCGGCACCCTGTTCGGCGGCGCCACCGCGACACATCCGACCGGCTGACAAGCACGCGGCACTAGGACGCAAGCTCCGAGGAAGAGGACTGACAGGCATGAGGCTGGTACCCGGCGAGCGCGCCGCGATCTGTGATCTGTTCGAGGCCACCGGCCCGGAGGCACCCACCGTGCTGCCCGGTTGGCGCGCCGGGGAGCTGCTCGCCCACCTGCTGGTGCGGGAACGTCAGCCGCTGGCCGCGCCGGGCATCCTGGTACCGGCGCTGGCCCGGTTCACCGAGTCCGCGATGGATACGTACAAGAAGGTGCCGTGGGCCGAGCAGGTGCGGTTGCTGCGCGACGGGGCGCCGCTGTGGTCGCCGTACCGGATCCCGCTGCTGGACGAGCGGGCCAACCTGCTGGAGTTTTTCGTGCACCACGAGGATCTGGCCCGGGCTCAGCCCGGCTGGCAGCCCCGCGCGGCGGAGCCGGATCGGGACGAGGCGCTGTGGTCGGCGCTGCGGCTGGCGGCCCGGCTGATGTACCGGCACAGCCCGGTCGGGGTGCGGCTGCGGCACGCCACCAGGGCTCGCGGCGCGGAGATCAACGCGAGGTCCGGACCGCGCCAGGTGACGGTGGTCGGCACGCCCGGTGAGCTGGTGCTGCACGGGTTCGGCCGCGACCTGGCGCAGGTGGACCTGGACGGCGCGCCGGCCGATATCGAGGCGCTGCAGGCCACCTCGCGCGGCATCTGACCCACGGCTGAGGAAGCCGGTAACCGGTCCGGTTGGCTTAGCGGTAATATCGGTGATAATGCGCGCCTTCAGCCGATCTGGCGGCGCTGAGTGTGCCGGAGCCCCGATGCTCGCTGGCCCACCCCTGACGATGTCGTCCGCACTGAGCCGGCGACCATGACCTGGCCGGCCGAGCCGGCTACGAAAGTTGTTGCCCTGTGAGTCGTTCACACCAATCCAACCGCCGATCCTCTCGCCCCGAGCGCGAGCGCGATCGCCCCACCGAGGCTCCGGCGCCGAACCCGGAGCTGCCGATCAGCCAGCCGCCCGAGCTGCCCGAAGGCGGCCTGCGGATCGTCGCACTGGGCGGCATCGGCGAGATCGGCCGCAACATGACCGTGTTCGAGTACGCCGGCCGGCTGCTCGTGGTCGACTGCGGCGTGCTCTTCCCGGCCGAGGACTCGCCGGGCGTGGACCTGATCCTGCCCGACCTGCGCGCCATCGAGAACCGGCTCGACGACATCGAGGCCGTCGTGCTCACGCACGGCCACGAGGACCACATCGGCGCCATCCCGTGGCTGCTGCGGCTGCGTCCGGACGTGCAGATCGTCGGCTCCAAGTTCACCCTCGCGCTGGTCGCCGCCAAGTGCAAGGAACACCGGCTCACCCCGCACCTGCGTGAGGTGCGCGAGGGGCAGAGCACCCGGCACGGCGAGTTCAACTGCGAGTACTTCGCGGTGAACCACTCCATCCCGGACGCGCTCGCTGTGGCCATCCGCACGCCCGCCGGTCTGGTGCTGCACACCGGCGACATCAAGCTCGACCAGCTGCCGCTGGACGGCCGGCTGACCGACCTGGCCGGCTTCTCCCGCCTCGGCGACGAGGGCGTCGACCTGTTCCTGGTCGACTCCACCAACGCCGACGTGCCCGGGTTCGTCATCTCCGAGCGGGAGATCGGGCCGGTGCTGGAGAGCGTCTTCGACGACTCCAAGAGCCGGATGATCGTGGCCTGCTTCGCCAGCCACGTGCACCGGGTGCAGCAGGTCCTGGACGCGGCCGCCGCGCGCGGTCGCAAGGTCTGCCTGGTCGGCCGGTCCATGCTGCGCAACATGGGGCTGGCCGCCGACATGGGCATCCTCAAGGTGCCGGACGGCCTGCTCGTCGAGCTCGACGAGGCCATGCTGCTGCCCGACGAGAAGCTGGTGCTGGTCTCGACCGGTTCGCAGGGCGAGCCGCTGTCCGCGCTGTCCCGGATGGCCCGCGGCGAGCACCGCCAGGTGCGCATCAAGCCCGATGACACGGTGGTGCTGTCCTCGTCGTTGATCCCCGGCAACGAGACCGCGGTGTTCGGCGTGATCAACGGACTGACCCGGCTCGGCGCGCGGGTGGTGCACCAGGGCAACGCGCGGGTGCACGTGTCCGGTCACTCGCCGGCCGGTGAGCTGCTGTACCTGTACAACGCGGTGCGGCCGAGCAATGTGATGCCGGTGCACGGCGAGTGGCGGCACCTGCGGGCGAACGCGGCGCTGGCGGTCAAGACCGGCGTGCCCGAGGACTCCGTGGTGATCGCCGAGGACGGCGTGGTCGTCGACCTGGTGGACGGCAAGGCGAAGATCTCCGGCCGGGTCGTGGTCGGCCGCGTGTACGTGGACGGTTCGGCCGTCGGCGACATCGGCGAGAGCACCCTGAGCGACCGTCTGGTGCTGGGCGAGGGCGGCTTCATCGCCATCACCCTGGCGATCGAGACGGCGACCGGGCGCACGGTCGCGCCGCCGACGGTGTCCGGCCGGGGCTTCTCCGACGACCCGAAGGCGCTCAACGGGGTGATCCCGCTGATCGAGGCGGAGCTGTCCCGCACGGAGTCCGAGGGTGTCACCGACCCGCACCGGATCGCGCAGGGTGTTCGCCGCGTCGTCGGCCGCTGGGTGTCGGACAACTACCGGCGCCGGCCGATGATCGTCCCCACCGTCATCGCGCTCTGAGTCGAGCGCTGCCCGGCGCCGACCTCGCCGGGCCCGCCGACTGGTGGCGGCACGGCGGAACACGCCGGTGCCGCGCTGAACTCCGTGGCGCGACAACACTTCGGTGCGGGATGTCCGCGGGATGTCAAAGTGGGGCGGCCGGCCACGACGAGGGTGCGTAGGTGCCCGCCGGGCGCCACCACCGCGAGGAGACGACGTGAAGTTCCTGCTGATCATGCACAACAACCCGGCGGTCTGGGACGCACTGACCGAGAGCGAGCGGGACGAAGTGATGACCGGGCACGGTGATTTCATCAAGGCGATCCAGGAGTCCGGCGAGATGATCGTGACCCAGGCGCTGGCCGACCCGTCGAACACCGTCGTGGTCCGGGTCCGGGGCGGGGTGCCGGTCGTGACCGACGGGCCGTACCTGGAGGCCAAGGAGTTCCTGGGCGGCTACTACCTGATCGACGTCGCGAGCCGGGAGCGCGCGATCGAGCTGGCCGCGATGATCCCGGACGCGCGGTTCGAGGGGCTGGGCATCGAGGTACGGCCGGTGATGTTCTCCGCCGGTATGGAGATGGAAATTTGACCGAACCCGTCCGGGCGGACCGTCGCGTCGAGCACCTGCTGCGGGAGACCGCTCCCCGGGTCCTCGGCGCGTTGGTCCGCCGGTACGGCCATTTCGACGAGTGTGAGGACGCGGTCCAGGAGGCGCTGCTGGCGGCCTCCGTGCAGTGGCCGGAGCAGGGCGTGCCGGACAATCCGCACGGCTGGTTGAGCACGGTCGCGTCGCGCCGGCTGATCGACCAGATCCGGGTCGAGGCGGCGCGGCGCCGCCGCGAGGAGGCCGACTTCGCCCGGGCACCGGCCGACGAGCAGGTCGGGGCCGCGGCGGACCGGGCCGGCGCCGCGGACCGGGACGACACGCTCACCCTGCTGTTCCTGTGCTGCCATCCGGCGCTCACCGCCGCCTCCCAGGTCGCGCTCACGCTGCGTGCCGTCGGCGGCCTGACCACCGAGCAGATCGCCAAGGCCTTCCTGGTGCCCGAGGCCACCATGGGACCTCGGATCAGCCGGGCCAAGCAGCGCATCAAGGCGGCCGGCGCGACCTTCGAGCCACCGGCGCGCGGCCACTGGCCGGACCGGCTCCGGGTGGTGTTGCACGTGCTCTATCTGATCTTCAACGAGGGGTACACGGCGAGCTCCGGACCCGAGTTGCAGCGCGCTGACCTGGCCGCCGAGGCGATCCGGCTGACCCGCGCGGTGCACCGGCCGCTGCCCGAGGACGGCGAGGTTGCCGGCCTGTTGGCGCTGATGCTGCTGACCGACGCCCGGCGCGCGGCGCGGACCACCGCCGACGGTGCACTGGTTCCGCTGGCCGAGCAGGACCGGTCCCGCTGGCACCGGCCGGCGATCAAGGAGGGTCTCGAGCTGGTCACCGGGGCGATGGCGCGCTCGGAGTTGGGGCCGTACCAGTTACAGGCAGCGATCGCGGCGGTGCACGTGGAGGCGGCGCGGGCCGCGGACACCGACTGGGCGCAGATCAAGGTGCTGTACCAGATCCTCGAGCGGATCTCGCCGAACCCGATGGTCACGCTCAACCGGGCGATCGCGGTGGCGATGACGGACGGGCCGACCGAGGGGCTGGCGCTGCTGGCGCCGCTCGGCGAGGACAGCCGGATGGCTGGGCACCACCGATTGCCGGCCGTCCGGGCGCACCTGCTGGAGATGGCCGGCGACCGGAGCGGCGCCCGCGAGGCCTACGAGCTGGCCGCCCGGCGCACCGCGAGCCTGCCCGAACAGCGCTACCTCGCCGAGCGTGCCGACCGACTCCGCTAGCCCAGAGGCAGCCCGCACAGACCAGGCGCAGCTGGCACAGGGCCTGCAGGGTCTGTGCCGGCGGGACGCGGTCTGCGCGAGCCGGGTTCCAGCCTGCTGTGCAGCCCGTGCACAGTGGGGCGGCGCGGGGGCAACAGGGTGGGAGTGACCGGCGGTACGTCTGTTCGGTTGCAGGTGTGACCGGTGGGACTAATGTGACTGCTGGTGAGTGCTTTCGGTGGACCCGGGGACGTGGCGCCGTCCGTGTCGAGCCGATGGCCGCATGTCAGCGGGATGTCGTCGCCGTTGCGCAACCGTGACCCTGAATCGTTCGAGCCACCTTGTTGACGAGCTGCGGTCGGAAGTACGTTGTGCGCCACAACATATTCGGCGAAGGCTCGAAGGAGCGCCGCCGTCGAGGCTCAACCGGAGGAAACATGCGCAAGACCGGCAGGCGCGGCACCGCCCTGATTGCGGTGGGCGCGGGGCTGACGCTCGTACTCACCGCCTGCGGTGCGAACAGTTCCGGCGGCGGGGGCGGCGCGGCATCCAGCAGCCCGTCGGCGGGTGCCGGCGGCGGCGCCAAGGTGGGTGTGGTCCTGCCCGACACCGCGTCCTCGGCCCGGTACGAGAGCTTCGACCGCCCCTTGCTGGACAAGGCGCTGCGTGCCGAGGGACTGGACCCGGACATCCAGAACGCCCAGGGTGACGTGCAGAAGTTCTCCGCGCTGGCCGACGGCATGATCAACAACGGGGTCAAGGTACTGATCCTGGACGCGCCCAACACCGACGTCGGCGCGGCGGTCGAGAAGAAGGCGCAGGCCGCCGGCATCCCGACCATCGACTACGACCGGCTGAACCTCGGCGGCTCCAGCGACTACTACGTCTCCTTCGACAACACCAAGGTCGGCGCGCTGCAGGGGCAGGGCCTGGTCCAGGGCCTCGCCGGCAAGCAGGGCGCGCAGGTCATCGAGATCGAGGGCGCGGCCACCGACAACAACGGGACCCTGTTCTACGAGGGCCAGCAGACCGTGGTGGGCCCGATGTACAAGTCCGGCGCGCTCAAGCTCGTTGCCAGCCAGCGCATCCCCAACTGGGACAACCAGGCGGGCGGCACCACGTTCGAGCAGTTCCTCACCGGCAACGGCGGCAAGGTCGACGGCGTGCTCGCCGCCAATGACGGGCTGGCCGGCGCGGTGATCACCGTGCTGAAGAAGACCGGACAGAACGGCAAGGCCATCGTCACCGGCCAGGACGCCACCCCGGACGGGCTGCAGGCCATCCTGCGGGGCGACCAGTACATGACGGTGTTCAAGCCGATCTCCGACGAGGCCAACGCCGCCGCGAAGCTGGCCGGCGCGCTGGCCAAGGGCGACAAGGCCGGCGCCGATGCGCAGGCCACCGCCAGCACCCAGGACACCAAGGCCAACCGGGCGGTCAAGTCGGTGCTGCTGACCCCGATCCTGATCACCAAGGACAAGGTCAAGCAGGTCGTCGACCAGGGCAGTGTCAAGGCCTCGGACATCTGCGTGAGCGAGACCCAGGCCGCCTGCGACCAGCTCGGAATCAAGTAGTCGGGTAACGGACTTGGCCGGGGCGCCCGTGAGTAGTCCGGGCGCTCCGGTCATCCACTGTGGTGTGTGAGACTGATGTGACTTTGATAGGGAGGGCCCGGTGACCAAGCCGATCCTGGAGCTCACGGCGGTGAACAAGAGTTTCGGCCCGGTACACGTGCTTCACGACGTGGACCTGGCGATTCGCCCCGGTGAGGTTACCGCGCTCGTCGGCGACAATGGCGCCGGCAAATCGACGCTGGTCAAGTGTATTGCCGGCATTTATCCGATCGACTCGGGCGAAATGCGTTTCGCTGGTGAACCGGTCAAGGTGAGCGGCCCGAAAGAGGCCGCCGCGCTGGGCATCGAGGTCGTCTACCAGGACCTCGCGCTCGCCGACAACCTCGACATCGTGCAGAACATGTTCCTCGGCAGGGAGCGGGGCAAGCCCTGGGCGCTGGACGAGGCCAGCATGGAGCAGGCCGCCCGGGAGACGCTGGCGACGCTGTCAGTGCGGACCGTGAAGTCGGTGCGCACGCCGGTGTCCGCGCTCTCCGGCGGGCAGCGCCAGACCGTGGCCATCGCCAAGGCGGTGCTCTGGAACAGCAAGGTCGTGCTGCTGGACGAGCCCACCGCCGCGCTCGGTGTCGCGCAGACCCGCCAGGTCCTCGACCTCGTCCGCCGGCTTGCCGAGCAGGGCCTCGGCGTGGTGCTGATCAGCCACAACATGGCTGACGTCATGGAGGTCTCGGACCGCATCGCGACGCTCTACCTCGGCCGGCTGGTGGCCGACCTGCCGCGCCGGGACCTGACGCACAGCCAGGTCGTCGAGCTGATCACGGCCGGCCGGTCGGGCGAACTCGGCCTGGCCCGCCCCGACACGGTCACCATCTAGCGGCGAGGACCGGACATGACTGAGACTTCTCCGGCCGGCGCGCCCCCCACCCCGGGCCGCTCGCCCCAGGCCGAGGCGGTATCCGACTTCGGCATCGACACCACCTCCCGCTCCACCACCGAGGCGGTCGGCGACTACCTGGCCAAGGTCCGCGGCGGCGAGCTCGGCTCACTGCCCGCGCTGTTCGGCCTGGTCGTGCTGCTGATCCTGTTCTCGGTGGCCTCGGACAGCTTCCTGACCCTCGGCAACATCGCGAACCTGCTGGCCCAGGGCGCCGGCGTGACCATCATCGCGATGGGCCTGGTGTTCGTCCTGCTGCTCGGCGAGATCGACCTGTCCGCCGGCACCGCGTCCGGTGTCACGGCGGCGGTGCTGGCACTGCACCTGGTCACCGGCGGCAACCTGCTCGGCAAGCTGGGTATCGGCGTGTTCGCGCTGTTCTGCGTGCTGCTGCTGGTGGCCATCGGGATCGCGGTCCAGCTGAAGATCTGGTACGCGGTGGCGCCGCCGGTGATCGCGCTGCTGATCGTGCTGATCGGGTTCGGTCCCAACCCGTGGCTGGAGATGGTGCTGGCCATCTGCGTGGGCACCGCGATCGGCCTGCTCACCGGGTTCCTGGTGTCCCGCATCGGCATCCCGTCGTTCGTGGTCACGCTGGCCCTGTTCCTGGCCTGGCAGGGCGTGATCCTGCAGTTCATCGGCGACGGCGGCACGCTGTCCCTGCAGAACGACACCCTGTTCGCGGTGGCCAACGGCAACCTGCCGCCGTGGGCCAGCTGGGTGCTGTTCGTGCTCGCCGGCGGCGGCTACGCCGCGGTCGTGCTGGGGCGGCACTACCGCAGGCTGCGCAACGGCCTGGTCACCCAGCCCACCCCGCTGGTGCTGACCAAGGTCGCGGTGGTCGTGGTGCTCGCCGCGGTCGGCACCTTCCTGCTCGCGCTGAACCGGTCGCAGAGCTCGCTGATCGTGATCAGTGGCGTCCCCTACGTGGTGCCGATCATCCTGGTGCTGCTGGTGGCCGGCACCTACGTGCTGGACCGCACCAGCTACGGGCGGCACATCTACGCGGTCGGCGGCAACATCGAGGCGGCCCGGCGCGCCGGCGTCAACGTGCCCCGGATCCGGGCGAGTGTCTTCGTGGTCTCGGCGAGCATGGCCGCCATCGGCGCCATCGTGTACTCCTCGAAGGTCGGTTCGGTCGACCCGAACGCCGGCAACGGCACCACGCTGCTCTACGCGGTGGGGGCCGCGGTGATCGGCGGTACCTCGCTGTTCGGTGGGCGGGGCCGGATGAGCAACGCGGTGATCGGCGGCACGGTGATCGCGCTGGTGCAGAACGGCCTGGGGCTGCTCAAACAACCCGCGTCGGTGGTGCTGGTGGTCACCGGTGTGGTGCTGCTGCTCGCGGCGAGCGTGGACGCGCTGTCCCGGCGACGGTCGGCGGTGCGGTGATCGGAATACCGGCACGGGGGGCGTTATCGGCACGGAACCAACTTTCGGCACGCAACCGGCGAGCCCGACGCGTAGTCCAGTGTGAGTAGCACGATCACCGAGGGCGCCCGCCCGGACGACGCGAGGCGACACAACAGGGGTGCGGTCCTGCGGCGACTGCACCTCGACGGACCGTGCACCCGTGCGGTACTGGCCACCGAGTTCGGCCTCAACCGCAGCACGATCAAGGCGGTGGTGGACGGGCTGGCGGACACCGGCCTGGTCAGCGAGCGGCTGCCGTCCCGGCGCAGCGGTGCCGGCCGGCCGTCGCTGCTGGTGGTGCCGAACCCGCAGGCCGCGCTGGTGCTGGCCACCGACATCCGGGTGGACCGGGTGGCGATGGCCCTGTTCGGGCTGGGTGGGGAGATCCTCGGCCGGCTCAGCTGGCGGCTGCGGCCCGGTTCCGCCTCACCCCGCGACGTGATCACCCGGGTGCTCGAGTCGGCGGTGGTGCTGGCCAGCGAGCTGTCGTTGCCGGTGGTCGCCGCCGGCGTCTCGATACCCGGTGTGGTGCGGCAGTCCGACGGCCTGGTGCGGGAGGCGCCGCACCTGCGCTGGGTGGACGTGCCGCTGGGGGAGCAGCTCTCGGCCGGGCTGCAGATGCCGGTCACGGTGGCCAACGACGCCGAGCTGGGCGCGCTGGCCGAGCTGACCCGCGGTGTGGCCCGCGGCGTCTCCGACGTGGTGTTCGTGGCCGGCGACATCGGCGTCGGCGGTGGGGTCATCTCCAGCGGCAAGGCGATGCGCGGCGCCGGCGGCTACCTGGGCGAGCTCGGGCACATGGTCGTGCGCCCGGACGGACTGGAGTGCCACTGCGGCTGCCAGGGCTGTTGGGAGACCGAGGTGGGCGCGGCCGCGCTGTGCCGCGCGCTGGGCCTGCCGTTGGCCATCGGCCGCGGTGAGCTGCACGCCGAGCTGCGCGAGCTCGCCGACGACCCGCCCACCGCGCTCGCCCGGTTGGCGGACTACGTCGGCTGGCTCGGCCTCGGGCTCGTCAACGTGGTCAACCTGCTCGCGCCGCAGGTCGTGGTGCTCGGTGACCTGTTCGCCGCGCTGCCGGAGCCGGCGCTGCAGGTCGTGGCCACCCGGGTCCGGGAACGCAGCGTGGTGAGCCGGGCGGTCGGGCACACCCTGGTGGTGCGCTCCGCGCTCGGTCGGGACGCGCACCTGATCGGGGCCGCCGAGCTGGCGTTCAGCCCGGTGCTGGACTCCGCCGCGGGCTGACGATCCTTGGTCGCACCCGGACATCGGACGTCGGCGGGGCGGGTGGCGGCGGTGGTCGATCATGGATACGTCAGTCCGGTATTTCGCCGAGATCCAGACTCAGGTTGACTTCGACGCAGCTCACCCTGGGTGCGGCGGCCTGAGTCGTTCGGCCGGTCACCGACCGTGACTGCGGTGGTCAGGGCACTAGTGTCCCGAGTCCGCCCGGTCGGCTCAGAGGTCGGTGCTCTCGCCCACCGGCAGCCGGACGTACTCCTGGCCGGTCCGCTCGCTGGTCACCCCGAGGATGTTGTCCACCACCATCAGCCCGATGTCGTTGAGCAGGCCGTCGTGGATGGAGAAACCCCGCCGGGCGCCGACCTTCTGGGCGTACTCCACCACCTCGATGGACTTGAGCCACGGCGCGTTGCTGGGCAGCAGCAGGGTGTCCACCGCGTCCTCGGGCACGGTGAGCGCATCGCCGGGGTGGAACACCCGCCCGCCGACCAGGTAACCCACGTTGTTGATCGGGTCCATGTGTGTCGGCGCGTGCCACTCGCCGTACACGTGCACGTCCAGCCCGCCGATGCGCAGCACGTCGCCGTGCGCCGCCGGGTGCAGCCGCCCGGCCAGCTCGTCGATCCCGGTCAGCTGCGCGACCACGGAGGCGGGCGCCCACACCACCAGGTCGGGGTTCGCGGTGGCGGCCGCTTTCAGCGTCTCCGGCACGAAGTGGTCGAAGTGCCCGTGGGTGATGAGCACCGCGTCCGCGTCGTAGGCGGCGGCCGGGTCGGTCAGCGCACCCGGGTCGAGCACCACCGTGGTCCCGGCGTCCTCCAGCCGCACGCAGGCGTGCCCGAACTTGGTCAGTCGCATACACGTCACGCTACCTGTGCAGGGCCCGAGGGCGCCCGTCAAGCCGCGCGCGCCGAGGCGCTTGCGCCGGTTTGACGGCCCGGCCGGCTACCGTGTTCCACATGGCAGGACGGTCGACCACGGGCAGACGCACGACCACATCCGGGGGCCGGCAGGCGCCCCGGGGCGGCTCCGTGGGTCGTTCCACCGCCCGCCGCGCGCCGGCCCGGCGCCCGGCCGCCCGGCCCCGCAAGGACATCATCACGGTGATCGGCATGGGCTTCGGAGGCGTGCGCCGCATCGTGGGCCGCACCCGCGACCTGGACCCGGCACACCGGCGCGACGGCATCGGCATCGTCGCGCTGGTCCTCGCCGTGGTGACCGCCGCCGGGATCTGGTGGAGCGCGGGTGGACCGATCGGGGCGGCCGTCAAGATCGGGCTGACCACGGTGATCGGTGCCGCGTCGGCCCCACTGCCGGTGCTGCTGCTCGGTATCGGGATCTATCTCATGTCCACCCCGTCGCACCCGGAGATCCGGCCCCGGGTCGTGCTGGGTGGCCTGCTGCTGGTGTTCGGCGGCCTGGGCCTGATGCACGTGCTGCGCGGCGCCCCGGTGGACCTGCCGGGCTGGCGGCAGGCCGGCGGCGCACTCGGCTACGTGTCCGGCGCCCCGCTGACCCTCGGGTTGACCGGCTGGGTGGCCGCGCCGGTCCTCGCCCTGGTCGCGCTGTACGGGCTGCTGGTGCTCAGCGGCACCCCGGTGCGTGCGGTGGTGAGCGGGCTCGGCTCGCTGATCCGCGGCGCTCCCGCCGAGAACGCCGACCAGGCGGCGACCACCGACGCCGACCGGCCCGTCGACCCCACCGAGCAGGACGCGCTGGACGGCGTCCGGCTGCGCCGCCCGTCCCGCCGGCGCCAGGCCGGCAGCCTGGCCGACGCGGTCGCCGACGCCTTCGACCCTGACGGAGACCCACGGGACCCACGGGACGCACGGGACCCTCGGGGCTCGGCGACCGGCCAGCCCAGCGTGGTCGAAGGCACCGTGGTGCCGCCGGGCAAGGCGCCCGCCAGGCCGCCGGCCGCCCCGCGCCGCCCGGCCGCGGCGGTCAAGCCGGCCGCCACCCCGGAGAAGGCGGCCGCCGCGGACTCGGACAAGCCCGTGGTCACCCGGGTCATCGACGGCGACTACAAGCTGCCGCCGTCGGACCTACTGCCCGCCGGGGCGCCGCCGAAGACCCGCAGCGCCGCCAACGACGCGATGATCGAGTCGATCACCGGCGTGCTGGAGCAGTTCAACGTGGACGCCCAGGTCACCGGCTTCACCCGGGGCCCGACGGTGACCCGGTACGAGATCGAGCTCGGCCCGGCGGTCAAGGTCGAGAAGATCACCCAGCTGACCCGCAACCTCGCCTACGCGGTGGCCACCGACAACGTGCGGATCCTGGCGCCGATCCCCGGCAAGTCGGCGGTCGGCATCGAGGTGCCCAACACCGACCGGGAGATGGTCCGCCTCGGCGACGTGCTGCGCTCCGGCAACGCGCGCAAAGAGCAGCACCCGATGGTCATCGGGCTCGGCAAGGACATCGAGGGGCACTTCCTCTGCGCCAACCTGGCGAAGATGCCGCACCTGCTGGTGGCCGGCTCCACCGGGTCCGGTAAGTCCAGCTTCGTCAACTCGATGCTGGTCTCGCTGCTGTCCCGGGCCACTCCGGACGAGGTCCGGATGATCCTGATCGACCCCAAGATGGTCGAGCTGACGCCGTACGAGGGCATCCCGCACCTGATCACGCCCATCATCACCCAGCCGAAGAAGGCGGCCACCGCGCTGGCCTGGCTGGTCGAGGAGATGGAGCAGCGCTACCAGGACATGCAGGTCAACAAGGTCCGCCACGTCGACGACTTCAACCGGAAGGTGAAATCCGGGGAGATCACCGCACCGCTGGGCAGCGAGCGGGTGTACCGGCCCTACCCGTACATCCTGGCGATCGTCGACGAGCTGGCCGACCTGATGATGACCGCGCCGCGCGACGTGGAGGACGCGGTGGTGCGGATCACCCAGAAGGCCCGGGCCGCCGGCATCCACCTGGTGCTGGCCACCCAGCGCCCCTCGGTGGACGTGGTCACCGGTCTGATCAAGACCAACGTGCCGTCCCGGCTGGCGTTCGCCACGTCCTCGCTCACCGACAGCCGGGTCATCCTGGACCAGCCGGGCGCGGAGAAGCTGATCGGCATGGGCGACGGGCTCTACCTGCCGATGGGCGCCGGCAAGCCGGTCCGGATGCAGGG
>DASYLM010000224.1:0-7119 GCA_036009565.1 Pseudonocardia sp. | reverse complement strand
CTACTGACCGAGCGCGCCGGCGCGCCCGCCGAGGGACCCGCCGAGGCATGTTTCGGCGGCGAACGTGCCGGTTAACCAGGCGGCATGGAACGTGGCAGTGCAAAGCACGGACCCCGGGTGGACGAGGAAATGGAGCGCGAGGCGGCGGAGATGGCCCGAGCCACCCCGTCGGTGCGCGCCGAGCAGTGGCCGGACCCGGAGGAGCCGTTGGCCCGGCCCGGTGGGGCGCCGGAAACGGATCCGGACCCGGAAACAGAACCCGAGCCCGAATCGGGCACCACCCGTTGAGGTAGTGGATTTCGAAGACGGATAACGCGGGCCGGCCGGGCGCCGATGACCAGGCATGTCCAGGTTCACGATCGGAATTGCCGCCGTCGGTGCCCTGCTCGGCCTGCTGTTCAACTCGGGCACCGACATCCCGTCCCCGACCGGGTCGCTGACCTCGGTTACCGCATCGGTGGCCGTCGCGCCGGTACGCTGACCCACTGTGCTCGAACCGCGCTGGCCCGAACAGGGTGACCGACCGGGGCAGGCCGATTGGCTGGCCGCCGAGACCGCCCGACTGCTGCAGTTCGCCGAGGGGTCGTGGCATCCGCTCGGCGGATTCGGCCGCCAGGACGACCGGGGGATGGTCGACCCCAGTGAGTCCGTCGAGCTGTGGATCACCGGCCGGATGACGCACTGCTTCGCGCTGGGCGAGCTGCTCGGCTACCCGGGCAGTGCGGGCCTGGTGGAGCACGGGCTGGCCGCGCTGCGCGGGCGGCTGCGGGACAGCGAGCACGGCGGCTGGTACCCCGAGGTCGGCCCGTCCGGCCCGGTGCGCACCGACAAGCCGTTCTACCAGCACTGTTTCGTACTGCTGGCCGCCGCGAGTGCACTGATCGCCGGGCACCCGGGCGCCGCCGAGCTGGTGGTCGACGCGTTGGCGGTCATCGACCAGCGGTTCTGGTCCGAGGCCGACGGCATGGTCGTGGAGACCTGGGACGAGCTGTTCACCGAGCCGGAGCCCTACCGCGGGGTGAATGCGGCCATGCACGGCGTGGAAGCGTTCCTGGCCGCCTACGACGCCACCGGCGACACGCTGTGGCGGGACCGCGCGGTGCGGATGACCACCCGCGTCGTGCGGGAGTTCGCCGAGCCGAACGCCTGGCGCATCGCGGAGCACTTCGACAGCGCCTGGAACCCATTGCCGGAGTACAACCGGGATCACCCCGACGACCCGTTCCGCCCGTACGGCGCGACCGTCGGGCACGGCCTGGAGTGGTCCCGGCTGTGCCTGCATGCGCACGCCGCGCTCGGCGGTCCCGCCGGGGATGGGCCATCCTGGCTGGTCGACGACGCGCGCCGGCTGTTCGAGGCCGCGGTGCGGGACGGCTGGGCGGCGGACGGCGCGGACGGCTTCGTCTACACCGTGGACTGGGACGGCAAGCCCGTCGTGCACCAGCGGATGCACTGGGTGCTGGCCGAGGGCATCGGTGCGGCCACCACGCTCGCCGCGGTCACCGGCGACGAGTCCTACCGGGGCTGGTACCCGGTCTGGTGGGACTACGCGGAGCGGTACCTGATCGACCGGGAGCTCGGTTCCTGGCACCACGAGCTGGATCGGCACAACCGGCCGAGCGCGACGGTGTGGGCCGGCAAGCCGGACGCCTACCATGCGGTGCAGGCCACCCTGCTGCCCCGGATCCCGGTCCGCGCTTCGATGGCCCGTGGTGTGCGCGACGCGCTGACCAGCGGCGATCTTGAGCCGTTCGACCGGTAAGGGGTGGATCGTGGCCGGGAATTCGCGCGCCAGGTAGTACGTTCAAATGATTATTGAACGTTGTACTACTAAGGAGAGGTAACCATGCCGGCCGTGACGGTTTCCGACATCACCACCTTGGCCCGGATCCCCGAGCCAGCAGTCGACGCGGTGGAGCGCGGCGTGCGGTCGGTGACCGACGCGCCCACCGGTTACGAGGGCGAGGGCTTCCCGGTGCGCCGGGCCTTCGCCGGCGTGTCGATGACCGACCTCGACCCGTTCATCCACATGGACCAGATGGGCGAGGTGGAGTACGCACCCGGTGAGCCCAAGGGCACCGCGTGGCACCCGCACCGAGGCTTCGAGACGGTCACCTACATCATCGACGGCACCTTCGAGCACGCCGACTCGCACGGCGGCGGCGGCACGATCACCAACGGCGACACCCAGTGGATGACCGCCGGCGGTGGCATCCTGCACATCGAGCGGCCGCCGGAGGCGCTGGTGGCCAGCGGTGGGCTGTTCCACGGCCTGCAGCTCTGGGTGAACCTGCCGCGCGAGCTCAAGACCGCGGCGCCCCGGTACCAGGACCTGCGGGCCGGCCAGGCCGCGCTGCTCACCACACCGGACGGCGGCGCGCTGGTCCGGGTCATCGCCGGTGAGGTGGCCGGGCACGCCGGCCCGGGCTCGACCTACACCCCGATGGCCATGCTGCACACCACCATCAGCCCCGGTGCGCAGCTGCGGCTGCCCTGGCGCAAGGACTTCAACGCGCTGGTCTACGTGCTGTCCGGAGCAGGCAGCGTGGGCGCCGAGCGGCGGCCGGTGCACACCGGTCAGCTCGCCGTGTTCGGCCCCGGCGAGGTGCTCACCGTGACCGGTGCGGACCACCAGGAGTCCCGCCACCCCGCGCTGGACGTGGTGATCCTGGGCGGCACGCCCATCAAGGAGCCGGTGGCCTGGGGCGGGCCGTTCGTGATGAACACGAAGGCCGAGGTGCTGGCCGCGTTCGAGGACTTCCAGGCCGGTCGGTTCGGTCAGATCCCGGCCGAGCGGATGCCGCACGGCGACCTGGGCCCGGTTCACTGAGCCCCGTTCACTGAGCCCCGTTCACTGAGCCCCGTTCGCTGAGCCCCGTTCGCTGAGGCTCTGTCCGGTGGCCCGTGGGCCGATCGTCACCCGACAAGCAACCTCCCGCCCGGTCAGGCGTCCTACTACTGGGATGGTCTGCGCGCCGCGTGTCGCCGTGCGCACACCGTCCGAGGACGTGTATGACCGGGATGGGTGGTGTCAGGGCATGAATCGGGACGGTGGCGGATTTCGGCCGGCGGGGCAGCGGCCCCCGGGGCCGCCGTCCGGCGCGCCTGCGTCCGGCCCGCCGTCCTACCTCCCGCCGGCACAGCGCCGGCCACCCCGAGCCGCTGGTCAGCGCGGTGGACCCGCCGACGGGCGGCCCCGGCGCACGGCGATCCTGCCCCCACCTGGAGCCGAGCGGCCGCGCGGCGCGGGCCACCCGCCGGCGTGGGGTCACGCAGCGGGCCAGGGCTACCCGCCGGCTCAGAGCTACCCGCCGGCTCAGAGCTACCCACCGGCACAGAGCTACCCGCCGCCCGGTCGTGGCTCGCGCCGGTCCGGCCCGCCGCGCCCGCCCACCACCCGGCCGACCCGCCCGTCCGGGCCGCCCAGGTGGGGTCGGCGGCTGAAGGTGCTCGCCGTGCTGCTCGTGGCGCTGGTGCTGGGCGGCGGCATCTACGTGGACTCCCAGGTGACCAGGGTGGCCGCGCTGGCCGACTACGACGGCCGCCCGGACAGCTCCGGCACCAACTGGCTGATCGTCGGTTCGGACAGCCGCGCCAACCTCACCGAACAGCAGGAGGCGACGCTCTCGACCGGGAACGCCGCGGGCCAGCGCACCGACACGGTGATGCTGCTGCACACCGGCAGCGCCGGTACCACCCTGGTCAGCCTGCCCCGTGACTCGCTGCTGAGCATTCCCGGGCACGGTCGCAACAAGCTGAACTCGGCGTACTCGTTCGGCGGCCCGAAGCTGCTCATCAGGACCGTGGAACAGGCCACCGGGCTGCGCATCGACCACTACGCGGAGATCGGCTTCGACGGTTTCGTCAACGTCGTCGACGCGGTCGGCGGCGTGGACATGTGCATCCCGGAGGCCATGAAGGACCCGAAGGCCGGGCTGAACGTCAAGGCCGGCTGCCAGCGCCTCGACGGCCAGACCGCGCTCGGTTACGTGCGTACCCGCGCCACCCCCCGGGCCGACCTGGACCGCGTTCAGCACCAGCGTGAGTTCCTGTCCGCGCTGATGAAGCAGGTGGCCAGCCCGTGGACGCTGCTCAACCCGTTCCGGCTGGTCGGGCTGGTGCGGGCGATGCCGGGCGCCCTCACGGTGGACAGCAGCGACCACGTGTGGAACCTGGTCGGGCTGGCGCGTGCGATGCACGAGCTGTCCGGCGGCAGCGGCGTGACGACCACGGTGCCGATCGGCGGGTTCAGCACGGTCAACGGCAGCTCGGTACTGCGTTGGGACAACACCCGCGCCAAACAGCTGTTCGGTGCACTGGAGAAGGACCAGCAGGTACCCAAGTCCGTCCTGGGCTGATTTCGCACCGCGAGTCGCGGCTCTCAGCACGCGGTGTCGCGGACGTCAGCACACAATCGACGGTGTGGCGGACGGGGCGTGGCGGGAGCTGTTGGGGCAGGCCTGGTCGGCGGTGGCCGGCGGGACGGCGGTGCCTGCCGAGTCAGGCGCTGAGTTGAGCGCTGAGTTAAGCATTGACGGGCCACCCATCGGCGAGCTGCCCTCCACGCTGCCGGTGGCGGACGCCGCGCTGGCCTGCACCGGGACGGCGTTGCTCGCGGCGGTGGCCCTGCGCCGGAGCCGGTCCGGGGCGTCCGGTCCGCGAGGTGCCGGGCAACCGGTCGCGCTGCGCGCCGAGCAGGTGGCGGCCGCCGTCCGGAGCGAGGCGTACCTGCTGGTCGACGGCACACCGCTGGGACCGGGGTTCGCGCCGCTGTCCCGGTTCTGGCGCACCGCGGACGGCTGGATCCGCACACACGCGAACTATCCGTGGCACCGGGAGGCGTTGCTCGCCGCGCTCGACGCCGACGAGGATGCCGACGAGGACAGGGTCGCCGCCGCGCTCGCCGAGCTCCCGGCCGCCGAAGCGGAACAGCGAGTGGTCGACGCCGGTGGGGTGGCCGCGGCACTGCGCAGCGCCGAGCAGTGGCTGGCGCACCCGCAGGGCCAGGTGCTCGCCGGTCAACCGCTGGTCAGCGATACCCACGTCGACACCCACGGCGACACCCACAGCGACACCCACGGCGAGACCCGCAGCCGCCGCGCGGCGGGGAACCCGCGTCGCCGGGAGCCAGGGCCGCTGCCCGCGTCCGGTGTCCGGGTGCTGGACCTGACCAGGGTGATCGCCGGCCCGGTGGCCACCCGCTACCTCGCCGCACTCGGCGCCGACGTCCTGCGGCTGGACCACCCGGACCGCCCCGAGCTGCCGATACACCGCTACGACGGGCTGGTCGGCAAGCGCAGCGCGCTGCTGGACGCGGCCACCCCGGACGGCGCCGCGCGGCTGCACGAGCTGCTGGCCGGCGCCGACGTGCTGGTCCACGGCTACCGGCCCGGCGCGCTGGCCCGGTTCGGGCTGGACGGCGCCGCGCTGGCCGAGCGGCACCCGGGGCTCGTCGTGGTGGCGATGTCGGCCTGGGGCAGCCAGGGACCGTGGGGTGACCGGCGAGGTTTCGACAGCATCGTGCAGACGGCGGTCGGCATCGCGGCGCGGGAGTCCCGGGACGGCGACCCGTCCGCCGCGGGCTCGAACGCCCTGCCGGGGGCACTGCCGTGTCAGCTCCTCGACCACGGCACCGGCTACCTGTGCGCGGCCGCCGCGTTGGACGGGTTGCGGCGCCAGGCCGAGACGGGCGGTACCTGGCTGCGCGAACTGTCACTGGCCCGCACCGCGCACTGGCTGCTCGCGCAGCCGGCCACCGAGCGGCGACCGCCGGTGCCCGCGACCGACACCGACTGGCTCACCGAGGTCCCCAGCGCCGACGGTCCGGTGACCACGGTGACCCCGCCGGGGTCCCTGGACGGCACCCCGCTGAGCTGGCCGGACCTGCGGCTGCGCTACGGCACCGACGCAGCTCGATGGTGAGCGGGTGGCAAGCATTGCGCTAGCAACGTTTGCCACTCACGGGGCAGCCGCGGGTCAGGCTGTGCGGCGGGGGCGTTTGGTGCCCTTGCCGGCGGTACGGGTTTTGGGCGTGGACTCGGACTTGGTGTCGGCCTTTGCCTTGGCGGGAGCCTTGGTTGGCGCCTTGGTCGCGGTCTTCGTGCCGCCGGCGGACTCGGGCTCCGCCTCGTCCGCCGCTCCGGACCGCTGCGTGGGCACCTCCGCCGCGTCGGCCGACCCGCCGGCCCCGGACGAGCCGGCCTTCGCCGCTTCGACGCTGCGCTGCAGCGCGGTGAGCAGGTCGGTCATGCTGTCCGCCCCGGTGCTGCCGGAGTCGGCCGCCACCGGCGCTTCCCGGGTGTCGCCGGTGCTGCGCTTGCGGTCGATCAGCTCGATCATCGCGTCGCGGTACTCGTCGGTGAACCGGCTCGGGTCGAACTCCGCGCCCATGCTGTCCACCAGTGAAGAGGCCATCTGCATCTCCTGCGGGCGCAGCTCCACCTCGGCGTCGAGGATGTCGAACTCGGGCGTGCGCACCTCGTCCGGCCAGATCATGGTCTGCAGCACGATGACCTTGTCCCGGACCCGCAGCAGCGCCAGCGTCTCGCGGGACCGGATGGCCACCTTGACCAGCGCCATCCGGTCGGTCGTACGCAGCGCCTCGCGGAGCAGGGCGTAGGGCTTGGCGGCCTTGGAGTCCGGCTCGAGGAAGTAGCTGCGGTCCAGCAGCAGCGGGTCGACCTCGTCGGACGGCACGAACTCCATCACGTCGATCTCGCGGTTGCCGCTGGCGGCCGGCAGCGACTCCAGGTCGGCCTCGTCGAGCGTGATCAGCTCGCCGTCCTCGGACTCGAAGCCCTTGACGATGTCGGCGTACTCGACCTCGTTGCCGCACACCTCGCAGACCCGCTTGTACCGGATCCGACCGCCGTCCGCGCCGTGGACCTGGTGGAACCGGACGTCGTGGTTCTCCGTGGCGGAGTACAGCTTCACCGGCACGCTGACCAGACCGAACGACACCGCGCCGGTCCACATTGCGCGCATGGTCGGTCTCCTCCCCTTGGTATGCGTCGTGGGTGACAGCATGAGCCCGTGGACCCCATGCTCGCCACCCCTGGACCTCTTCCGGTCGGTGCCCAGTGGTGCTACGAGGTCAAATGGGACGGCATGCGGCTGCTC
>DASYLM010000223.1:0-5569 GCA_036009565.1 Pseudonocardia sp. | reverse complement strand
GTCGCGCCACACCGGGTCGATGTCCGACCAGTCGTAGTACGAGGTCACCAGCGTGCCCTCGTCGGCGGCCGCGAGCTGGTAGCCGTAGACGTGGCCGATCTGCGGGCGGACCTTGCCGAGGACCGTCCAGGCGATCTCGCGGTCCGGCTCGAACTTCGTGATCGTGACCGTGACGTCGTAGCGGCCCAACGGGAAGTCGTTGAGTGCCTCGCGGTCCATGTGCACGACGAAGCCGTCGCCGGCCGTGGTCACCGGTTCGCCGGTGGCCTCCTGGAGCATCCCGGAGCTGTCGATCGCCACGTGTCCCTGTGGGTCGCACAGCAGCCGGAAGATCGTCGCCGGGTCCGTCGCGATGGTGCGCTGGACCTCCAACCGCTCTGTCGTCATGCGGTCATCCTCGCATCAGGCAGCGACCCGGCCGCCGCGACGGCCGCGACAGCCGCCGTTCCGCCGCTGCGTGATGCCGGGCCGAGGGGCACCATCAGGGGTAGGCGCCCGCGCGGGCGCCGGATCGAGGAGGCCCCGGATGCCCGAGGAGCCGTTCGAGCAGGGGTTCAACCCGCTCGAGGTACTGGTCAAGGGGCTGATCGACGGGCTGGAGTCGATAGCCGGCCCGTTCGGACCGGACGCGGAGCCGGAACCGGACGGCCCACCGCCGCCGGGTGGCCGGCGCACTCGACCCCGCCGCCCGACACCCACCCTGGACCGGTACGGCCAGGACCTCACCGACGCCGCCCGGCGGGGCCGGTTGGACCCGGTGATCGGGCGGGACCACGAGGTCGGCCAGGTGCTCGAGGTGCTGTCCCGGAGGACGAAGAACAACCCGGTGCTGATCGGCGACCCAGGGGTCGGCAAGACGGCGATCGTGGAGGGCATCGCGGCCCGGGTGGCCGCCGGCGACGTGCCCGAGACGCTGCGCGGTCGGCGGATCGTGGCGCTGGACCTGGCCGGTCTGGTCGCCGGCACCCGCTACCGGGGCGACTTCGAGCAGCGGCTGACGGCGGTGATCGACGAGGTGGTCGCGGCCGACCGCGAGGTGGTGCTGTTCCTGGACGAGCTGCACACGGTGATCGGCGCGGGCGGCGCGGAGGGCGCCCCGATGGACGCCGGCAGCATGCTCAAGCCGGCGCTGGCGCGGGGCGGCCTGCAACTGATCGGCGCCACCACGGTCGAGGAGTACCGCCGCCACATCGAGCGCGACGGGGCCCTCGAACGCCGGTTCCAGCCGATCCTGGTGGGGGAGCCGTCGGTCACCGACACCGTCGGCATCCTGCTCGGGCTGCGGGACCGGTACGAGTCGCACCACCGGGTCCGGATCACCGAGGCGGCGGTCGAGGCGGCGGCCCGGCTGTCGGACCGCTACCTCACCGACCGGTTCCTGCCGGACAAGGCCATCGACCTGATCGACCGGGCCGCGGCCCGGGTCCGGATGGGAACCCCGGACCCAGGACCGGACTCCGGACCGGACTCAGTGCCGAACTCAGTGCCGAACTCAGTGCCGAACCCGGGGGACCCGCGGACCCCCGAGGTGAGCGCCGAGCACGTGGCCGAGGTCGTCGCGCAGCTCACCGGCATCCCGGTCGCCCAGCTCACCGCGGTGGACCGGCAGCGGCTGCTGCGGCTGGAGGAGCTGCTCGGCGAGCGGGTGGTCGGGCAGCGCGACGCCGTGCAGGCGGTGGCGGACGCGGTGCGGGCCGGCCGTGCCGGGCTCAACCATCCGGACCGGCCGGTGGGGTCGTTCCTCTTCCTCGGCCCGACCGGTGTCGGCAAGACCGAGCTGGCCCGGGCGCTGGCCAGTGCGCTGTTCGGCGCCGAGGACCGACTGGTCCGGTTCGACATGAGCGAGTTCGGCGACCGGCACACGGTGTCCCGCCTGGTCGGCGCGCCACCCGGTTACGTCGGGCACGACGAGGCCGGCCAGCTCACCGACGCGGTCCGCCGCACCCCGTACACCGTGGTGCTGCTGGACGAGATCGAGAAGGCGCACCCGGACGTCACCAACATCCTGCTGCAGGTGCTGGACGCCGGACGGCTCACCGACGCCCGGGGCCGCACCGCCAACTTCACCAACACCGTCGTCATCCTGACCAGCAACATCGGTGCCGACGCACTGCTCGCCGCGACCGCGGCCGGCCGGTCCGCCGAGGAGATCCGGGAGCCGCTGATGGCCGGGGTGCGCGGGCACTTCCGGCCGGAGTTCCTCAACCGGATCGACGAGATCGTGCTGTTCGCCGGCCTCGGCCAGCCGGAGCTGCGCGCCATCACCGAGCTCCTGCTGGCGCAGACGCGGGAGCGGTTGCGGGCCCAGGGCATCGAGCTGCGGCTGGAGCCGGACGCGGTGGACTGGCTGGCCGAACGCGGTCACCAGCCGGAGTTCGGGGCCCGGCCGCTGCGCCGCACCATCGCCCGCGAGCTGGAACGCCAGCTGTCCCGCCTGCTGATCGCCGGCGAGCTGGTCGCCGGCCAGCTGGTCGTCGGCACGGTGGCACCCGGTGGTGACGGCCTCGACCTCGCCGTCACCGAGCCGGTCAGCTAGGAAGCACCGCCGGCGGCACGGCCGTACTACGCCTACCCCGGGTGGAACGGGGTGGGCGCTCGAGCTACCCGGTCAGGACCGCGACCGCAGGCGCTTGCCGAGCGCGATCCCGGGCAGCAGCAGCGTCCTCGGCGCGAAGTGCCCCGCGATGCTCATCGCCTTCGGCACCAGCCCGGGTACCACGGACCGCTTGCCCTCCAGCATGCCGACGATGGCAGCCTCGGCGACGTCGTGCGGCGAGACCTTCGCCGGGCCGATCATGACCACCTCGGCCGACGCGATCTCCGACCACTCCGTCTCCACCGGCCCCGGACAGAGCACCGTGCAGGAGACCCCGGTGCCGCGCAGCTCCTCGTGCACAGCCTCGGAGAAGGTCTGCACGAACGCCTTCGACGCCGAGTAGGTGGCCATCGTCGGCAGTGGCTGGAACGCCGCGATGGACGCCACGTTCAGGACGGCTCCGCGCTTGGCCGACACCATGTCGCCCAGGAAGGCGTGCGTGAGGTCCATCAGCGCGACCACGTTCAGCTCGACCTGCTCGCGCTCCCGCTGCAGTGGGAGGTCCTGGAACTTGCCCGAGGTACCGAAGCCCGCGCAGTTGCAGATCCCGCTGATCTGGCGGCCGGTGGCGCGCAGGTCGGTGACCAGGGCGTCCCGCTCGGTGGCCGAGCCGAGGTCACGGGCGAGGACGGTGACCGCGACCTGGTGGTCGGCGCGCAGCTGCTCGGCCAGCGCCTCCATCCGGTCCTTGCGCCGCGCCACCAGCACGACGTTGTGCCCTCGCCGGGCGAGGCCCTTCGCGATCTCGGTGCCGATCCCGGAGGAGGCGCCGGTCACGACCACGTCGGCGTTCGAGTTGGGTCCAGGCAGGCTCATCGGTCCGTCTCCTTCACCAGTGCACGCCGCGGGTGGCTTCGACAAATGCCTTGCTGGCCGGCGTGAGCTGGCTGTCGTCGACCGGCGCCGGCCGGCCCTTCGCGGCCGTGGAGTCGCCGAACAGCTTGAAGCCCCGGTTGCGGACGCTGTCCAGGATCTCCGGGGTGATCGCGTCGGCCAGGAACGCGAACCGGCCGAAGGCCGGGCTGACCCGGCGGGGCCGGTCGGTGATCGCCTCGCAGACGACCCCCGCGGCCTGCTCGGGGGTGAGCGCCGGGAACTTCTGGTAGAGCGTGGTCGGCGCGATCATCGGCGTCCGGACCAGCGACATGTAGACCGTGGTGAACCGGACGTTGTCGTCCTGGGTCTCGGCCTGCCAGGCGTCGGCGAGGGTGTCCAGCGCGGCCTTCGACGCGATGTAGGCGCCGAACCTGGGCGCCCGGGTCAGTACCCCCACCGAGGAGATGTTGATGACCTGGCCGGACTTGCGCTCCCGCATCCCGGGCAGCACCCCGAGCATGAGCCGCACCGGCGCGAAGTAGTTCAGCTGCATGGTGCGCTGGTAGTCGTGGAACCGGTCGTAGGACAGCGCCAGCGACCGCCGGATGGACCGGCCGGCGTTGTTCACCAGGATGTCCACCCGCCCGTGCTGGGCGAGGACGTCGGCGACCAGCTTGTCGATGGCGTCCAGGTCGGTCAGGTCGCACGGGTGCACGTGCGCCACGCCGCCGACGGACTCGACCTTGGCGGCGGTGGCCCGCAGCTTCTCCTCACCGCGGGCGACGAGCAGCACCGTGCCGCCTGCCGCGCCGACGGCGATCGCGGCCGCCTCGCCGATCCCCGAGGACGCGCCGGTGATCAGCACCAGCTTGTCGCGGACCGCGTCGGGCAACGAGGGATGGCCGCGCAGCGAGCGCACGATCGCGTGTGGCGTCGATTCGGTCCCCGGTTTGTTGAGGGCATGGCTGACGGCGCCGCTCACCGCCTCGACCGGTTTACTGAGTATCGCGCCCACCTGTTTCAAAGGATTCATCTCAACCCCGCTGTTGTCGGCGGGGTCTGCCGGAGGTACCGACCCCACGCCCCGCCGTTCGCGCCATCTTTGGGCCGTGATCAACGCGGGTCAAGCCTCGGAGAGCTCGATGATGGGCGCGCCGTGCTCTATGGTGTCGTGATCGACACCGTCGGGTCGCTGTTCGATCCCCGGTGTGACCTGCGGCAACGGCGTCGGCCCCGCTGGGTGCGGGGATGAGGGAGCCAACGATGGTCGACCTGGATCCCCGGTCGCTGCTGGGCGAGGCCGGCAAGCTGGCGCTGCGCTTCGGTGACGAGGCGTACTTCGCGGCGCTGTGCCTGCGCAGCGGCCTGGTCGGGATCGAGCTGCCGCACCGGACGGCGTCGATGCTGCTCTCCTTCGAGCGCTTCGGTCTGCTCGGCGGCGCGGTGTCCATCTCCGCGACGAAGCACGGCGACCGCGTCGCGCTGATCGACGAGCGCGGGCCGCTGAGCTACCAGGAGCTCGACAAGCGCTCGAACGCGCTGGCGAACGCCTGGCGGGAGCGCGGCCTGGAGCCGGGCCAGGGAGTGGCGATCCTCGCGCGCAACCACCGCGGTTTCCTCGACGCGGTGTTCGCGGCGGCCAAGTGCGGTGCCCGGATCGTGCTGCTGAACACCGACTTCGCCGGCCCGCAGATCCGCGAGGTGGCCGGCCGCGAGGGCACCGACCTGCTGGTCTACGACGACGAGTACGCCGACATGCTCTCCGGGGTCGACCCGCCGCTCGGCCGCTGGCGGGCCTGGACCGAGAATACCGAGACCACCGAGGACGCCGGGAGCACCGGGGACACCCTCGAGGCGCTGATCGAGGGCGGCGACACCGGCACCCCGCGCAGGCCGAGTCGCGCGGCCAAGGTGGTCATCCTGACCAGCGGCACGACCGGCACCCCGAAGGGCGCACCCCGCCAGGAGCCGAAGTCACTCGGCGCCATCGGCGGGCTGCTGGACAAGGTGCCGTTCCGGGCCCGCGAGGTGACCGAGTGCTGCGCGCCGCTGTTCCATGCGCTCGGCTTCGCGCACGCGCTGCTGGCCGTCGCGATGGGCTCGACGCTGGTGCTGCGCCGCAAGTTCGACCCCGCCGCGACCTTGGCGAGCCTGGAG
>DASYLM010000222.1:0-23349 GCA_036009565.1 Pseudonocardia sp. | reverse complement strand
CCCCGCCAAGGCGCGTGCGGTCCTCGGCTTCCGGGCCGGGGTGCGCTTCGCCGACGGGGTGGCCGCATTCGCCACCGACCCGCTCCGGGACCCGGCCGGAGTCACCGGCACCCCGGCGGTCTCCACGCCCGGTGTCACCACTCCGTAACCGGGTCGGCGCAGGTACCGGCCTCCGGTTCTTCCAGTGTCCCGAGTCGGAGGTCCTGTGCCGAATTCGGTGATCCAGGCGACGGCTGGCAAGGCCGCCGATCGGTGTGCAGAGAACTTCCGACTCAGGAGACTAGGGTGCGCAGCGTGACAGCAGGTACTAGCGGTGCCGACGTGGTGCTGCCCTGCCTCAACGAGGCCGAGTCGCTGCCGGGGGTGCTGGCCCGGCTGCCCGCCGGCTACCGGGCGATCGTGGTGGACAACGGCAGCACGGACGACACGGTGGCGGTGGCCACGGCGGCAGGTGCCACCGTCGTGCACGAGCCGAGGCGGGGTTACGGCGCGGCGGTGCACGCCGGGCTGCTGGCCGCGACCGCCGACTACGTGTGCGTGCTCGACGCGGACGGTTCGCTTCCCCCGGAGGTGCTGCCCACTCTGGTGGCGGAGGTGGCCGCCGGCCGTGCCGACCTGGCGGTGGGTCGACGCCGCCCGGTCCGGGGTGCCATGCCGTGGCACGCCCGGCTGGGCAACGCGCTGATCGCCGGCCTGCTGCGCCGCCGCGGGGTTCCGGTGCACGACATCGCGCCGGTCCGCGCGGTCCGTCGGGACGCACTGCTCGCGCTCGGTGTGCAGGACCGCGCGTTCGGCTACCCGCTGGAGCTGCTGCTGCGCGCCGGGTCGGCCGGCTGGCGGCTGCACGAGATCGACGTCGAGTACCGCCCCAGGACCGGTGGCCGGTCCAAGGTCTCCGGCTCGGTCCGGGGTACCGCCCGCGCGGTGCGCGACATGAGCGCGGTGCTGGCCCTGACCCGCTGACCCGCCCGACCCGCCAGACTGGCACCTCGCCGAGTCTCAAAACCCCGCCGAGTTCAACCACACCGGCCTCGCACCCCGCGATCGAGGCCGCTGTGGTTGAACTCGGCGACGGGTTCGGAACTGGTCAGCCGTGCAGGCCGGAGACCCGGATCCAGCTGGTGTCGACCCGGTACTGGTCGCGGGCCGCCGGGTAGTGGGTCAGCAGCACGTTGCCCCAGTCCACCCCCGGGCGACCGGCCAGCTGGTTGGTCTCCTCGCCGAGCCCGCCCAGGGTGCGCAGCGGGGCGAAGTTGCCGCCGATGCCCGGGTCGGTGGTGGCGGCGGACAGGTCGCTGTAGCTTCTCGGCGCCTCGAGCACGGTGACCGGCGCCTGGGCGAGGCCGTGGTGCACCGCGACCGGGTCGGTCACGCACGGGAACAGGAACGCGATCGGCCAGGCCACCAGCACCGGTCGGTGCTCGGCCAGGAACCCGTCGAGCCCGAGCACCTGGCGCAGCCTCGGGCCGGACACCGCCAACCAGCCGTCCGGGTCGGCGGTGCCGTCCGCCGCGCGCACCCGGACCCGGTCGGCGCCGGCCGGAACCTGCGCTGCGCCCACCCCCACGGCCCGCCAGAGCCGGTACTCCGGCGTCACCCCGAACGGCGCGCGTAGCGGATCCGGCGGGGTCACGGTGCCCAGCGGCGTCACGGTCACCGGTGGGGTCGCCGCGACCGGCGAACTGGTCCGTGCCTTCGCGGTAGGCGGCCTGATCGGCGGCCTGGCCGCGGCGGCCGGCGGGCTGGTCGGGCCCGGCGCGGCGGTCGGCGGGCTGGTCGGGCCCGGCGTGGCGGTCGGCGGGCTGGTCGGGCCCGGCGTGGCGGCCGGCGGGCTGGTCGGGCCCGGCGTGGCGGCCGGCGGGCTGGTCGGACCCGGCGCGGCGGTCGAGCCGGTCGGCCCCGCCCGGCCGAACTCCAGTGCCAGCCGGTTGCCGCCACCGGTACGGCCGGCGACCGACACGGCGACCTGCTGGTCGGCGGCCAGCCGGGGCAGGGTGAACCAGGGGCTGGTCAGCGTGCCGGTGCTCACCTGGCCCTCGGTGAGGCTGCCCCACAGGTACTTCGAGGCACCGGCGCCGGGCGGGTCCGGGGGCGGCGCGCCCTGGTCGTAGCCCGCGCCGGCGCTGAACCCGTCCAGCGCGCCGGGGTCGGTGCCGGCCGGGGCGAGCAGACCACCGGGCACGTCGGGCAGCACCTGCACGTCGTCGGCCAACCCGCAGCCGCCGTCCCTGGCCAGCCAGCGCAGGTTGGCCAGCGCCAGCGAACCGGTGGGCTGGCGGATCGGCGCGGCGACGAACGAGCCGAGCAACACCGCCACCGAGACCGCCGCCACCGAGGTGGCCAGCACGGCCGGAGCGGCGACCAGCGAGCGGTTGGCCGAGGCTGCACCGCGGCGCCGCCGCACCAGCAGGTAGCCCAACGCGACCGCGCCCGCCCAGAGCAGCGGGGAGTTCAGCGGCAGCCCACCGGGGCGGATCGGGCTGCGCGCCCACGGCACGTCGTAGACCACCGGTTGCCACCATTGGTTCGACCCGCCGAAGGCCAGCCCGGCGACCACCACGACCAGCCCGACCCCGCCCAACCCGACACCGAGCGGCACCCGGTCCCCGGCCGGCGCCGACCGGGCGCAGCGCACCAGCAGGACGGCGGCCACCACCAGGAACGCGGCGAAGACCCCGGCCAGCCCGCCGAAGTGGTGCGACCACTTGGACGGGGTGAGCCAGAACAGCGCCAGCCCGAGCACAGCGACCCCGGCCAGCCGGGCGGCCGCCGGGCTGACCCGCCCGGCCGCCCCGACGGCGCCACCCGCCGCCGGGCTGACCGGCCCGGCAGCCTCGACGGCACCACCCTCGGCCGCCCCGGCGGTCCCGCCCTCGGTGCGCCGGGCGAGCAGGAGGCCGACCACCGGCAGCAGCGCCAGGGTGAGCAGCACCGGCACCCGTTTGGTGGCGGTGCCGTCCGGGCCGTCGCCGAGCAGGGAGCTGTAGCGGGTCAGCTCGGCGTACCAGGGCAACGACGGGCCGAACTCGGTGTGCCACCGGGTCGCGACGGCCAGCGCGTGCCAGCTCTGGTCGGCGAACACCAGGACCAGCGCCACCCCGCCGATGCAGCACAGCGCGGCGACCCTGGCCACGATCTCGAGCCGGCCGGCACCCGACCGGACGATCCGGACCACCTGGGGCGCGAACACCAGGACGGGCGCGGCGAGCAGCACCCCGGACGGGCTGGCGCTCACGGTCAGCGCGGCGAGCAGGGTGGCGGCGCCCAGCGCGGGCAACCCGCGGCCGCGCCACAGCAGTGCCAACACCCCGGTCACACCGACCGCGATGTAGGCCTCCGGGCGCACCCCGAGGTCGAACGGCAGCCAGCAGGCCAGGAAGCAGCCGGCCGTGAGCAGCCGGATCCCGGTGCGGCGGGCCAACTCCGGCAGCGCGGCGACCAGGACGCCCCGGCTGAGCGCGAACCAGGTGACGGCGGCCAGCAGCGTGCTCGGTACCCGCAGCCACAGCGGCGCCAGGCTGACCTCGGTGAGCGGCGCCAGCACGTGCTGGGCCAGGGCGAACGGTGTCTCCGAGGCGTTCCACCAGCGGTAGTAGTTGCCCTGGTAGCCGGCGAGGCGGGAGTTGCGCGCGATCATCGCGGCGAAACCGTCGTCGTCGGACAGCGGCCCGATCACCGCCCAGCCGGCCAGCGTGACCAGCATCCCCAGGTCCACCGCCAGCCCGGCGCCCCTGGCCCGGACACCACGCCCGGGTCCCGGTGGTGGGCTGGCAACGCGGTGCCGGGCTGTCTCGGACCCGACCGTGCCGGACCCGGCCGTGCCGGACCCGGCCGTGCCGGACCCGAAGGTGCCGGACCCGAAGGTGCCGGACCCGGTCCAGCAGAGCCACCCCAGTGCCCCGGCCGCGGCGAGCAGCTGGACCGCCAGCAGCGCCGACTTCAGCCCGGTGGCCCGGAGGTGGAACGGGTCCTCGGTGTACCCGGTGACGCTCAGCCCGGCGGCCTGCGCCGGGGCCAGCTCGGTGCGGAACGCCTGCACCTGGGGCGTCGGCTCGCCGTCCAGCCGGGTCCGCTGCCCGCCCGCCACGACGAGCGCCCCACCGGGGTCGGCGGCCACGGTGACCGCACAGTCCGGTGCCGCCGTCGCGGTACTGCTCACCAGCCGCCCGTTCAGCAGCACCTGGGTCGCGCCGCCGGCCACCCGCACCAGCAGCCCCGCGCCGGCCGAGGCGGTGTCCAGCACCGTGACCGGCCGGTTCGCCGCGGCGGCCGCACGCAGTACCGGACAGGGCACCTCGGCGGTCAGCCGAACCGGGCGGTACGGCGTGAAGAACGCGGTGCTGGAGACCACCGGTTGCCCGGCGATCGGCCAGCTGGCCGTGCTCCGCTCGGCGAGGACCGGTGCGAACGGCAACACCACCGCGGCGAGCAACCCGACGCAGCCGACCAGCAGCGCGGCGAAGGTCAGCACTCTCGGGGAGGAGCGTTCAGCGGACAGTGGGATGGGCCTTTCGGAGCAACGAGAGTGCCGCGACCCTAGTGCAGCCGGCCCGGCGGCGGCCTACTCGGTGACTACCTCGATCGTCGGTGCGGCGGCCAGCGTCCGGGTGACGTAGCAGACCCGCTTCGCCGACTCGGCCAGCTTGGCCAGGTCGTCGCCGGTCGGGGCACTGGCCCGCACGATGATCCGGAACGAGCCGAACTGGGGGCCGTCGTACTGGCCGACCACGTCGACCTCGACGTCGGCCAGCTCGATGTTGCGCTTGCGGGCGCTGTAGGCCAGCGAGATCGTGAAGCAGGACGCGATCGAGGCCAGCAACAGCTCGGTGGGTCGCGGCCCGGTGTCGGTACCGCCGGCCGGCTCGGGTTCGTCAGCCACCACCTCGAACTCGCCGGCCTGCACGACGGCCCGCAGGCCACCCGTCCAGCGGGCCTGCACGGCACGCTCGGTCACACCCATTCGTCCTCCTCCGCGCGGTGGTGCGTGGTCGGGATACCGACCGCAACACCCGTCACGGCCAGTGTGCCGTGGCCGCCGCGCGGACGTCCCGGCCACCGCGGCACCCGAGCCTCGGGGGGCGCGCTGGCAATGCGGACCCGGACGCTGTAAACCTGACCGCGGCATGGACACGACAAGGGACCTGACCGACCCGGCAGCCGGCGATCCCCGGGCGCGTTGGCGCGCGGCCGAGGACCGGCTCTACCCCACGCTGATCGCGAATCGGAGCACCTACCAGCTGGCACTGGACCAGATCCAGGCGGTGGTCGAGGAGGTGCGGCGGCGCGGCGAGGACATGGCCGCCCTGCTGGTGGTCGAGGCCGACGCCGAACAGGTGCTGGCCTCGGCCTGCCCGGAGGGCGTCGGCCTGCCCACCGACCTGCTGCTGGGCGTGGCCTGCGCGGTCCGGGACCGGGAGCTCACCGCTGCGTCCGAGCGTCAGCGGGTGCAGCGGGTCGTCGCCGCAGCCAGGTCGGCCGGCGCGGAGTGGGCGTCGCTACGCGGTCCCGAATCCGCCGCGGAGCTCACCGAGGGCAGCACGGTGGCGCTGCACCTGTCCTCCGGGACGATGTTGACCGCCACCGTGGACCCGTGGTCCGGCGGTCCGCCGTACGGGCTGGAGGTGGCCCCGACCGACGGCCCGCCGACCAGCTGGAACTTCGCCGACCGGGCCGAGTGGTTGGCCGAGTACCGGCGGCGCCGGACCGAGCTGGCCGCCGCGCCGCCCGGGTCGGCCGGAACTCCGACGACATAACACCCTGATCCGGGCGGCCGGCAGACCGCGCGCCGCTGGAGATCGCGACGGAGTCCCGGAGCAGACTCTGCTCCGGGACTCCGGGGGTCGGACCTACCGAGGGTCCGTCAGGCGATTCGCTTACTTGCCCGCGGCCGTGCGGCGCGCGCCGTTGTTCGTCTTCGCCTGCTCCGCCGGTGCCGACCTGGCCGGCGCCGACTTGGCCGGCGCGGTCCGGTTGGCGGCCTTGCGGGTGGCGCTGCGCGTGTTGTGCGCGGCCTCATCAGCGGAGTCCGTGACCGCCTCGGCGAACTCGGCGCTCACCTCGGTCACCGCCTTCGCGGTGTCCCGTGCCACGCGCTGGGTGCGGCGGGCGGTGCGCTCGCCGGCGGAGCGAGTCTCGAAGCTCACGGCCTCGAGCACCTCGCTACCGACGTCGTGCAGCTCGTCCACCAGGTTCTCGACCAGCGAGTTGGAACGCTTGTTGGCGCTCTCCACGGAGCGCAGCGCACGGGCGACCTGGGGCTGGGTGCGGATGCGCTCGAGGGTGCCCTCGCCCCGCTCGGCCCAGTCGTTGTAGGTGCCCCGCGCCCGCTCGCCCGCCTCGTCGGCGCGCTTGCGGAGCTCGTCGCGGCTCAGCCGGGTGCGCAGCTCCTCGGGCAGTTCGCGCAGCGACTGGACCGCCAGGTCGGTCGCGCCGAGCCAGGCCAGGACCGGCCGGCGGACCGCGTCGACCTGGGTGTTGACGGCCTTGTTGACCTGCGAACGGGCCTTGCGGACGTCCGCGGAGGTCGGCAGCTGGATAGCCATTGAAGATCACCTCTCTGTGATTGGACTGGTGTCCGCGACGGCTGTTCGTGCCTGCGCCGCGGTCGAGTCGGACGGGCCGAGATCGGTCCGATCGCTCCGGTCCGTCCCGGGCGCCGTGTCCTGCTCGACCAGCTCTCTGCTGTCACGCTTGCTGTCAGATCGCGTTGTCAGATCGCGTTGTCAGATCCCACTGTCACATCGCGCTGTCAGGTTTGGCTGACAAGAACGACCATAGGGCACAGTGCTAGCTGTAGCAAGCGCTGTGCTTGCGCAGGTGGGGTGGCCTTCGCCACGTTTTGAACAGCCGCCCAGGACCCGGTCCCGCCGCGGGTCGGCGGTTCGGTCCGGGTGAGCCGGGGATCCGGTCCGGGCGGATCGGGCATACGCTCGGCGGCCGACCGGTTGTGCCGACCGGGTCGAAACCGAGGGAGGACGAGATGGACCCCGATGAGGTCGACGACGACGTGTTCGAGCAGCTGGACGGGCTGGACACGCTGGACGGGCGGGGCCCGAACGACCCGCTGGACGAGGGGTACTCACCGCCGGAGAAGCCGTGGGCGGTCGAGGACTGGGGCACCACCGCGCGCGAGGAGGCCGAGGGCGAGGGCCTGGACCGGCGGCTGGCTCGCGAGGTCCCGGAGTCCTGGGCCGACGAGGACGCCGCCGACGACGGCATCGGCGACGAGTCCGACACCGACGGTGAGCTGCGGGACGACGAGGTCGGCGACGCCCGGTCCGGCCGGCTGACCGATAACGGGGACGGTGCCGGCGACCACGAGCCGTATGCCGAGGATGTCGGCGTCGACGGCGCGGGCGCGTCCGCCGAGGAGGCCGCCGTGCACGTGGTCGACGACTGAGCTCTTCTCCCAGGTGGACGTCGCGCATGGTGCGAGATGCGCGACGTCCACGTTAGGTGCGCGCCCAGCGCCGTGCCCGTGCCCCGCGGTTCCTGGCTCCGCTCAGTGTCCGTGCCCGTGCCCGTCGTCATCCCGGTGGTCGTGGCCGGCCGGGCGGTGGGCCAGTGCGGCGGCCCGGTCGCTGACCTCGCCGGCGGCCACCGTGCCGTCGCTGGCCAGCACGTCCTCCAGGGCGCCCAGCCAGTGCTGGTAGTAGCTCCAGCACTCACCGGCCGGCGGGGCGGCCTCCCAGGCGGCGATCCGGGCGATCAGGGCCGCCTGGAAGTCCGGCCAGCGGAACGCGCCCGCGTCGAAGAGGGTGACCGCCATGCCGAACGCGCGGCTCTCCCACGGCTCGGCGAACACCAGCTCGCCGTTGGACCGGGGCGGCGCGCCCGGGCCGTCCGACTCCAGCGGCGCGGTGGGGCTGACGAGCCCCGCTCCGGCCTCCGGCTGGTGAGCGGCGGGCTCGTTGCCGTCGGGCCGGGGGGTCACGGGGCAGCCACCTTGGCCACGCCGACCATCGCGTCGCGGGTCACCAGCGGGATCAGCGCGTCCTCCTGGAGGTTCTCGGTGCCGGCCGGGCGCTGCGGGAGCACCAGCCAGCGGACCTCGCTGCTGGAGTCGCGCACGGTGATCTGGACGTCGTCGGCCAGCTCCAGGCCCATCTCGGCGAGCACCGTACGGGGCTCTTTGACCACTCGGGCGCGGTAGGCCGGGTCCTTGTACCAGGACGGGGGCAGCCCGAGCACCGGCCACGGGTAGCACGAGCACAGCGTGCACACGATGACGTTGTGCGTGGTCGCGGTGTTCTCCACGACCACGATGTGCTCGCCCTGCGACCCGGTGAACCCGAGCTCCTTGATCGCCTCGGTGCCGTCGGTGAGCAGCCGCTCGCGGTACTCGGGGTCGGTCCACGCCTTGGCGACCACCTTGGCGCCGTTGAGCGGGCCGACGTTGGTCTCGTAGTTGGTGATGAACTTGTCCATCACGCCCGGGTCGACCAGGCCGCGCTCGGTGAGCAGTTGCTCGAGCGCCTCGGTGCGCAGTGCGGCCGGGATCCGCTCGGTGGGTTCGCTGCTCATGTCGTGACTCCTGCCGCGGGCTCCAGGTAGCTCTCGAACAGTTCGATGGTCACCGCGAACGGCTCGGCGTCCGTGCCCGGTCCGGTGCCCCAGAGCTCGCGGGACTCGAACCGCACCGAGTAGACGTGCTGCGGGTTCTCGCCCAGGAAGTGGGCGTGCGTGTCGGGCAGCAGCGCGGCCGGCTGGATGATCTCCACCACGCCGGTGTGGCCGCGGACGTAGCCGGGCAGGCGGGTGTGGCCGGCGGGGGAGATGTCCTTCGCGCGCACCGTGTCACCGACCGCGAACGCCGGTGCCTGCTCCACGGTGCGCAGGGAGCCGGGGCCGGTGGCCGCGTAGTCCGGCTTGTTCGGCTCGGGTACCGGCGGCTCCTCGACCTGTTCGCCGCGCAGCCCCCGGGCCCGGGCGTCGACCGCGCCGGGAGCCAGGATGGCACTCTCGACGAGCATCAGCTCCGCGGCGTTGAGCCACCGCCCGAAGTAGCCGTCACTCAGGTAGGCGGTGCGGTCCAGCCGCTCCAGGGCGTGCCGGAACGCGTCCAGGTTCCGCCCGGAGACCCGGCCCAGGGACAGCAGGGCCAGCGCGAACGCCCGACCCTCCCAGGCCTCCGCGAACACCGGTTCGTCCGGGCTCGGCGGGTGCACCGGGCCCCAGCCGCCCGTGCCGCCCATATCGGCGACCCCGTCCATGGCACCACCTCTCGTAGCTCCGCCAGCAAGGACGATCATCCACCCAACAGCTGGATGGCGAGATGTGGCTCCGTTGCCTGAGTTCTATCCTGATCCCCAGGGCGGTGCCTCGCCAGGGCGGCCCCCGATGGTGGTCGGCTGCGGGGAGTGGTCGCCGGGGCCGGGAGGGCCCGGAGAGCCCCGCGCCCGCCAGCCGAGCTCGCGGTGTGCCAGCAGGTGGCGGACGAACAGCTCGGTGGTGGCGGTCGGCGCCGGCTGGCTCACCACGTGCCAGGGCCGCCGCAGCGGGGTGCCCGGTACCGCCAGCTGGACCAGCGCGCCGGACTCGAGGTGCCCGTGCACCGCCGGCAGGGACACCAGGGTGACGCCGAGGCCGGCCACCGCGGCCGCGACCACGGCGCCGTGCGAACCCAGGGTGAGCCGCGGCGGGTCGACCTCCAGGGCGCTGAGCAGCGCGGTCGTGGTGGCCCGGATACCGGATTCGGGCTCGCGGAGCAGCCAGGTCGCCGCCGCCGGGTCGAACGTGGCGGCCAGCTCCGGCGGCCCGACCACCACCAGCGAGTTGGGGCGCACCGCCCGCACCCACATCGGCCCGTCATCGGGTGGGCGGCCGGCGACGACCAGGTCCACCTCGTGGTAGGCGAGCTTGGGCCACACCGCCCCCCGGGGCGCGACCTCCAACCCGAGCACCACCGCCGGGTACTCGGCGCGGAACGACGCGAGCAGGGTGGGCAGCAGGTGCTCGCCCGCCGTGGTCACCGCGGCCAGTCGCAGCGTGCCGTGCTCCGGGTCGGCCTCGCTGCGCGCGGCGGCCAGCGCCTCCTCGTGCAGGCCCAGGATGCGGCGTGCGTAGTCGACGTAGCGGCGGCCGGCCGTGGTCAGCCGCACCCCCCGCCCGTCGCGGTCCAGCAGCGGCACGCCGACCTCGGCGGCCAGCGCGCTGATCGCGGCGGACACCGAGGCCTCGGTGACCACCAGCCGCTGCGCGGCGGCCCGCACCGAGCCGGTGTCCGCCAGCTCGACGAGCGCCCGCAGCCGCGCATTGGTGGTCACTGCCTCATGGTCTCCCCATCCGGCTCGGCCCGGAATACCCGGCTGGCCAGAAGATCCGGTGCCTCGAGTGTGGTCAACGCGGCCAGGTCCACCCGGGGGTCGGGTTGCTCCAGCAGCCGCCGGGCCTGCCGCAGCCGGGCCCGCTCCACCGCGTTGCGCACACTGCGCGCGTTGGCGAACCACGGCTGACCCACCCGGGCCCGCAGGTACCGGCCCAGTACCTCGCGTGCCTCGGCGGAGAACCGGTAGCCCAGCCCGTCCGCCATCAGCTCGCTGATCTGCTCCAGCTCGCCGGCGCTGTAGTCGGGGAACGTGATGTGGTGCGCGATCCGGCTCTGCATGCCGGGGTTGGCGGCGAAGAAGGTGTCCATCCGGTCGGCGTAGCCGGCCAGCACCACCACCAGGTCGTCCCGGTTGTTCTCCATCACCTGCAGCAGGATCTCGATGGCCTCGCCGCCGTAGTCCCGCTCGTTCTCGACCTTGTACAGGTAGTAGGCCTCATCGATGAACAACACGCCGCCCATCGCCCGCTTGATCACGTCCTTGGTCTTCGGCGCGGTGTGCCCGACGTACTGCCCGACCAGGTCGTCCCGGGTGACCGAGACCAGGTGACCCCGGCGCAGGTAGCCCAGCCGGTGCAGCAGGTCGGCCAGCCGCAGCGCCACGGTCGTCTTGCCGGTGCCGGGGTTGCCGGTGAAGCACATGTGCAGCGTCGGCGCCGGCGTGGCCACCCCGAACCGTGCCCGGGTGCGGTCCACCAGCAGCAGCGCGGCGATCTCGGCGAGGCGGGTCTTCACCGGCGCCAACCCGACCAGCTCCCGGTCCAGCGTTCCGAGGACCTGGTCGACACCGGCGTCGCGGCGGGCCCGCGCGAGGTCGACCAGGGTGTCGGCGGGCAGTAGCTCGGGAGCCGGCTCGGCGGGCTCCGGTACACCGACCGGGCGGCGCATCCCGAAGGACGCGCGCTCGGCGGTGGGTGCTGGGCGGGTCACCTCAGCCCCTCGGGTAGCGCTCGCCGGCCGGCCGCTCGGTGGCGTAGGAGTGGGTGGAGTAGCGGACGGTCCGGTTGCCCGTCTCCTGGCGCTCCAGCCGGAACCCGGGCTCCTCGGCGGGGCGCTGCACCAGGAACGACAGGGCGGTGGTCTGCCGGCCGAGCCGCGCGTCGTAGGCGTTGAGCTTGATGTAGCCGTGCGGGTTGGCCCGGCGGCAGGCGTCCAGCTCCAGCAGGACGCCGGCCGGGTCGACCAGCTCGAACATCGGCAGCCCCCACATCTCCCAGTAGGAGTTGCGCGGGTGCGGGTCGTCGGTGTACTCGACCGACAGCGGCCAGCCGTTGTCCAGGCAGTAACCGATCTGCGCGGTGATCTCGGCGTCGGTGAGCTCGGGCAGGTAGGAGAAGGTGCCCTGGGTGATGCGCATGTTTCCTCGCCCTCTCAGACGCTGGTGGGCGTCTCCACGACGTCCGGGACGTCGGTCGACTCGTAGTTGAAGGTGATGTCGCCCCAGGTGGCCAGCGCGACGTCGAGCTCGGGGCTCTTCCTGGCGGCCGCCCTGAGGATGTCGCTGCCCTCGGCCAGGTAGTCCCGGCCCTCGTTCCGGGCCTTGATCATGGCTTCGACCGCGACCCGGTTGGCGGTGGCGCCGGCCGAGATGCCCATCGGGTGGCCGATGGTGCCGCCGCCGAACTGCAGCACCACGTCCTCGCCGAGGTAGTGCAGCAGCTGGTGGATCTGCCCGGCGTGGATGCCGCCGGAGGCCACCGGCATCACACCCGGCATCGACGCCCAGTCCTGGTCGAAGTAGAGGCCCTTCACCGGGTCGGCGGTCACGTGGTCCAGGCGCAGCGTGTCGTAGTAGCCGCGGATCGCGTTCGGGTCGCCCTCCAGCTTGCCGACCACGGTGCCGGCGTGGATGTGGTCGACGCCGGCCAGGCGCATCCACTTGGCCAGCACCCGGAAGTTGACCCCGTGGTTCTTCTGCCGCGACCAGGTCGCGTAACCGGCCCGGTGCAGGTGCAGCAGCATGCTGTTCTTGCGTGCCCAGTGCGCCATCGACTGGATCGCGGTGTAGCCGACGGTCAGGTCGATCATGATGATGAGGCTGCCGATCTCCTTGGCCACCTCGGCCCGCTCGTACATGTCCTCCATCGTCGCGGCGGTGACGTTGAGGTAGTGGCCCTTGATCTCGCCGGTCTCGGCCTGCGCCCGGTGCACCGCCTCCATGCAGTGCAGGAAGCGGTCCCGCCAGCGCATGAACGGCTGCGAGTTGATGTTCTCGTCGTCCTTGGTGAAGTCCAGACCGCCGCGCAGTGCCTCGTAGACCACCCGGCCGTAGTTGCGCGCCGACAGCCCGAGCTTGGGCTTGGTGGTGGCGCCCAGCAGTGGGCGGCCGTACTTGTTCAGCCACTCGCGCTCCATCACGATGCCGTGCGCGGGACCCTGGAACGTCTTGACGTAGTGCGTCGGGATGCGCATGTCCTCCAGGCGCAGTGCCTTGAGCGCCTTGAAGCCGAAGACGTTGCCGATGATCGAGCTCGTCAGGTTCGCGATCGAGCCCTCCTCGAACAGGTCGAGCTCGTAGGCGATCAGCGCGATGTACTGGCCGGGGATGCCGGGAACGGCGGTCACCCGGTAGCACTTGGCCTGGTAGTGGTCGTAGCTGGTGAGCCGGTCGGTCCAGACCACGGTCCAGGTGGCGGTACTCGACTCACCGGCCACGGCGGCGCCGGCCTCCTCCGGGGGCACCCCGTCCTGCGGGGTGATCCGGAACGCGCACAGCACGTCGGTGTCCTTGGGCAGGTAGTCCGGCTGCCAGTAGCCCATCTCCGCGTACGGGATGACCCCGGCGTTCCAGCGATCAGTCATGGCCTCATGGTGGGTCGCTGACCCCTAGCACGTCTATCAAGAGTTACCCGCTAACTCTTAACAAAAAGGCTAACTGTTGCCGAAGCCCGGTCCTGCGGCTTGTTGTTACCGAACTGCACAGGAGGCAGGTTTTGGTGGCTCGCGACCTGTCTGTTGTGCAGCTCGGTAACAGCGTGCATGTTCGCGGCCGCGCGCTCGGCGCGCCCCGTGCCTGGCGCGCGGCCGGCGGGCTGGACTGTCTAGTCCACTATGTGCCGGCCGGGACGGTGGCCACGATGGTGGTGCCCGAGCCCGGCCGGGACACCACCCGCAGCTCCCCGCCGACCAGTTCGGCGCGTTCGGTCATGGACTGCACCCCGTAACCGCTCTCGACGGTGCCGGTGCCCGGATTCGGGCCGACCTCGAACCCCACACCGTCGTCGGACACCTCGAGCCGGGCGGTGCCCGCGTGGGTGCCGAAGCGAACCCACGCGGTGCTCGCGCGGGCGTGCTTGGTGATGTTCTGCAGGCACTCCTGGGCGATCCGGTACAGCGCGATCTCCACGTGCTCGGGAAGCCGCTCGTCGGCGAGGTCCAGGCTCACCTCCAGCTGGGGCACCGAGCGGGCCAGGCTGGCCAGCCCGCCGGCAAGGCCGAGGTCGTCCAGCACCGGCGGCCGCAGCCCGCCGATCGCGATCCGCGCCTCGTCCAGCGTCAGGTCCACCAGCTCCCTGGCGACCCGCAGCTGCACGGCGGCCTCGTTCGGGTCGTCGCGCAGGATGTGGCCGACCGCGTCCAGGTGGTAGGAGAGGCTGACCAACCGCTGCGAGATGCCGTCGTGGATGTCGCCGGCGAGGCGGCGCCGCTCGGTCTCCTGGGCTGCGATGACCTGCTCGGTGAACCGCTCGTGGGCCCGCTCCCGTGCGGCCAGCTGGCGGTGCATCCGGGCCTGGTGCAGTGCGCCGGCCACCAGCCGCCCGATCACCAGCAGCAGCCGCAGGTCACGGTCGGTGAACTCACGTCGCGCCACCGTGTGCACGTTGAGCACGCCGACCAGCCCCCCCGGCTCGGTGGCCATCGGGACCGAGGCCATCGAGGTGAACTCGGTGCCCCGCAACGCCGGGATCGGCACGTAGCGCGGGTCGGACTCCTTGTGCTCGACGATGACCGCCGGCTCGTGGTGGCTGGCCACCCAACCGGTGACACCGGACCCGATCGGCAGCTGGATCAGGCCGACCTGCTGGTCGAACGGGGGCGTGGCGCCGGCGAGGGTGAGGGACCGCTCGGTGTCGTCGAGCACGTGCACGAAGCACACGTCGGTGGCGGTGGCGTCGGTGATCAGCCGGGCCACCGCGGCCGCCATCGGCTCCACCTTCGGGCCGTTGGACACCGCCTCGATGATGGCCAGCAGCAGCGCATTCTCCCGCTCCGGCGCGACCAGCCCCAGGACCGGCCGGGAGCCGACCGACCCGAGCAGCGCGAAGCCCGGTTCCCCGGTGGTCACTGGTAGATCCCCTCGCGCAGCGCGGTGGCCACCGCGCCGGCCCGGTCGCTGACCCCGAGCTTGCGGTAGATGGACCGCAGGTGGCTCTTGATCGTCTCGTCGCTGACCACCAGCCGGGTGGCGATGCCCCGGTTGGACAGGCCGGTGACGATCAGCGAGAGCACCTCGCTCTCCCGGTGGGTGAGACCGTGCCGGGCACCCGGCCAGAACTCGTTGCTCTGCAGCCGGGCCGCCGTGTCCACCGCGCGGCCGGCCAGCGCGGTGTCGATCACCGTGACGCCGCTGTGCGCCAGTTCGAGCTGGCGCACCAGCTCGTCGCCGCTGATCTTCTTGAGCAGGTAGCCGGAGGCGCCCGCGCGCAGCGCCTGGAACAGGTACTGCTCGTCGTCGTAGACCGACAGCAGCACCACCTTGCAGTTCGCGTCCCGGGTGCGCAGCGTGCGGCACAGGTCCAGGCCGCTGGCACCCTGCATGCGCACGTCGCAGAGCACGATGTCCGGGGTCAGCCCGCCGACGACGCCGACCGCCTCGTCGGCACCGATCGCCTCGCCCACCACGCGCACCCGGCCGCGGAACGGGGCCAGCATCGCCTTGAGGCCGGCCACCACCATCTCGTGGTCGTCGACCAGCACGATGCGCAGGGGCCCACTCGACCGAGGGCCGGCCGGTGACCCTGTGGGCGACGCAGACATAGGTCACGACGATAGAGCCATTTCGGCCGGGCCAGCCGCGGTTTGCCCCGGCATTACCCCGCAGCGGGGGAGACGGGGTCGGGCCCGCCGACCGTAGCGTCGGGGCCTTCACCACCGGGAGGTGTAATCGGTGCCTGACAAGAGGCTGCGGATCAACCGCGCGGGCGAGCGGCCGGCGCGGCGGCGACCGGTGCTGCTGGCGATCGCCGGGGACAGCGCCGCCGGCAAGACCACGCTCACCGCCGGCCTGGTGCAGGTGCTCGGGCCCGAGCGGTGCGTGTCACTGTGCACCGACGACTACCACCGCTACGACCGGACCGAGCGCAGGGCGCTGCCGTTCACCGCGCTGCACCCGGAGTGCAACTACATCGAGATCATGGAGCAGCACCTGCAGCTGCTCGCCAGCGGTCAGCCGGTCCTGAAGCCGGTCTACGACCACTCCACCGGGCAGCTCGGCCGCCCGGAGCTGGTCGAGCCGAACGACTTCGTGATCGTGGAGGGGCTCTTCCCGCTGTACACCAAGCTGGCCAGGGCCTGCTTCGACGTGACGGTGTTCCTGGACCCGCCGGAGCCGACGCGGCGGGAGTGGAAGGTGCGCCGCGACACTGCCAAGCGCGGCTACACCCGGGAGCAGGTGCTCGCCGAGTTGGCCGTGCGCGAGCCGGAGTCCGAGGCGTTCATCCGGCCTCAGCGCCAGCACGCCGACGTGGTCGTGCGGTTCGGTCCGATCGCCAGCCGACAGGACCCGGCCGACACCCCGCTGTCGGCCGAGCTGATGCTGCGCCCGACGATCCGGCACCCCGACCTGTCCGAGGCGCTGCGGCCCGGCCCACACCGGACCATGCACCTCAAGCTGACCAGGGACACCGACGGGCGCCCGGTGGACACCCTGCACATCCACGGCTACGTCCCCCGGGAAGGGAGCGCGGCGGTGCAGGAGGCGATCTGGGCCTCGATCGGCGAACCGGGCAGCGAGACACCGGAGTGCCTCGGCCGGTTGGGCGCGGACGGCCGCAGCGAACCGCTCGCCATCACCCAACTGCTCCTGCTGCACCACCTCATGGACGCCGCGCGCTGAACTCATGGACGCCGCGCGCTGACCTTCTTCCTGAGAGCTTCCTGACAGCGGGCCAGGCCGTAATTCGGGTCGGTTGGGCCCGGTTCGGGAACCGGTGCGTACCCCGTGAGCGACTGTTGAAGACAATGACTGCCGTGGGAACTGCCTTAGTAGCGAGAAAACCGGCCTGGAGCTGGCTGTCCACCCTGGGTCGGCTGGTGCTGGCCGCGGTGTGGATCGCCGCCGGACTCAGCAAGATCACCGACCTGGACGCCTCGGTCCGGGCGGTGCGCGCGTACCGGCTGCTGCCGGAGCTCGCCGCCCAGATGGCCGGCGCCGGGCTGCCGGTGGTGGAGCTGGTACTCGGGGTGTTGTTGCTGGTCGGTGCCGGTGTGCGGGCCTGCGCGGTGGTGTCCGCGCTGCTGATGGTGGTGTACATGGCGGGTATCGCCTCCGCCTGGGTCCGCGGCCTGCAGATCGACTGCGGCTGCTTCGGCGGCGGCGGTACGCTGGCCGCCGGCGTACGGCCCACCTACGGCCTGGAGCTGACCCGCGACGCCGCCCTGCTGGTGGTCGCGCTGCTGTTGGCGAGGTGGCCGGTCGGCCCGTTCTCGGTGGATGGCATGCTCGCCGGCAGGCGAGAGGAGAACGGGCGATGATGTCCAAGAAGACCGGCCGGAACACCCGGTCGGTGGTGACCGCCCGGCGCGGGCCGTCCCTGGTGGCGATCGTCGGCATCGTCGTGGTGCTGCTGTTCGCGGGGGTGGTCGGGTTCGGCGTCTACCGCACCCAGCACCAGTCCAACTCGGGGGCGGTGCCGGTCAACGCCACCGCCAGCGGGGTGTTGGTGGGGCAGGCCAGCGCGCCGGCCAGCATCGACATCTACCTGGACTTCCAGTGCCCGGTCTGCCGGGCCTACGAGCAGCAGTCCGGCGCTACCATCGACGGCTTCATCGCCAGTGGCGCGGCGAAGGAGCTCTACCACCCGCTCGCGTTCCTGGACCAGTCCTCCACGACCAAGTACTCCACCAGGGCGTCGTCCGCGTCCGGTTGCGCGGCGCAGTCCGGGACCGAGGTGTTCGCGAAGTATGTCAAGCTGCTCTACGCCAACCAGCCGCCGGAAGGTGGCGACGGCCTGCCGGAGAGCCAACTGATCTCGCTGGGCCAGCAGGCCGGCGCCGGGGGCGACTTCGCCAAGTGCGTCACGGACAACACGTTCGCCGGCTGGACCGCCGCGCTGACCGACGCCGCGTCGAAGGCGGGCATCAACGCCACCCCGACGGTCGAGGTCAACGGCAAGCAGATCGACAACACCGACGCGGCGCTGCGCCAGGCGGTGCAGGCCGCCAAGTAGCCGCCGCTGACCAGCTCACCGCGGTGCCGGCGCGGTGCCGGCGCCGGCTCGGTGCTGGCCGGCGTCAGCACCGACCAGCACCGCCGGCCGCCAGCCGCGCAGTGAGCTGAGCACCGCCAGCCCGTCGGCCCGGTCCAGGTCGGCGGGCCGCAGCACCCGCTCGCCGAGCTCGCCGGCGGCGACCAGCCGTTCCCGCTCGACGCCGGGCAGGCAGCCGGCGGACAGCGGCGGGGTCCACCAGCGCCCGTCCAGGTGTACCGCCAGATTGGCGATCGTGGCCTCGGTCAGCTCGCCGCGCTCGTTGCACAGGACCGCGTCGTCGGCATCCGGGTGGCGCCGGGCGCGCGCCGTGTAGGGCTCCCGGCGGCTGGTCTTGTGGTACGGCCAGAACGTTGCGGAGTCCACCGGTTCGAGGTCCAGCGCCAGCCGGACCGGGCGGCCCAGCGCGGGCGGCAGTGGCGCGCTCTCCACCTCGACGGCGCCGGAGGGGTGCAGCCGCAGCCGGACCAGCGCCTCACCGAGGCCGGCCACCTCGTCCCGCAGGCGTGCCCGCGCCCTGTCGAGGTCGAGCGGGAACCGGAAGTACTCCGCCGAGCGGCCGAGCCGGCGCAGGTGCCCGTCCAGGTTGCGGATGCCGGTGTCCGGCGCGTGGCCCATCGTCTCGAACAGGTGGAACTCGGCCGGCCGCCGGTTCAGCACCGCCGCCTTCACCAGCAGCTCGGCGTGCTCGGCCTCGGCGTCGGAGGACCAGGTGATGCCGCCGCCGGTGCCGTAGACCGCCGCGCCGGTGGCCCGGTCCACCACGGCGGTGCGGATCGCCACGCTGAACCTGGCCCTGGTCGGCGCCTCGGGCGGGCCGACCCAGCCGATCGCGCCGCAGTAGACGCCGCGCGGCCCGTCCTCGAGCTCGCGGATCAGCGCCATGGTGCGCGCCTTCGGCGCACCGGTGATGGAGCCGCACGGGAACAGCGCGCGGAACACGTCCACCAGGTCGATCTCCGGGCGCAGCCGCGCGGTCACCTCGGAGGTCAGCTGCAGCACGGTCGGGTACCGCTCCAGCGCACACAGCGAGCGCACCGAGACGCCGCCGGTGCGGGCGATCCGGGCCAGATCGTTGCGCATCAGGTCGACGATCATGATGTTCTCGGCGCGCTCCTTGGGGCTGGTGCGCAGCAGCTCTGCCTGGGCGCGGTCCTCGGCGAGGTGCCGGCCCCGGCGCGCGGTGCCTTTCATCGGCCGGGTGGTCAGCTCGTCGCCGCGCCAGCTGAAGAACAGCTCCGGGCTGGCACTGGCCACCGCGAAGCCGCCGAGGTCCAGGTAGGCGGAGTAGGCCCCGCGCTGGCGTGGCGCGAGGTCGGCGTAGAGCAGCTCGGGGTCCCGGTCGACCTGTCCGCGCATCCGCACCGTGAGGTTGCACTGGTAGGTCTCGCCGGCCGCGATGTGCGCGCGGACCCGCTCCACGCCGGCCCGGTGCGCGGCGGGCGTCCAACCCGGCCGCCACCGGGTCAGGGATGTCCCCGGGTCCGCCGCCGGGGTGACCACCGGGACCCGCCGGGGTTCGGCGCAGAGCCCGAACCAGACCAGGGGCGGCCCGTCCACCGCCGGCTGGTGGGTGACCAGCCGGTCGTCCAGCCCCCCGGCGGCCTCGTAGCCGACGTAGCCGAACGCCCAGCAGCCGTCCCGGGTGGCCCGGTCGACCTCGGCCAGTACCGCGGCGACCTCGTCCGGGCGGGTGGCGGCGAGTACCCGGTGCGGCGCCGGGAAGCGCAGTGCCCGGTCGGCCACCAGGTCGTCGAAGCGGGCCCACGGCAGTGCCGGCGGATCGGTGCTGGTGGGGTTCGCTGTCATGGCTTTCCGGAGGTGGGGCGGGTACCGGGGGAGCATAACCGCGCAGAATCTGGTCGGTCTCCGACAACGGTTGACGCCCGGTGCGCCACTGCAGTAAGAATTCTTTACCAGTAAAGAATGTGAACCGAAGGGCCCCGCCGTCATGGAGACACTCGCCGCCGACGTGGAGTTCGCCGACCTCGACCGGGCGGCGGAGCAGGCCTCGGCGCTGGCCCGCTCACTCGCCGAGGTCACCGAGGAACGGCGCTCGCTGGCCCCGGAGCTGGTCGACTCGCTGCGTGAAGCGGGGCTGCTGCGGCCCGCGGTGTTGCCGCGGTTCGGTGGCCGGCAGCCCTCGCCCGGGGTGATCCTGCGCTGCGCCGAGACGGTGGCCAGGGGGGATGCCTCGGCCGGCTGGTGCGTGTCGATCAACGCCACCAGCAGCCTGCTGTCCGCCTACCTGCCGGAGAAGGGCGCCACCGAGGTGTTCGGCGACCCGCGCTCGGTGGCCGCCGGGGTGTGGGCGCCCCGCGGTGCGGCGCGGCCGGTCGACGGCGGGGTGGTCGTGTCCGGCCAGTGGCCGTTCTGCAGCGCGATCTCGCACTCCGACTGGCTGTTCGCCGGCTGCGTACTGGCGCCGCCCGCCGCCGCGGCGCAACAGCCGGCCTTGCGGGTGCTCGCGATCCCCACCGCCGAGCTGCGGGTCCTGGACACCTGGCACACCTCCGGGCTGCGCGGCACCGGCAGCCACGACAGCGTCGCGACCGAGGTGTTCGTGCCGGAGCACCGCATCCTGTCGGTGCTGGACGGGCCGCCGGCCGGGGCGGACCCGCTGTACCGGTTCCCCGTCTTCGGGTTCTTCGCGCTGTCCATCGCGGTCGCCGCACTGGGCAATGCCCGGGGCGCGGTCGACGAGCTGCTCGAGCTGGCCGGTGGCAAGCGCACCCTCGGCTCCAGCCGCACGCTCGCCGAGCGGTCCCAGGTGCAGGCCGGGGTGGCCGCCGCCGAGGCGTCGCTGCGGGCCGCCCGCGGGTTCCTCTACGCGGCGGTCGACGACGCCTGGCGGGAGGCCTCCACGTCCGAACCGGCGTCCGAACCGGCGTCCGAACCGGCGCCCGGGCCGGTGTCGGAGGCCGCACGGGTGGCACTGCGGCTGGCCGCCACCCACGCCACCCGGACCTCGGCCGAGGTGGTCGCCTCGATGTACGACCTGGGCGGCGGCTCGGCCATCTATCAGAGCTCTCCGCTGCAGCGCCGGTTCCGGGACGCGCACACCGCGACCGCGCACTTCCAGGTCAACCCGGCGACCTACGAGTTGCTCGGGCGGCTGCTGCTCGGCCTGCCGGCGCGGACCGAGCAGCTGTGAGCCGGCCTTCTACCGCCGGGCCCTCCGGCGGCGCCTCGGGCTCCGCCGAGGTCGGTGTGGTCACGCCGTTCTGGCTGGACCGCCCGGACACCGAGGCGGTGGCCATCGCGGTCCAGGCGGACCGGCACGCGTTCGCCGCCCTGTGGATCGGCGAGATGGCCACCTTCGACGCGTTCGCACTGGCCACCGCGGTCGGCCTGGCCACCGAGCGGATCCCGCTGCGGATCGGCCCGCTGGCCGCCGGGGTGCGCGGTCCGGTCGCGGTCGCGCTCGGGCTGTCCTCGGTGGCGACGCTGACCGGGGCCACACGGACCGGCCGGGCTGTCGACATCGCGCTCGGCGCGTCCAGCCCGGCCATCGTGACCGGCTGGCACGACCGGCGGTGGGCCGCGCCGGCCACCCGGATGCGGGAGTTCGTCCGTGCGCTGCGTCCCGTCCTGGCAGGTCAGCGCGCCGACTTCGACGGGAGCCAGGTGCGCGCGCACGGCTTCCGGCTGCGCTCCCCGGTGCCCGACACACCGGTCACGGTGGCCGCGTTCGGGCCGGCGATGACCAGGGTGGCCGCCGAGGAGGCCGACCAGGTCGTGCTGAACCTGGTGACGCCGGCGCAGGTGGCCAGGGTGCGCGCCCAGGTCGACGCGTTCGCCGGCGCGGTCGGCCGCCCGGCGCCGCGGCTCGCGGTCTGGGTGCCCGCCGCGCTCGAGCTGGACGCGGCCACGCTGCGCCAGCTGGCCGGGCAGCTCACGGTCTACCTGGCCCCGCCCGGCTACGGCGAGATGTTCGCCGAGCTCGGCCACGGCGAGCTGGTGGCGCGGGCCAGGGCCGGTGCGCCGCGCGGCGAGCTGGCCGGGCAGATCCCGGCCGAGCTGTTCGACGCCGTGGGTCTGCTCGGCCCGGCGTCCCGGATCGCCGACCGGATCGCGGCCTACCACCGGGCCGGCGCCGACCACGTCGGTGTGGTCCCGGCGACCGCCGCGGACCCGGCCGGGGCCAACCTGCTCGCCGCGCTGGCCCCGCTGGTGGGCGCCGGCGTGCCGGGCGCGGCGCGAGCGGGCGTGGGCGTGCCGGGCGCGGGCGTCCCGGGCGCGGAGCCGGCCCGGTGACGGCCGGCGACGAGAGTGCCGCGATGACGGTCGGGGACGAGCTCCGGCATCGGTTCGACGGGGAGTCGGTGGGGCGCGCGCTGGACCTGGTCGGGGAGAAGTGGACGCTGCTGATCCTGCGGGAGGCGTTCTTCGGCGTGCGCCGCTACGGGCAGCTGGCCCGCAACCTGGCCATCCCCCGGCCCACCCTGTCCGCCCGGCTGCGCACCCTGGTCGAGGCCGGGCTGCTGGACCGGGTCCGCTACGCGACCGACCCGGACCGCCACGAGTACCGGCTGACCCGCGCCGGGCAGGACCTCTACCCGGCGATCGTGGTACTGATGCGCTGGGGCGACAGCTACCTGGCCGGCCCTGCCGGCCCGCCGATCGTGCTGCGCCACCACAGCTGCGGAGAGCCCGCCGAGGCGTTCCTGGCCTGCCGGCACTGCGGCGAGGAGATCACCGCGCACAACGTCACCCCGGAGCCGGGGCCCGGCTTCGCGACCTAGGCCAACTGAGTCCAACTATGCACAGTCCAGCTATGCACAGACCAGCTATGCACGCTCCCGGACTGCGTAGGTCAGGTGGGTCGCCCGCTGCGTCGGCTCCGTGCGGACCGGCTTACGTCCGCATCGCGGGCGGCGGCGCAACGATCCTTGGAGTACCTGAACGCCGGCCTGATCGACGAGTTCACGATCGCGCTCTCACCCGTGCTGTTCGGTCACGTAGGCAGCCAGGTTGCTCAGGGTCTGCTGGCCGCCCTCGATCGCGTGGTACTTCTCGACCGCCTCGTCGCGCAGCTCCTTGGTGGGGAACACCGTGCGCATCTCGATCCGGGTCGCCGCGCCGTCGGGCGCGAACGTCAAGACCGACTCGAAGGCGTTCGGGTCGCCGCGGGACTCACCGTGCAGCAGCGCGATCCGCTCCGGCGGGGCGATCTCGGTCCAGGAGATCCACTCCTGGTAGTCCGTCCCGTCCGGTCCGTGCATCACGAAGTCCCACTCCCCGCCGACGCGGAACTCGAACGCCCGCGTGGTGGTGGTGAACCCCTCCGGCCCCCACCACCGCGACAGGTGCCGCACCTCGGTGAACGCCTCGAACACCACCTCCCGTGGTGCGTCGATGACCCGCGAGATCACGATCTCGCGGTCGGCCGTCGCGGACTGCGCCGGCGCTCCTCGTCCCGTCGCGCTCATCAGCTACTCCTCCTGCCTTGCCTGCTTGAGGTCCTGCACGTACTCGTCCAGCCGGTCGAAGCTCTCGTTCCAGAACCGCTCGAACCCGCCGGTCCACTCGTGAACCGGTCGCAGCCCGCGGGCGTCAAGGCCGTACAGGCGTTGCTTGCCTGCCTTGCGGTCC
>DASYLM010000221.1:0-12749 GCA_036009565.1 Pseudonocardia sp. | reverse complement strand
GGCGCCGACCCCGGACCCGCGCGACCTCGACCCGTTCGGGATCGGCCGGGCGAGCGGAGCCGGCGCCGGCTGCCAGCCCTGAGGCAGCTGCCCAGCGGGGGCTACCGAGTCGGTGGCCCTCGCTTACCGGGCCGGTGGCCCTGGCTTACCGGGCCGGTGACCCAAACCCTGGAAGTCGTCCGAGGTGCTCCCCCGGCTCTGCCGGGGGACGCTTCAAACCGATGTGAGCCATCGCGCACATTTCGGGCCCAGATGTGCGCGATGGATCACACCACCGCACACCATCCCGGACTGGGGGAGGCCGGATCGACGCGGCGGGGAAGGCTGGCACTATCGGCTCGTCCGCGCACGAAATACTATTCGCCCCCGAAAACCACTCATCCCTGAAAATAACACCGAATTGAACTATGATCAGTTCGGCGAATATTTCCTGCAATTGAACGCACTGAGACGAAGCCATTGCGTGTTGCCAGGCGAAGCCGCCGAGCAACACCGTTTCGGCGGTCGACGCCGCGGCTGCCCGGAGGATCCCCTCGGCCGCCGACCCCGGCCGGGCAGCCGTCCGCACCGGCTAGGTCCGCCACCCTCCGTAGCTCATCGAACTCAGTCAGTGATCATCTCGGCGGGCCATTCAACGGGCCACCCCAGTGGTCCCGGACACCCCAGCGCTGCCCCCTCCATCCGCGAGGTGCTCGGGCCGACCCGAGACGGCTACCATCACGGCACTCCAACGACGCGCGCGGCACGCTGAAAGTCCCCCTGTCGGACGGCAAACTCACCTCAAGAGCCGCTCGAGTTCAGCTGTAAGTAAGCTGGCGTTGTCCGGCGTGGCTTCTTGACACGCCCGTTCGAGTGATTGATCGGGCGAACTCGTCTATTCGGGCCGATCGCGGAGCAGAATTAGGACCTAGAGACCTACCACATGTCGCTGGGGAGCGGACAGGTGGTTGCGCGCCGGAGTCGCCGTCTCGGGGGATGGTGGCTCCGGCCTTTACTTGGCTCGCTAGATCGAGTCGAAGCGCTCCCCCATCTCGCCGGCGGGGGGATCGGGCGCACAGCCACCCGATCCACCCCCGCCGCACGCCCTGGACGTTCCCGCCTGGTTCCCATGGCGTCCAGCTGCTGGGGAGCAGTTCGGATTAGATTCCATCGGCCCGGCGCGATGATCGCCATTCGATGTGCGGGGGAATTCTGCCGAACGAGGGACCGGACGCGCCGGGCGGCGACACCGTTCCTCTCGCCAGTTCTGTCGACCGCTCACCGAATAAAGCCAGCCAGTGGTTGCACTCCGACGATTCTCAGCGCTCGCCGCGCGGGCACGGCCCAGCGGGGCTGCGCGCTCAGCTCGGGTGGCGGCGGAACCGGCGCAGGTAGTCCTGCCAGTCCCACGTCGTCAGGAACTGCTCGGCGGCGGAGTACCCGTCGTCGTGCAGCTCACGGATCTGCGCGTCGGTCAGCGAGAACTGGGTGAAGCCCACCGAGTCCGAGCTCACCTCGATCGTTCGCGCCTGCACCCACGGCTTGTGCTGGTTGGCCTGGTCCCGCCCGACCAGCGCGGTGGTGATGACCCCCTCCAGCACGTGCACCGGCGCCGGCAGGATCTGGTTGAGCCAGCGCGGCAGCAGCGTGCCGTCCGGGCCGGGGATGTCCGGCAGGAGCGTGACGCCGAACGTCGGCCAGCGCGGCAGCTTGCCGTCGGTGCGGTCCAGCGAGTCGATCGGGAAGTTGGACACCACGCCGCCGTCGACGAGCGTCGACTCGACCCCGGTCATCGGGTTGGTCAGCTTCATCGGGCGGAACAGCAGCGGGATGGACATCGAGGCACGGACCGCATCGGCTACCGACTGCTCGTTCGGGTCCAGCCCGTAGACCGGCTCGAAGTCCCAGGGCAGCCGGATCAACCGGCCGAGAGTGATGTCGGCGCAGGTCACCACCAGCTTGTACCGCCGGGACGGCGGCAGCTGCGGGTCGTCGAGCGCCAGGTCGCCGAAGGTGTGCACGCCCAGTCCGGCCAGCTCACCGGCCACCCACTCGCGGGCGTAGTCGCCTCGGTACAGGCCGTCGTCGCCGAACAGCGCCAGCCCCGCGCCGATCAGCGGGACCCGGTCCAGCGGCACCGAGTCGGCGAACTTCGCGTAGTCCAGTCGCATCGCCGCCTCGGTCAGCGCATCGCCGGCCAGCCCGGCAGCGACCAGCGCCCCGACGATCGCGCCGGCTGAGGTGCCTGAGACCCGCCAGGGTCGGTAGCCGGCGTCGTTCAGCGCCGCGACCGCGCCGGCCAGCGCGATACCCTTCACCCCTCCCCCGGAGAGAACCAGGTCGGCGATGAGCTGTCGATCGTCTCCGGCACCACGCGTCACAGAATCATCAGATCACACCAGCTCACCGCGCGCCGAAACCCCAGGTCAGCGACGTTACTCGGCCAGGTCGAGCGCGGCGCGCACCACCGCGTCCGAGTCGATGCCGTGGTAGCGGTACACCTCGGCCAGCGACCCGGACTGGCCGTACCCGGACACCCCGAGCAGTGCGCTCGGCACCCCGTGCACCGCGGCCAGGAAGGCCAACGTGTGCGGGTGCCCGTCCAGGAGGGTGACCAGCGGCGTCGCGCGGCGGGCCGGGAACACCTGCTCCAGGATCCAGCTCGACCCCTCCTGCCGCCCCTGCCTGGCGCGCAGTGCCCGGAACAGCAGATCCGGACTGGTCACGCACACCACGTCGGCCACGACGCCGACCTGCCCGAGCCGGTCGGCGGCCTCCAGTGCCTCGGTGACCATCGCACCCATCGCCGCGATGGTGACCACCGCGCCGTCCCGCAGCCGCAGCGGGTACGCCCCGGCCACCACCTGGCGCCGCCGACGCTCCCTGGCGGCCGGATCGGTGGGCACGGCGGCCAGCGACTGGTCGACCGGGCGGGTGGACAGCCGCAGGTATGCCGAGGTGCCGTCCGGGCGGCCCAGCTTGGCCAACGACTCCAGCAGCGTCCACTCCACATCGATGGCGAACGCCGGCTCGTAGCTCACGCAGCCGGGCTGTTCGAGGCCGATGGACGGCGTGGTGATCGACTGGTGCGCGCCGCCCTCCGGCGCCAGGGTCACCCCGGACGGCGTGCCGACCAGGATCGACTGGCCGCCGGCGTAGATGCCGAACGACCACGGTTCCAGCGCACGCTCGACGAACGGGTCGTACATCACCCCGATCGGCAGCAGCGGCTGTCCCCACCGGCTCCAGGTCGCGCCGAGCTCCCCGAGCAGCCCGACCAGGTTCGTCTCCGCGATACCCAGCTCGATGTGCTGCCCGGCCGGGGCCTCCCGCCAGTGCAGGATCGTCTCGGCGTCGTCGGCGAACCAGTCCCGCCGCTCGGTCGCCGACCAGACCCCGACCTTGTTCACCCAGCCGCCCAGGTTGGTGGTGGAGCTGACGTCCGGGCTGACCGTGACCACCCGCCGGGCGGCGTCGGGCGCGGAGCGGGTCAGGTCCAGCAGCACCCGGCCGAGCGCGGCCTGCGTGGTGGCCACGCCGTGCGGCGCCGGGCGGCCGATGTCGGTGGGCAGCTCCGGCGGCGCGAGTTCCTCGGCCGGGTCCCTGCGCAGCCGCTGGGCCACCTCTGCGCAGGTCTGTCCCGCCGCCGTATCGGCACCGAACCGCTGCCACGGCCGCGCCGGGTCGATGCCGACCTCGCCGGCCAGGGTGCGCATCTGGGCGTCGGTGAGCAGCGACGAGTGGTTCTGCGGGTGCCCCTGGACGGGCAGCCGGTAGCCCTTGACGGTGTAGGCGAACATCACCGTGGGGCGGCTGTCGTCGATCTGCCCGAAGGCGTGGTCCAGGGCGTCGAGGTCGTGCCCGCCCAGGTTGCGGACGGCCTCCAGCAGGGTGGCGTCGTCCAGGTCGGCGATCAGCGCGGCGACCTCCGCCCGTTCGTCGCCCTCTCCCGGTAGCCGGCGACGCAGCTCCTCGGCGGTGCAGCGCAGCAGCCGCTGGTACTCCGGGTTGCTCATCCGGTCGATCCGGGCGCGCAGCTGCGCCCCGCCGGGGCGGGCGAACAGACTCTGCAGCAGGCCGCCGTACTTCAGCGGGATGACCTGCCAGCCGGCCGCCGCGAACATGCCCTGCAACCGCTCGGCGGCGATGTTGGGGACCACCCGGTCCAGCGACTGCCGGTTCAGGTCGACGATCCAGACGATCTCGCCGAGCTCCGCGACGGCCGGGTCCAGGATCGCCTCCCAGATCGCGCCCTCGTCCAGCTCGGCGTCCCCGACCAGCGAGAACTGCCGGCCGCCGCCGATCGAGGCGTCCACGGTGGAGCGCAGGTACCGCCGGGACAGCGCACCCCAGATCGGGGCGGTCGCGCCGATGCCGACCGAACCCGTCGAGTAGTCCACCGGATCGGGGTCCTTGGACCGGCTGGGGTAGCTCTGCAGCCCGCCGAACTCGCGCAGCGTGGTCAGGTACGACTCGTCGAGCTCGCCGAGCAGATAGTTGATCGCGTGCAGTACCGGCGAGGCGTGCGGCTTGACCGACACCCGGTCCCCCGGCGCGAGATGCCGGAACCACAGCGAGGTCATGATCGACACCATCGAGGCGCAGGAGGCCTGGTGGCCGCCGACCTTCAGCCCGGACGGGTTGGGCCGGACCCGGTTGGCGTGGTGCACGATCGAGCTGGACAGCCACAGCACCCGCCGCTCGATCTCGTCCAGAACGCCGGGCGGGCTTGCGTTGGTGGCAGCCGGGACAGTGCTGGTCATGGGTCCTTCTCGGGTGCGGCCGTGCGCGCCTCTGGGGCGGCGGGTGGTGCGCCGGGTGGCGGGGGTGTCCGCGCGGGCCGGCGCGCTGCCGCACGGTAGTCGTGGCCAGGTTCCGGCCGGTCGACCGCCTCATGCGCGGAGCGTGCAGAACGTACGCCTATTGCAGCACTACACTCAGAATTGCTCAACCTATCAAGATCATAATGAGCAAAACGCGCGACGGTGCCCAGTTGCGCCGGATCGGAAGTGAGCACCGTGCCCAGCACACACCGCGCCGACGCTGTGGACGCCCGACTTCTGCTCGCACTGACCGAGGAACCCCGGGCGACCACGGTCGCGCTGGCCGAGCGGCTCGGGCTGTCCCGCAACACCGTGCAGGCCCGGCTGGCGCGGCTCGACGAGCGCGGCGCGCTCGACTCGTTCGAGCGGCGCATCGACCCCGCCGCGCTGGGCTACCCGCTCACCGCGTACGTGACGACCCGGGTCACCCAGCGGGGCCTGGACGACGCCGGCGCCGCGCTGGCCGACATCCCCGAGGTACTCCAGGTACAGGGCGTGACCGGACAGACCGACCTGCTGGTGCACGTGGTGGCGCGCGACGCCGACGACCTGTACCGGATCGCCGGGCAGATCCTGGCCATCCCGTGGGTGGAGCGCACCGACACCGCCCTGGTGATGCGCGAGCTGGTCGGCTACCGGATCGAGCCGCTGCTGCGCCGCCTCACCGACTGAGCAGCTCGGCCTCGACGGTGCCGGGCCGGGCCGCGCGAAGGCCACTGACCAGCTGCGGCACCAGCGTGCCCAGCACCACCAGCAACGGCACCCGCCACCCGCCACTGACCTGGTGCAGGACGCCCACCAGGAGCGGCCCGACCACCGCCAGCAGATAGCCCCCGCTCTGTACCAGCCCGGACAGCGCCGTGGTCATCTCCGGGCGTCGGGTGCGCAGCCCGATCAGGGTGACCGCCAGCGGGAACGCACCGTTGCCGGCACCGAGCAGCGCGGCGCTGAGCCAACCGAGCGCGGCCGGCGCGACGAGCAGGCCGAGGTACCCGCCGGCGTAACAGACCGTGGTCAGCACCACGAGGCCACGCTGGTCCACGCGGCGCCCGGCGATCGCCGGCAGTGCGATCGACATGGGTACCGACATCGCGCTGACCAGGGCCAACGACAGACTCGCCGAGCGGGTGTCGCGGCCGGCATCGATCAGTACGGACGGCAGCCAGCCGAGCACCACGTACGCATTGAGTGACTGGCAGCCGAAGAACAGCGTCAGGGCGCGCGCCAAGCTGGCGCGGTGCAGCGCGGGCTTCGGTGCGCTTCCGCCGGCACTCTCCGGACCAACCCGGACCCCGCCGACCCCGGCCCCGCCACCCCCGGCCTCACCAGCCCCCGTGGACCCGGTCCTCCGCCCGGCGAACCCGGCCAGGGCCAGCCACGGTGGCGCGGCCACCAGCGCCAGCCCGGCCCAGACGCCCAACCCGACCCGCCAGTCCCCGCCGAACGCCCGCTCGGCCGGCCCGGTGAGCGCGGCGCCGCCGGTCATGCCGACCGCGAGCGCCGTGGTGTAGAGCGCGGTCATCGCACCGATGCGTTCCGGGAAGTACCGCTTGACCAGCGTCGGCATCAGCACGTTGCCGATCGCCGAGCCGGCCAGGGCCAGCGCGCTGCCGGCCAGGAACAGCACGGCCGACCCGGTCAGGGCGCGCAGCGTCAATCCCGCGGCGGCGGCGAGCATCGCGGCGGCGACCAGTCGCTCCGGCCCCCATCGCCGGGACAGCGCGGGCGCCGCGGCACCGACCACGGCGAAGGTCGCGACGGGCAACGCGGTGAGCAGCCCGGCGAGCAGCCCGGAGAAGCCCCAGGCCCGGGTCACCTCGCCGAGCACCGCACCCAGGCTGGTCACCGCGCAGCGCAGGTTCACCGCCACCGCGACGATCCCGACGACGAGCAGGATCCGCCGGCCGAGCGGCCGCTCGGGCACCGCCGGTGTGCGCCGGTGCCGGCCACCGGTCCGGACGGGCCCGGCCCGTACGGTGCGGAACTCCCCGATGCTCCTGCCCGCGCCGCCGGACGATCGGGCCACGGGTACCCGGACCGGTCCGCCGGCCGGCGCGGGCTCCCGATCGGCGGACCGGTGCGGGCGGCCGGGAGCAGCCGTCATCGGGTTGGCCATCCGCTGCTCGACTCCTCTCGGTGCCTGGCGATCGACGCGCTGCGCGGGGGTCGACCCACCACTGTTCTGGTGCTCGTCTGGATCAAGCCAGTACACAGTCGGGTGGACATTGCGGCACGGTCGTGGGGGCCAAACGGCACTCCGGAGTGCCGTTCCTGACCGGAGTAGTCCACTATGCGGAGGTGCGGGTTTCAGCAAGAGCCGACTACGCCGTGCGGGCAGCGGTGGAGTTGGCCATGGTCCCGGATGCCCACCGCAACGCGGAGTCGATCGCGCAGGCCCAGGACATCCCCCAGAAGTTCCTCCAGACCATCCTCTGCGACCTGCGGCGAGCGGGCATCGTGGCCAGCCGGCGCGGCGTGGACGGCGGGTACCGCCTCGGTATGCCCGCCAAGGACATCAGCGTGGCCGACGTGGTGCGCGCCGTGGACGGTCCACTGGCCACGGTGCGCGGCGAGCGACCGCAGGACCTCAGCTACCCGGGAGCGGCTGAGGCCCTGCGGCCGCTGTGGGTGGCCATGCGAGCCAGCGTGCGCGGGGTGCTGGAGAACGTCACCCTCGCCGACCTCGCGGCTCGCAAACTACCCGCGCGGGTACGCCGCATCGCGGAGAGCGACGACGCCTGGCGCAACCACTGACCGTGTCCACCGGGTGAGGGCTCCGGTCACACCGGGCGGACACGGGCAAGACCGGCTCAGCCGATGGCGTTGTAGACCGGCGGGAGCACGGTGCCCTCGCCGAGGGTCGGGTCCAGCAGCGGCACCGCGGGGGCACCCCTGAGCACCTGGGTGTGGGTCGGGCCGCCGCTGAGGCCGTTGCCGGTGCCCGGGGCGGCGGGCTGCGAGGCGCTCGTGGCCCCGTCGTTCCCGCCGTCGTCGTCCCCGTCGTCCGCGTAGGCCAGGCCGGCACCGGTGGCCAGCAGGACGCCGACCGCGGCGGTCACCGCGAGTGTGCGTCGAATCGTGCGTGGCATGGAAGCTCCCTGATCGTCGATGAAACTGGGTGTGAAACGGCCGGTCAGCAGATCGAGTCGACCGGTTTGGGGTTGGTCAGGCCGAACAGCGGCCGCAGCCGGAGCCCGAAGAAGGTGCCGGCCAGCGCCGCCAGGCCCCACACCCAGCCGTGCAGGCTGAACGAGGCGATGCCGGAGAAGTAGGCGCCGATGTTGCAGCCGCCGGCCAGCCGGGCGCCGTAGCCCATCGCGATGCCGCCGAGCACCGAGCCCAGCGCCAGCCGCCACGGCACCCTGCGGTGCAGCACGAACGCGCCGCCGGCGGCCGAGGCGATCAGCGCACCGATCATGATGCCGAAGTCGAGCACCGAGATCCGGTCCGCGAACACCGACCCGGACAGCGACTTCGCGTTCGCCGGCACCTGCCAGAACGCCCAGTGCGAGACGTCGACGCCCAGCCCGCCGAGGATCTTCGACCCCCACAGGCCGAACGCCGAGGTGACGCCCCACGGCTGGCCGGACACGTACAGCACGGCGGCGTTGAGCCCGCCGAGCACGATCGCCCCGACCCACATCGGCCAGGACCCGCGCAGCACCCTGGCCAGCCCGCGAGCGGTGGGCGGGTCCTCGACCGGCGGCGGGTTGCGGCGCTTGGCCACCGCGTACGAGATGGCCACGATCAGCGCCATCACCGCCAGCGACAGGACCAGCGCGCCGGGGTAGCCGAACGTCTTGGACAGCGAGATGGTCGGCCCGCTCGGCAGGGTGACGAACCAGAACGTGTAGCTCAGCGCGGCGAGGACCGAGCCGGCGATGAAGCCGAACAGGGTGAGCACGATCGCGGTCTGCCCGCTGCCCACCGCGAACAGGGTGCCGGACGCGCACGAGCCGCCGACCTGCATACCCATCCCGAACAGGAACGCCCCGACCACCAGCGCGACGCCGACCGGGTTGCTGAAGCCCTTGGGCGCGCCGCTCAGGCCCACCCCGGTGGACAGCACCACGGAGAACAGCACGCAGGCCACCGCGAGCATCAGCATGTGCGCCCGCAGCGCCACGCCCTGCCCGACCGCGACCACCTGCCGCCACGCCGAGGTGAAGCCGAAACGGGAGTGGAACAGGGTGAAGCCGAGTGCCAGACCGAGCACCGAGCACCCGACCATGATGCCGTTGGCGTGGCGCGACACCGCCCAGGCCAGCAGCGCGGCCAGCACCACGCCGACCGCGACCACCGTCCAGTTGGTCGGCGGTGCCGGTTTGGCGGCCGGCTGGTGCGCGGAGCGCTCGACCGCCGGCAGCCGCCGTAACGTCCGGCCGAACCCGCTCTCCGCGGGATCACTGAGTACGGACATCAGAACTCCTCTGCTGGGTGTTCATTGCTTCGCCCCGGCCGGCCCGACGGGTGGGCTGATCGGCACGATCGTGCCGGTCGGGTACCAGTCCCCCGGGTTGCCGGCCATGTGCATGTCGTCCATGCCCATGGGCACGTCGACCGGGGCCGCCCCGTAGAACGTCGGCCTCGGCTCGAGCGGCGCGCCCGCTCCGCCGGCGCGCAGCCAGGCCTTGTAGCCGGCCGCCGACGGTCCCTCGCCGGGGAACACGGCGGCCACCGTGGCCCCGTACTGACGGGCCGGGGACTCCCCCGGGTTGAACGTCAGCGGCAGCACCTCCGACGGCGCGGCCGAGACCACGCCGCTGGCCAGCAGCCAGGGCGCCAACACGATGCCCCCGGCCGGTTCGTCCGCGGAGCGCGCCACCGCATCCCTCAACGCGGGCACGGCCGGCGCCCATCCGGAGACCACCAGAAGTGTGTCGGTGGGTACCCCGACCGGGCGTACCGGCAGGTGGGTCACGGCCGCCTGGGCGCGGACCAGCTCGGCGGCGGCCACGCCACGCGGCGAGCCGTCGGAGACCAGGTTCAGCCCGGTGACCCCGCGCCCGGCCAGGAAGGCCACGGTGTCCCGCAGTGCGTCGCTGTCGGGGGCGGTCAGCGCCTGGGACGGGCAGTCCGCCGCGAGGTCGGCCCGCTCCGGCGTCCGGCCCACGGTCGAGACCGCGACCAGGCCGCCGAGCAGCCCGCTGGCGCACTCCGGCCCGTCCGGCCCGGTCAGCGCCCGCTGCAGCGCCGGGTCGGCCGGCTGGTCGCCGACGTCCACCGGCACGGTCGCCGGGGAGCCGTCGGCGGTGACGGTGATCCGGTCGACGCCGGCCGGGATGTCCAGCACGGCCCACCCGCCGGGCGCCCCTACCCGCTCGGTGACCGGTACGGCGGCCCCGCCCGCGCTGACCGTGATCGTGCCGGGCCGGGTGCTCGGCGGCGGGGCGCCGTGCTGATGCCCCGCCAGCTGGCTGCTCGCGCCCGCCGGGGTGGCGGCCACGTGCACCAGGTTCGGCCCGGGTCGCATCGGCGCGACCAGCACGGCCAGGTGTTGGAACGGCATCTCCACCGGCCGCGCCAGCGGCTGCCCCGGCACCGGGGCGCCCGCCGGGTGCGGCAGGGTGGCCAGCACCGCGGCGGCCGCGAAGGCCACCGCCACCCCACCTGCGCACAGTCGGCTGAGCTCGCCGGCCCTGCCCCGCGCACCGGCCCGGGCACCGGCGACCAGCCAGGTCGCGGTGACCAGCAGCGGCACCGCCGCCTGAACGAGTGCGGCGAGGCCGTACCCGGTGTGCAGCATGTCGTAGCCGGCGGGCGGACCGGTCAGGGCCAGCTGGCCGACCGCGGCCACCGTGGTGACCAGCCCGGCCAGCACCGCGACCCGACGAACCCGGCCCGCGTCCCCGCCGGCCCCGGAACCAGGACCGACGCCGAGCACGCAGGCCCCGAAGAGCACCGCGCCGGCCACCGCGAACAGCATGTCCACCACGAGCGGGAGCCCGGTGCGCGCGGTGCCCAGCTCGACGCCGAGCACGCCGGCCAGCAGCAGTGCCACCGGCGCCGCCCTACCCGGCCGTGCGGTGCCCAACAGCAGCGGTACCAGCAGCGACACCGCCGCCTGGGCCGCCGCCCACGGCCGGGACGCGCCACCGGTGACCACCTCGACCGCACAGCCTGCCGTGGCGAGCAGACCGGCCAGCCAGGCCAGCACGAGCACACCCCGCCCGACCGGCCGCCGCCCAGCGAACCGGCCCAGCGCGCCGGCCACCAGACCGACGCCCGCGGTGGCCGCCGTGGCCACCAGCAGCAACGCACGTACCGCCGCCGCCGTCCCGTCGGGACTGGGGTCGACCAGTGCCAGCACCGGGTCGGCCGCCCGGTCCAGGCCGCCCACCCTGGCCAGCGCGACCGTGGTCAGCGCGGCCAGGGCGAGCAGCCCGGCGGGGAGCACCCCGGTGGTCGCCGCAGCGACCACCGAGGTGCGCCCGACCGCCGTGGGGCGGTTACTACTTGAGATCGTCATCAGCCACGACGAACAACATGGAGTGCGGCTTGGCGTAGCCGAAGGCTCCGTGTGGCCAGTCCTTGCGGTTGAAGTTGATGCACGGCTGACCGGTGACCTCGTCCTTGAAGTCGGTGTCCAGGCTCAGCGAGCCGTCGTGGTCGATGTCGGTCATGCAGACCCGGTGGTCACCGTCGAGGCCGGTGCGGGCGACGAAGTAGTTGGCCGTGGCCAGCCGCTGCGGCTCGTCGGTCTCGTGGTAGTAGCCGTCGTCGCCGCGAACCAGGTTGTCCAGCGCGCCCCAGTGCGGGCCGCCGGCCGGGGTGTTGCCGATGGTGACCTGGCCCCGCACGTCCGGGCAGTCCGAGCCCGAGCCACCGTTGATCGCGTCATCGCGGGTCTTGATGTCGCAGTCGTAGTCGTCACCGGCGTCGACCAGCTTGGAGATGTCCAGGGAGAACACCCCACCGGTGGTACCCGGGTCGTTCGGGCCCAGCGCGCCCTTCTGCCGCCCGACAATGGCGTGGTACAGCGACTTGTCGTCCGGGCTGGTCTGGATCCAGCCGGCGTTGTCACCGGCGCCGGAGCCGCCTCCGGAGAACTTCTTGTCCGCCGCCCAGTCGTCGAACACCTCACGCCACACCGGGTGCGACGCGGTCATGTCCGAGGTGTAGAAGATCGCGCCACCCTGCATGGTCTGGGCGAACGCGCCCTTGTGCCCCGGTCGGTTGGTCACCGTGGTCTCCATGACCGCCCGGTCCTCCCAGTGCAGCGGGTCCTTCGGATCCGCCCTCGGCCCGATCGGCAGATACGACACCGACTTGACCTTCGGATGGTTGCGGTCGCTGATGTCCCAGGTCCGGATCGTGGGCCGGCGCAGGTACGGCGACGGGTTCTTCAGCGGGTCCAGGATGATGTTGCGCGGCTCCGCGTAGTCACTGGTGACCATCGCGTCCAGGTCCTCCCGCACCTGGATGCCGTGCGGGTTCGCGCAGCTGGGCACCTGAAGCGAGGGGGTGTTCAGGCACAGCTTCGGATCCTCCGGAGTAGCCACCGCAGCCGGGGACTCCGACAGGTTCTGCCCCTTCGGACCGAACCGCACGACCTCGCCCGGCGTACCGGCGAACCCGTTGCCGCTGCGGATCTCACCGTGGGTGTAGCGGCACGGGCCGGGTGCGACCGGGCCACCCATGTACGTGCCGTACGCGGTGCCGTCCTTGAGCACCCAGTACGCATCCGGCACCGAGCCACACAGCGTCTGCGACGGCAGGCTGATCCCGGACAGGCTCAGCGCCGGCAGCTTCGACACGTCGAACACGTACGTCGCCGCGGAGAACAACCCGCCCGCGTAGATCTTCTCGCCCTTGTGCCACACGTACTGCATGTGGTGCGGCTCGTTCTCCACCAGCGGGCCGACCGTGCCGGTGTTGAGCACCTTGCCGTAGGTCGGGGAACCCTCGGTGGCGTCGATCACCGCCAAAAAGTCCGGTCCGGGCAGC
>DASYLM010000220.1:0-15675 GCA_036009565.1 Pseudonocardia sp. | reverse complement strand
GAAGTACTGCCGCACCGTCCGCAAGCGCATCGGCATGGTGTTCCAGCAGTTCAACCTGTTCCCGAACATGACCGTGCGGGGCAACCTGATCGAGGCGCCGACGCGGGTGCTGGGGCTGTCGAAGGACGAGGCGAACGCCCGCGCCGCCGAGCTGCTGGAGCTGGTCGGGCTGTCCGACAAGATCGACGCACACCCCACCCAGCTCTCCGGTGGTCAGCAGCAGCGGGTGGCCATCGCCCGCGCGCTGGCCATGCGCCCGGACGTGCTGCTGCTCGACGAGGTGACCTCGGCGCTGGACCCCGAGCTGGTGGCCGGGGTGCTGAACCTGCTGCGTGACCTCGGTGCCAGCACCGACATCACGTTCCTGTGCGTGACCCACGAGATGGGTTTCGCGCGCGACTTCTCCGACCGGGTGCTGATGTTCGACGCCGGTCAGGTGATCGAGGACGCGGCGCCGTCGAAGCTGTTCACCGACCCCGACCACCAGCGCACCAAGGACTTCCTGCACGCGGTGATCGACCGGGCCTGACCGGGGGAAAGGGGGCCGGCTCAGCCGGACTGGCAGAGCCGCGCGGTGGTCAGGCCGGTCGGCGGCAGGTTCGCTCCGGTGACCCCGAACGGGGCGACGACCCGCAGCCAGTCCCCGGTGGCCTGCAGCGTGGTCAACCCCGCGTTGAAGGCGTCGACCAGGTCGGTGTCGGCGGGCCGGAAGGCGAACGCGCCGGCCGGTTGGGACACCGCGCGCCCGACCGGCGGCACGGCCTGGGTGACCTCGAGGGGCGAGGTGGGGTGTCGGCTGAGTGTGTTGCGCAGCGAGATGTCGGTGAGTGCGCCCACCGGCGTGTCGCCCTGGAACACCGCCTGGTAGAGCTGCGCCGGTGAGTCGTAGGTCTTGATCCGGGTGTCCGGGATGCCAGCGGTGCGGGCGGCCTCCTGTTCGATACTGCCGTCCAGCACCGCGATCGGCACGCCCGCCCGCAGCACGTCGGTGAAGGTTCGCAGTCGCTGGGGGTTGCCCCTGAGCACCAGGAACGCCGTCGGTGCGACGAAGTCGGGGCGGGAGAAGGCGACCCGCTCGCAGCGACCGGGGGTGATCGCCATGCCGGCGGTCACGATGTCGAACGTACCGGCCAGCAAGGCGTCGATGAGGTGGCCGAACGGGCGCTGCACCGCCTCCAGGGTGTCCACGCCGAGCCCCGCCAGCACGGCGCGGGCGACCGCCGGGGACTCGCCGGCGAGATTGCCGTACTGATCCAGGTAGCCGAACGGCTCCTCGTTGGCGACGCCCACCCGGACCGTCCGGTTGGCCCGGATCCGTTCCAGCGTCGGACGCCGGTCGGGTCCGCAGCCGGCCGCGAGGACTCCGACACCGGCGAGGGTGAGCAGATGGCGGCGGGACAGCATCAGGTGAATCTAGGTGACGGGTGTCCCGGCGTCCGGCCGGAACGCGCCGGACACCGTTCACTCGCTCAGCCCATACTCTTGGCGCCGTCCAGCGCCTCTCGGATGATGTCGGCGTGGCCGGAGTGCTGGGTGGTCTCGGCGATGATGTGCACCAGCGCCCGACGGGCCGACCAGCTGGCGCCCGGCTCGAACCACGGCGCGGCGGGCAGGGGCTGGGACGCGTTCAGGTCGGGCAGGCTGGCGATCAGCTCGTCGGTGTGCCGGGCGACCTCGTCGTAGTGCGCCAGTGCGCCGGCCAAGGTCTCGCCGGGCTGCAGCTGGAAGGTCTTCTCCCGCTCCGCGTAGTCGGCCTCGGTCCACTCGGACCAGTCCTTGCCGTTGTCGTTCATCGCGCTCGCACCGCCCTCGATGAACCGGACCCACGCTGCCTCCGTGTCGGTCACGTGCTTGATCAGGCCGCCCAGCGACAGCGCGCTGACCGTCGGACGCTGCGCGGCCTGCTCGTCGGTCAGGTCGCGGGTGGTGAACTTCAGGAAGAACCGGCTCTTGGCGAGGCTGTCGAGCAGGTCGGCCCGCTCGCCGCTGAGGTTCGTGGTGGTCAGCGGCTCGGTGCCGGTCGGGGTGCCGGTCTCGGTGCTGGTCTCGGTGCTGCTCATTGCTCCGCCTTTCGTCGCGGTCTTGCTGTCTGATGCCAGCGTATGGGCCATAAGTGCCAGTTTCTGACCTGAATTGCGGGAGAATCGGATTCATGGCGAACACGAGCTCCCGGACCCTGCGGCTGCTGTCGTTGCTGCAGACCCACCGGTACTGGCCGGGTGAGGAGCTGGCCGGCCGGCTCGAGGTGTCGATCCGCACGCTGCGGCGCGACATCGACCGGCTGCGCGAGCTCGGCTACCCGGTGCGGGCCAGTCGCGGTGTCGACGGCGGGTACCAGCTCGCGCCCGGTGCCGCGCTGCCGCCGCTGGTGCTCGACGACGAGGAGGCGGTGGCGCTTGCCGTCGGGCTGCAGAACGCCGCCCAGGGCTCGGTCGCGGGGATCGCCGAGTCGTCAGTCCGCGCGCTGACCAAGGTGGTCCAGGTGATGCCACCGAGGCTGCGGCACCGGGTGGAGGCGCTGCGGGCGATGACGGTGACGCCGGGCTGGAGCGGCTCCGGGCTGGCCGCCGACCCGGAGGCGCTGGTCGCGGTCGCCCAGGTGTGCCGGGACACCGAGCGCCTCGAGTTCGGCTACACCGCCGCGAGCGGCGAGCGCACCGAGCGCCACGTCGAGCCGCTGCGGCTGGTCTCCCTCGGCCGCCGCTGGTACCTGGTGGCCTATGACCTCGGCCGGCACGACTGGCGCAGCTTCCGGCTGGACCGGCTGAGCCAGCCACGGGGTACCGGCGCCCGGTTCCGCCCGCGCGAGCTGCCGGCCGAGGACGCGGCCGCGTTCGTTCGGGCCGGCCTGCGCCAGCTGCCGACCTCCTACACCGTCGAAGTGCTGGTGGCGGCGCCGGCCGCGGTCGTGCGGGCGCGCATTGGGCAGTGGGCGAGCGTGCGGGACGCCGAGGAGGGGCAATGCCTGATCCGGATGAACGCCGACAGCCTGGACTGGCCGGCGATGGCGCTGGGCTCGCTCGGCGCGGAGTTCACCGTGGTCTCGCCGCCCGCACTGCTGGAGCACCTGCACGAGTGGGCCGCCCGGTTCGGCCGGGCGGCGGGCCAGGCGAACTAGTCCGGCCAGACCGGGTGGCGGGCCAGGCGAGCTAGTCCGGCCAGACCGGGTGGCGCTTCTCCAGGAAGGCGGCCATGCCCTCGCGGGCGCCGGCGGTCTGCGACATCGACGCCATCACCTCCAGCGCGATGGCGTAGGCGTCCGCCTCCGGCCGGTCCAGCTGGGCGTAGAGGGTCTGCTTGCCGATGCCCTTGCCCACCCGGCTGCCCTTGGTCGCCCTGGCCAGCAGCGCATCCACGGCGTCGTCCAGCTGCTCGTCCGGCACGGCGGAGTTGACCAGGCCCCACTCGACGGCGGTCGCGGCGTCCACCACGTCCCCGGTCAGCGCCATCTCCATCAGCCGCTTGCGGCCGACGCTGCGGGCCACCGGCACGGCCGGGGTGTGGCAGAACCAGCCGCCCTTGCCGCCGGGCAGCGCGAAGCCGGCCGACTCGGCGGCCACCGCGAGGTCGCAGGTGGCCACCAGCTGGCAGCCGGCCGCCGTGGCCAGCGCGTGCACCCTGGCGATGACCACCTGGGGTACCGACTGGATCAGCTTCATCAGGTCGGTGCACTGGCGCAGCAGGTCGCGGACGCCAGGCAGATCCCGGGACGCCACGTCGGCGAAGTCGTGCCCGGCGGAGAACACCTTGCCCTCGCCGGCCAGCACGATGCCGGTGGCGTCGCTGTGTCCGGCGGCCCGGAACGCGTCGGTCAGCTCGGCCAGGTGTGCCGAGGACAGGGAGTTGCGCCGCTCGGGGCGGTTCATGGTGATCCGCACGGTGTCGCCGTCGTGCTTGACCAGCAGGTGCTCGTAGTCGGCCATGCCCCCGACGGTAGTCCCGGTGCGGCGGTGGGCAAAGCCGTTGACAGCGGGTCTATCGTGACTGTGTGACTGAAAATGCAAATCTAGTCATCAGGTCAGAGCCCGAGTCGGACGCCGCCGCGGAGTCGCTCGAGCGGCTGGACCGGGTGCTGGACGCGGCCGGCGAACTGCTGGTCCGCTGGGGCTACCGGCGAGTGACGATCGAGGACGTGGCGGACCGGGCCGGCATCGGCAAGGGCACCGTCTACCTGCATTTCCCGACCAAGGAGGCGCTCTTCCTGACGGTGTTGCTGCGCGGCTACCGGAGTGTGGTCGGCGGCATCGTGGAGCGGATGCGCGCCGATCCGCTCGAGGTGCTGCCCGGCCGGATGACCCGCTCGCTGTTCGTCGCGTTGCTGGCGGACCCGGTGGCCCGGCCGATCTACTTCGGTGACACCGAGCTGCTCGGCCGGTTGGCCAAGGAGGCGACCAACACGCTCGGGCCACTGCGGGAGCGGGGCCAGGAGCTGAACCGGTCGCACTTCCAGCTGCTGCGCGACGCCGGGCTGCTGCGCACCGACCGGACGCTCGCCGAGCAGCACTACCTGCTGCAGGCGGTCGGCGCGGGGTTCTGGTTCCTCGAGGGGTTCGAGCTGCCGTCCGCGCCGGCCGACCCGGCGGCCCGTGCCGAATTGCAGGAGTACGCCCTGGTCGCCGCGCTGGAGCCGGCTGACCGGCCGGCACCCACGGCGGAGCTGTCCGAGACCGTCGCCCGGCTCTACGAGTCGCTGATCGACGGGATCGATGAGGAGTGGCGGCGCCGGGTCCGTTGACCCGATGCCCCGGAGGAGGATCCGATGTCCACAGCCAGTACCCCGACCACCACCGGGGAGCTGCCCGACATGATGGCGCCCGAGCTGATCGCCGACCCCTACGGCGGTTACGGGCGGCTCCGCGAGCAGGCGCCGGTGTTGCGTGCCTCGTTCATGGGCGTGGGCCAGACCTGGATGGTGACCCGCTACGACGAAGTGCACACCGTTCTCGGGGACCCCCGGTTCGTCAACAACCCCGCCTCGGTGCCGGGGATGCAGGTGGCGAACCCGGTGGAGAAGCTGATGGAGTCCTACGGGCTGTCCGAGCAGGACGCCCACTACATGGCCTCCAACATCCTGAGCAGCGACCCGCCGGACCACTCCCGGCTGCGCAAGCTGGTCTCCCGGGCGTTCACCGTGCGGCGGGTCGGCGAGCTGCGGCCGAGGGTGGCGGCCATCACCGCGCACCTGCTGGACGACCTGGCCGCCGGTCCCGACCCGGTGGACCTGACCGAGCGGTTCTGCTACCCGCTGCCCATCACGGTGATCTGCGAGCTGGTCGGCATTCCGTGGGCGGACCGGCCGGACTGGCGGGAGTGGGGGCGCTCGCTGGTATCCATGGAGCCGCGGCGGATGGGACCCGCGCTGCACGAGATGGTGACGAACGTCCAGGCGCTGATCGAGGTGCGCCGGGCCACGCCGGGGGACGACCTGCTCACCGGGCTGATCCGGGCGCACGACGAGGACGGCGACCGGCTCTCCGACGAGGAGCTGGTCACCTTCGTGGTGACCCTGGTGATGGCCGGGCACGAGACTACCGCGCACCTGATCGGCAACAGCATCGCCGCGCTGCTCGCCCACCCGGACCAGCTGGCGCTGCTGCGCGAGCGTCCCGAGCTGTGGCCGACCGCGGTGCACGAGCTGGTCCGCTGGTGCGGGACGGCGTTGCTCACCGGGCTGCGCTACGCGACCGAGGACGTGCGGCTGGGGGACGTGCTGATCAAGGCGGGCGACTCGGTGTCGCCGGTACTGGCGGCGGCCAACTTCGACCCACGCCAGTACACCGGTCCGGACCGCCTCGACGTCACCCGGCAGCCGGCCGGGCGCGGCGAGGGGCACGTCGGCTTCGGGCACGGCGCGCACTACTGCCTGGGTGCCGCGCTGGCCCGGCAGGAGGCGGAGGTGGCGCTGCACGCGCTGTTCGACCGGTTCCCCGGCCTGGCGCTGGCCGTGCCGGAGTGCGAGCTGACCTGGGAGCCGGTCCCCGGTAGCCGCCGGCTGGCGCGGCTGCCGGTGGTCCGGGGGTAGCTCCGGGTGGCCCGGCGGCGCGTCCGAGGGGGGCCCGCCGCCGGTCGCGACTGGGAGGGGCCTGAACGTGGCCGCTCGTCGCGAGCGGTGATCCAGTTGGATGCATCGCAAGGCTTGTGTCGTCCTCGAAGTGGCCGATGCCGCGGTTGTATCGGCGGCGATGACAACACCGCGAGGCGGGCAGTCACAGTCGGCGACCGTCCGATTGACTCAAGGCCGCTGGCCTGAGTAAGGGAGTTGTGTCGAGATCAACGTGAGTCTGGATCTGGGCGAAAAATACCGGACTGACGTTGGGTCTCGGTGCCAATGGACGCGCTAAGACCGACACCGGGCCGGCCTTGTCGGTGACGCGGCGTTACCCTCAGCGTCGCGGCGGTGGTTGAGTCCCGTGTGACCGGCCGTGCCCCACACCCGAGGATCTCTAGTAGGACCTGGGCAGGCCCAGGGTGTGCTGGGCGACGAAGTTGAGGATCATCTCCGCGCTGACCGGGGCGATCCGGGTCGTCCGCACCGCGGCGATCATGGTGCCGATGCCGTACTCGGCGGACATGCCGTTGCCGCCGTGCACCAGCACCGAGGCGTCCACCGCATGGCTCGCGGCCTCGGCGGCGGCATACTTGGCCACGTTGGCGGCCTCGCCGGCGGCCGGGTCGTTGCGGTCGTAGAGCCAGGCCGCCCTGGTGGTGGCCAGGCGGGCCAGCTCCACCTCGATGTGCGCCTTGGCCAGCGGGTGCGCGACGGCCTGGTGGGAGCCGATCGGCTTGCCCCAGACCGAGCGCTCCCTGGCGTATGCGGCGCCCTTGTCCAGCGCGTAGCGGCCCAGCCCGTTGGACTGCGCGGCGACCGTGATCCGCTCCGGGTTCAGCCCGGCGAACAGCGCGGCCAGCCCGGCCTCCTCGCCGCCCACCAGCGCCTCGTCGGGCAGGTGCACGTCGTCGAAGAACACGGTGAACTGCCGCTCGGCGGCGATGAACGCCATCTCGATCGGCTGGTAGGTCATCCCGGGACTGTCCGTCGGCACCAGGAACATCGCCGGGCGCAGAGTGCCCTTGCTGTCCTGCATCCGGGCGACCACCAGCGTCGCGTCGCTCTCGTCGACCCCGGAGATGTAGTACTTGCTGCCGGACAGCCGCCAGCCGCCGTCCGGGTCCGGGCGCGCCGAGGTGGTGATGTTGTGCGAGTTGGTGCCGGCGTCCGGCTCGGTGATCGCGAAGGAGATCTTCGTGGTGCCGTCCGCGATGCCGGGCAGCCAGCGCTCGCGCTGCTCCTGGGTGCCCGAGGTGGCGATCACCGAGGCGGCGATCGCGGGGGAGACCACGATCAGCAGCAGCGGGCAGCCGGCGGCCGCGATCTCCTCGGTGACGATGGCCAGCTCGACCATGCCGCCGCCCCCGCCGCCGTACTCCTCCGGCACGCCGACGCCGAGGAACCCGGCCTTGCCGGCCTCGGCCCACAGCTCGGTGGTCTTCTCGCCGGCCTTGGCCTTCGCCCAGAGGTACTCGTGGCCGTACTTGCCGGCCATCGCGGCGACGGAGGACCGCAGCATCCGTTGCTCGTCGGTCTCGGCGAAGTCCATCCGGGGTACCTCCGGGTTGTTCGGGTCGGTGTCCGCCCAGTGTCGTGGGCAGCGGGCGGCCGGCGTACTTACCGGCGCTTCTGCCGGTAAGTTACATGCGCTGCTCGTGCAGGAGCAACAGCCCGAGCGCCGCGATGCTCTGTGCGTCGGTGAACTCGCCCCGCCGGATCATCGCGACGACCTCGGCGCGGCTGAACCAGGCGGTCCGCATGTCCTGCTCGGTGGGTTCCCGCTCGGGTTGGCCCTCGGTCAGCTCGGTGGCCAGGAACACCCGGCCGCGCTGCGAGGACATGCCGGGGGCCACGTCCAGGGTGCCGATCTGGGTCATCCGGGCGGCCCGCAACCCGGTCTCCTCACGCAGCTCGCGGCGGGCCAGCTCCAGCGGTTCGGCCTCCGCCCGGTCCGGCGCGGTGCCCTGGGGGAACTCCCAGCGCCGCAGCCCGAGCGGGTAGCGGAACTGCTCGACCAGGTGCAGCCGGTCCTCCTCGGCCGGCACGATCAGCGCGTAGTCCGGCTTGTCGATGACGCCGAAGATCCCGTCGGTGCCGTCCGGCCGACGGATCCGGTCCTCGCGCACCACCATCCAGGGGTTCTCGTACACCTGCCGCGTGCTCAGCTTCTCCACCCCGCCGACGCTAGTACCCGGTGTCCGGCGGCCCTCGGGAGTGGCCGTGCCGGCGGGACCGATAGCGTCTCGGCCGTGCGTCTCGTCATCGCCCGGTGCCAGGTCGACTACGTCGGCCGGCTCACCGCTCACCTGCCCATGGCTCCCCGCCTGCTGCTCGTCAAGGCGGACGGATCGGTCAGCGTGCACGCGGACGACCGGGCCTACAAGCCGCTGAACTGGATGAGCCCGCCCTGCTGGCTGGAGGAACAGCCCGGCGTGTGGACGGTGCGCAACAAGGCCGCCGAGTCGCTGGTGATCACCATCGAGCAGGTGCTGCACGACTCGTCCCACCAGCTCGGGATCGACCCGGGCCTGGTCAAGGACGGTGTCGAGGCGCACCTTCAGGAGCTGCTCGCCGAGCACCCCGCGACGCTGGGCGACGGGCTGACGCTGATCCGGCGGGAGTACCCGACCGCGATCGGCCCGGTGGACCTGCTCTGCCGCGGCCCCGAGGGCGGCACCGTGGCCATCGAGGTGAAGCGGCGCGGCGACATCGACGGCGTGGAACAGCTCACCCGGTACCTGGAGCTGCTCGGCCGCGACCCGCTGCTGTCCCCGGTCGCCGGGGTCTTCGCCGCCCAGCAGATCAAGCCGCAGGCGCGCACCCTGGCGACCGACCGGGGCATCCGGTGCGTCGTGGTGGACTACGACGCGCTGCGCGGCGCCGAACGGCACGACCTGCGGCTGTTCTGACCCGATCGGGTCGGCCCGACCGGGGCCGGAGTGGTTCTGACCTGCTCGCCGAGCGTGCCACCAGCACTGCAACGTAGGCTCGCGGGACCCACCGCCGCGCGCGCCAAGGAGGTCGTGACGATGACGCAGACCGGGACACCCGCCGAATCCGCGAGCAGCTCTGACGCCGGCCCGTCGGCTGGCCCGTCGGCTGGCTCGTCGGTTACCGAGTTCGACTCGCTCGACCCGCGCAGTGGCACGGTGATCGCCAGCTATCCGGTGCACGACGCCGCCGAGGTGAACGCGGCGGTCGCGCGTGCCGCGGTGGCCGCCGAGTGGTGGGCCTCGCTGGGCTTCGCCGGGCGCCGCAAGCGGCTGGGTGAGTGGCGGAAACTGCTGGTCAAGCGGATCGACCAGCTCGCCGAGGTGGTCACCGCCGAGACCGGCAAACCGCTGGACGACGCGCGCCTCGAGCTGGTGCTCGCGGTGGACCACCTGGCCTGGGCGGCCCGCAACGCGCAGCGGGTGTTGGGCAGGCGCAAGGTCGGCGCCGGGCTGCTGATGAGCAACCAGAGCGCCACGCTGGCCTACCCGCCGTTCGGCGTCGTCGGCGTGATCGGGCCGTGGAACTACCCGGTGTTCACGCCGATGGGGTCGATCGCCTACGCGCTGGCCGCCGGCAACGCCGTGGTGTTCAAGCCCAGCGAGTTCACCCCCGGCGTCGGGCACGCACTGGCCGAGACGTTCGCCGAGGTGATCAGCGAGCAGCCGGTGCTGCAGGTGGTGACCGGGTTCGGGGAGACCGGCGCCGCGCTGTGCCGCTCCGGGGTGGGCAAGCTGGCCTTCACCGGCTCCACCGCGACCGGCAAGCGGGTGATGGCCGCGTGCGCGGAGAACCTCACCCCGGTGCTCATCGAGTGCGGCGGCAAGGACCCGCTGATCGTGGACGCTGACGCCGACCTGGACGCGGCGGCCGACGCGGCGGTCTGGGGCGGCATGTCCAACGCGGGCCAGACCTGCGTCGGGGTCGAGCGGGTGTACGTCGTCGAACCGGTGGCCGACGAGTTCCTGCGCCGGGTGGTGGCCAGGGCGCACGCCGTCCGGGCCGGCGGCGAGGCGACCGCTGACTTCGGCCCGATGACCATGCCGGCACAGATCGACGTGGTGGCCGGGCAGCTGCGGGACGCACTGGACAGGGGAGCGCGCGCGCTGGTCGGCGGCACCGCGTCGGTGCGCGCGCCGTACATCGAGCCGGTGGTGCTGACCGACGTCCCGGAGGACTCCACCGCGATCACCCAGGAGACATTCGGCCCGCTGCTCACGGTGAACCGGGTCACCGACACCGAAGACGCGATCACCCGCGCGAACGCCACCGCGTACGGCCTCGGCGCCTCGGTGTTCTCCGCCAAGCGCGGTGCGGAGATCGCCGCCCGGCTGCGTTGCGGGATGGTCGCGGTGAACGGCGTGATCACGTTCGCCGGGGTGCCCGCGCTGCCGTTCGGTGGGGTCGGGGACTCCGGGTTCGGCCGTATCCACGGCGAGGACGGGCTGCGTGAGTTCGCCAGGGCACAGGCGGTGACCCGGCAGCGGTTCGCCCCGCCGATCTCGGTGATGACCTTCACCCGGGGTGCCCGGAGCATGCGGCGGCTCGTTTCGCTGGTGCGGACGGTGCACGGTCGTTAGGCGCGCTGCCGCACTCCGGTGTGGGGGTGCCGTTAGCTCGGCAGGGCGAGCCGGCGGTGAACTGGACGCAGATCACTGCCGCGGGAGCGGCCGGGGATGGCAGGATCGCGGCATTGCGACCGGGCGCGCGTTTTGCGCAGCCTGAGAATCTGGGAGGTAGCGGCGTGGCACGAGAGTTCGAGGCCGTCGGTGTGGTCGGCCTGGGCACTATGGGTGCCGGCATAGCGGAGGTCTTCGCCCGCAACGGCCTGCGTGTGGTCGGTGTGGAGCTGAACGCGAACGGTCTGGACCGAGCCCGCGCGCACCTGGAGAACTCGACCGCCCGCGCGCGGGCCCGCGGCAAGCTGACCGAGGAGGACGCGAAGGCGCTGCTCGGCCGGATCCAACTCACCTCCGAACTGGCCGACCTGGCCGACGTGGACCTGGTGATCGAGGCCGTGCCCGAGCGGCTCGAGCTCAAGATCGCGATCTTCGCCGAGGTGGACAAGATCGTACGGCCGGACGTGGTGCTGGCGTCCAATACGTCGTCGCTCTCGGTCACCGAGCTGTCCGTGCGCACCGGTCGGCCCAGCAGGGTGGTCGGCATGCACTTCTTCAACCCGGCGCCGGTGCAGCAGCTGGTCGAGCTGGTCCGCACGGTGGTCACCGAGCAGGACGTGGTCGACGACATGGCCGCCTTCGCCCGCAAGCTGGGCAAGGTCCCGGTGGTGATCGGCGACCGGGCCGGGTTCATCGCGAATGCGCTGCTCTTCGGCTACCTCAACCACGCGGCGAAGATGTTCGAGGAGCGCTACGCCAGCCGCGAGGACATCGATGCGGCCATGCGGTTCGGCTGCGGCTACCCGATGGGCCCGCTGGCGCTGCTCGACCTGATCGGGCTGGACACCGCGTACGAGATCTTGATGACCATGTACAACCAGTCCCGCAACATCACGCACGTACCCACCCCGGTCTTCAAACAGATGATGACCGCCGGGCTGCTCGGCCGGAAGAGCGGGCGCGGTTTCTACACCTACGACGGGCCGGACTCGTCGAAGGTCGTCGACGACGCCCACACCCCGAAGGCGGGCGGTGCGCCCGAGGACCAGGTGCGCAAGGTCGCCACGGTCGGCGTGGTCGGCACCGGGACAATGGCCACCGGCATCGTCGAGGTACTGGCCAAGGCAGGGCTGGACGTGGTGCTCCGCGGCCGTTCGGCCGGCAAGAACCAGGCCGCCCTGAACACCCTGAAGCGTTCCCTGGACAAGGCCGTGGTGCGCGGTCGGCTGACCGAGGAGGCGCGTGACGAGGCGTTCGGCCGCGTGCAGGCCACGGTCAACTTCGAGGACATGGCCGAGTGCGACCTGGTCATCGAGGCTGTTGCCGAGGAGCTCGACGTCAAGCGCGCTGTGTTCGGCACCCTGGACGAGGTGTGCAAGCCCGGCGCGATCCTGGCCAGCACGACGTCGTCGCTGCCGGTCATCGAGTGCGCGGCGGCCACCTCGCGACCCGGCGACGTGGTCGGGCTGCACTTCTTCAACCCCGCTCCGGTGATGAAGCTGGTCGAGGTGGTCAGCACCATCTCCACCGCGCCGGATGTGGCGGCCACCGCGCGGTCGCTGTGCGCGACGCTGAACAAGCACGCGGTTTCCTGTGGTGACCGGGCGGGGTTCATCGTCAACGCCCTGCTGTTCCCGTACCTGAACGACGCGGTCAAGATGCTGGAGGCGCACTATGCCAGCGCCGACGACATCGACGCGGCGATGAAGACGGGCTGTGCGCTGCCGATGGGGCCGTTCGAGCTGCTGGACGTGGTCGGCCTGGACGTGTCGCTGGCCATCGAGCAGACCCTGTACCAGGAGTTCCGACTGGCCGGTTACGCGCCGGCGCCCCTGCTCGAGCACCTGGTCACGGCGGGTCGGTTGGGCCGCAAGACAGGTCAGGGGTTCCGCGACTACTCGTCCCGGTAGCTCGGCGCGTGGACGGCCGTCGCGGGTAGGGGCGGCCGTCCCGCACTGGGGCGCCCGGCCGGGTGACCGCTCGGGCTGACCGCTCCGGGCTGACCGCGGCACCGGCGGACCCGCCAGCGGCGGCCTGGTGAAACCTGGTCCAACTCACCTGGCCAGCAATAGCGGTGCTCGCACGTCAGGACCGATACTGGTGTGGTGCCCCGCCGCAACCGCCCACCTCGAGCTGACCTGGTCGGCCTGCCGGGGGCGCCCCGACCGCTGCTGACCGGCGCGCTGGGTTGGGCACGGACGGAGTCCTCGTCCGACGGCGACTGGATGGTGCGCACGATCCCCGGGGTGCAGGGGCGAAAGAGCTACCGCTGCCCCGGCTGTGATCATGAGATCGCCCCCGGCGTCGGCCATCTGGTGGTCTGGCCGGCCGGACTCGGGCTCGAGGCCGAGCACGACGGCGCGCCGGGCTCCGAGACGTCGACCGAGTACGGCGACGCCGACCAGCGTCGTCACTGGCACACCACCTGCTGGGCCGCCCGCCATCGTCGCCGCCCCGGGCGACGAGCAGCACGCTGACGCGGACGCGTCCGTCCGTGGCGCGGCCCGATGCGGCCGCTGGCGCGGGCGAACTGGCGCTGGCGGGGCTGGCGCTGGCGCTGGCGGGCTGGCGCTGGCGCTGGCGCGTGGCGAACTGGCTGGCGGGGCTGGCGCGTGGCGAACTGGCGCTGGCTGGGCTGGCGGGCTAGCGCTGACGACCAGCTGGTGTGGGCCGGCGCCGACGGGGGCTGGGCGGCCGAACCTCGGGGCTCGAGCGGGGGCTGGGCGCCGAGTCGACCGCTGATTCCGCCGACTCCGACGCCGACGCCTGTTCGGCGGCCGCGTTCCCGTTCGTCGCTTCACCGTTCGGTGAGTCGCCGCCGTCGTTTCGCGGTGAGCTACCGCGAAAGATCTCGGCGGCGCTGGCGTCGCTGCCCTTCAGTTCGTCCCCGCTGGTGGCAGATCCGGGCTCGGCGGCCGTGAGCTCCTTGGTACCGGGCGAGGTGTCGCTGGGCACACCGTCCCACTGCCCGGCGCCATTCACGGCCGGTGCCGCGGCCGGCAGCTCAGGGGCGACGTCGTTGCTGGTGAACGCAGTGCCGTTGGGGACGGGAACGCCGTTCTGTCCGGTGGGCGCCGGCGCCGCGAGGGCGGCCCCGTTGTGCAGGTGAACAGTCGGGCCCTCGGGCAGCGCGCCGCCCGGCCCGGCCGGTTCGGAGTGCTGCTGCTGGCTCGACGGGTCCAGCTGAGGCAGCGCCCTGTCGAGCACACCGCGCAGTTCGGAGAGCCGGGCCACCATGTGCGCGCGAACCGAATCGAGCTCCGCGACACGCTGTTGGGCGGCGCTGATCGTGGCGTCGGCGGCCTGGCGGGCCTGAGTGACCGTGGCCTCGGCCATCTGCCGTGCCTCGGTGACCCTCCGTTCGGCTTCCGCCCGGGCATTTGAGATCAGCCTGTTCGCCTCGTCCCGGCTGGCGACCTGGCTGCGGTGGATCGTGGTCATTGCCTCGGCCCGACGTGCGGACATCGCGATGTCGAAGTCCTCTTCGACCTGGGTCCGCTTGGCCGAACTCTGCATGTCGAGGCCGCGCCGCTCCTCTTCGGCCTGCTGCCGGAGCGCCTCGACCTCTGCTGCCGCCGTCGCGCGAATCGAATCAGCGTCGGCCGTCGCCCTGCTCCGAACCAGTTCCGCTTCCTCGCGGGCCTCGGCCAGGATCTTGTTGCGCTCGAAGGTGAGCTGCTTGCGCTCGTGCTCCAGCTGCCGCCGGATCGACTCGTTCTGGCGGGGCAGTTCGCCGGCCTCGGCCTCCGCCCTGGAGACGATCTCCGCCGCCTCGGCCTCAGCTCGCTTACGACGCTCGGAGACCTCGTCCTGGGCCAGGCGCAGCATGGACTGCAGCCGCTCGCTCATGCCCTCGACGCTCTCCGGTGGCGCGGACAGCCGGCGCATCTGGCCCTTGAGTCGATCGGTCTCCGCCCAGGCCACATTCACCTGTCGGGTCAGCTGACCGTTCTGCTCGACTGCCGCGTCCCGGTCTGCCGCGAGCATGCGCAACTGCGCATCAAGATGTCTCAGGTAGTCATCAACCTGGACCGGATCATAGCCGCGGCGGCTAACCGCGAACGCTGATCCAGGGGCCGGGAGATGATCTTGTCCTGCTGACATGTGCCTACCGTACCCGGTGTCTGTCACGCCGTCGTGGTCGGTTAGTCACTCCGGAGAGTGACAAGTATGACTACACACCGCGAAATCGATTGATTTCGGTGAGGTGCTTTTCACGACGTTCCGGGTCGCGTACGCCAAGGCCTTCCTGTGGGGCCAGGCAGAGGACGCCGACCTTGCCCTGGTGGGCGTTGGAGTGCACGTCGTATGCGGCCTGGCCGGTCTCGGCGAGCGGGTAGACCCGCGACAGCGTCGGGTGGACCTTGCCCTTGGCGACCAGGCGGTTGGCCTCCCAGGCCTCCCGATAGTTCGCGAAGTGCGAGCCGATGATCCGCTTGAGGTTCATCCAGAGGTAGCGGTTGTCGAAGACGTGTTCGTAGCCGCTGGTGGAGGCGCAGGTGACGATGGTGCCGCCCTTGCGGGCGACGAAGACACTGGCGCCGAAGGTCTCGCGGCCGGGGTGCTCGAAGACGATATCCGGGTCGTCGCCGCCGGTCAGCTCGCGGATCCGAGCGCCGAAGCGCCGCTGTTCCTTGGGGTCCTGATGCTGCTCGTCGCGCCAGAACCGGTACCCCTCGGCGGCGCGGTCGATGATCAGTTCCGCACCCATGCGGCGGCAGATCTCCGCCTTCTCGGGGGAGGAAACCACGCAGACCGGGGTTGCCCCGCCGTTGAGCGCGAACTGGGTGGCGTAGGAGCCCAGTCCGCCCGAGGCGCCCCAGATGAGCACGGTGTCGCCCTGCTTCATTCCCGCGCCGTTCCGGGAGACCAGCTGGCGGTACGCCGTTGAGTTGACCAGGCCAGGGCTGGCGGCCTCTTCCCAGGTCAGATGATCGGGCTTCGGCATCAGCTGGTTGGACTTCACCAGCGCGAGCTCGGCCAGGCCGCCGAAGTTGGTCTCGAAGCCCCAGATCC
>DASYLM010000219.1:0-13046 GCA_036009565.1 Pseudonocardia sp. | reverse complement strand
AGAAGATCGCCGCGAGCACCATGGTGGCGACCGTGGTCACCGCATAGGTCTCGAACAGGTCGGCCGCCATGCCGGCGCAGTCGCCGACGTTGTCGCCGACGTTGTCGGCGATGGTGGCGGCGTTGCGCGGATCGTCTTCCGGGATCCCGGCTTCGAGCTTCCCGACCAGGTCCCCGCCGACGTCGGCGCCCTTGGTGAAGATGCCGCCGCCCAGACGGGCGAAGATGGAGATCAGCGACGCGCCGAAGCCCAGCGACACCAGGCCGTCGATCACGTGGCGGTCAGATCCTTCGAGGCCCTGCACCTGGGTCAGGAAGGCGTAGTAGCCGGCGACGCCGATCAGCGCGAAGCCGGCGACCAGCAGGCCGGTGATGGCGCCGGAGGTGAAGGCCAGCTTCAGGCCCTTGGCCAGGCTTTCCGAAGCGGCCTGGGCCTGCTCGGCGCCGCCATCGTCGTCCTGATCTTCAACAACCACGCGCCGATCGTGCTCGAGGGCTACGGCTTCGGCGCCGCGCTGCTGGCGATGTTCATGCGCGTCGGCGGCGGCATCTTCACCAAGGCCGCCGACGTGGGCGCCGACCTGGTCGGCAAGGTCGAACAGGGTATCCCGGAGGACGACCCGCGCAACGCGGCCACGATCGCCGACAACGTCGGTGACAACGTGGGCGACTGCGCCGGTATGGCCGCCGACCTGTTCGAGTCCTACGCCGTCATGCTGGTCGCCGCGCTGATCCTGGGCTCGGCGGCGTTCGGTCTGCAGGGGCTGCTGTTCCCGCTGATCGTGCCGGCCATCGGCGTGATCACCGCGGTGCTCGGCGTCTACATCACCCGGGCGAAGCCCGGCGAGGGCGGCCTCAAGGCGATCAACCGGAGCTTCTACATCTCGGCGCTGTTCTCCGCCGTGCTCTGTGTGATCGCCGCGTTCGTCTACCTGCCGAACAGCTTCGACAAGCTCAGCGGGCCGACCGACACCACCGTCGTCACCGACACCGCCGGCGCGAACCCGCAGGTGATCGCCTCGGTCGCGGTGATCATCGGCATCGTGCTGGCCGGTGTCATCCTGTGGCTGACCGGCTACTACACCGGTACCGAGCACAAGCCGGTCAAGGACGTCGGTGACTCGGCGCGCACCGGTGCCGCCACCGTCATCCTGTCCGGCATCTCGATCGGCTTCGAGTCCGCCGTGTACACCGCACTGGTGATCGCGGCGGCCGTGTTCGGGGCGTTCCTGCTGGGCGGCGCCTCGGTGACCGTCGCACTGTTCGCGGTGGCGTTGGCCGGTACCGGCCTGCTCACCACGGTCGGCGTCATCGTGGCGATGGACACCTTCGGTCCGGTCAGCGACAACGCGCAGGGCATCGCGGAGATGTCCGGCGACGTGACCGGCGCCGGGGTGGAGATCCTCACCGAGCTGGACGCGGTGGGCAACACCACCAAGGCCATCACCAAGGGCATCGCGATCGCCACGGCCGTGCTGGCCGCGACCGCGCTGTTCGGCTCCTACCGGGACGCCATCACGAGCACGCTGGCCTCGGCCGGGCAGGCGGCGGCGACGCTGCCCCGCTCGTTCCTCTACCAGGTGTTCAGCCCGAACGTCCTGGTCGGTGTGATCATCGGTGCCGCGGTCGTGTTCATGTTCTCCGGGCTGGCGATCAACGCGGTGACCCGCGCCGCCGGTGCGATCGTGTTCGAGGTCCGCCGGCAGTTCCGGGACAACCCCGGGATCATGGAGGGCACCGTCCGGCCGGAGTACGGCAGGGTCGTGGACATCTGCACCAGGGACTCGCTGCGTGAGCTGGCGACCCCGGGCCTGCTGGCGATCTTCGCCCCGATCGCGGTCGGCTTCGGTCTCGGTGTCGGCCCGCTGGCCGGTTACCTGGCCGGTGCGATCGCCAGCGGCACCCTGATGGCCGTCTTCCTGGCCAACTCCGGTGGCGCCTGGGACAACGGCAAGAAGCTGATCGAGGACGGCGTGCACGGTGGTAAGGGTTCCGCCGCGCACGAGGCCACGATCATCGGTGACACCGTCGGTGACCCGTTCAAGGACACCGCCGGTCCGGCGATCAACCCGCTGATCAAGGTGATGAACCTGGTCTCGGTGCTGATCGCGCCGGCCGTGGTCGCGCTGTCGGTCGGTGCCACCGAGTCGACGCCGCTGCGGCTGGTCATCGCGCTGATCGCAATCGTGATCATCGTGGTTGCCGTGGTCGTGTCGAAGCGGCGGTCCACCTCGATCGCCGACACCCCGGCAGAAGAGACAGTCGGGTGACCTCAGCCTGACGTTCGGGCTGGTCAATGCTGTTCCGCGCCGCCTGGTCCCCAGCTGGGGCCAGGCGGCGCGGTACGTTCGCTGCCGGTTTGCGGTGGTGTGGCGCGACGGGTGGGCCCCGGGCGCCGGGCCCCGAACGGCGGTGCGAGGAGGTCCAGTGGTCCGTCGGGTGAGTGCGTCTCGGATCGGTTCCGTCGCGGTCGTTCCGGCGCTGGCGGTGTGTGTGCTGTCCCTGGTGGCCGGTTGTGGCGGGTCCGGTGGCGACAAGCTGCCCACCGCGGACGACCCGGTGGCCTGGGCCGGCCGGATGTGCGCGTCGCTGCAGCCGCTGAGCACGGTCAAGATGGCGAGCCCGAAGCTGGACCCGAACAACCCGGCGGTCAGCAAGGACGCGTTGAGCTCCTACTTCTACAGCGCCGAACAGGCCGCCGGGCAGTCCGTGGAGGGGTTGTCGCAGGCAGGGCCGTCGCCGATCCCCGGTGGCGACGACGTGGCCACCAAGCTGCACGGCGCACTGGAACGGCTACAGACCGCCTACCACGACGCCAAGGCCCAGATCGACGACATCGACCCGAACGACCCGGTCGGGCTGGGCACCCGGCTGCCCACCATCTTCAAGTCGCTGGTGGCCGCCAGCAACGACAAGGACCTCGAGACCATCGGGGCCAACCAGGCGCTCAACGACGCGGTCAAGAAGGCGCCCAGCTGCTCGCTGGTGCCCGCCGCGAGCCCACCGGACGCGGGCTCGCCCGATCTACCCGCCGCACCCTCGGCGCCGGGGGCACCGAACTAGAGCGTGGCCCGTCCGGCCACCGCCGACCCGGAGTCGCCGAGCGGTCTCCCACCACTCGACCGGGTGTGACGTCCGGCGCACTTTCCGTTCCGCCAACGCGGCACGGGCTCGGCCAATCGGTTGTTCTTGGCGGCTCAACCGGTTGAAAGCTCCCGCGCGCCCCCACGCCGGCTGGTGATGACCCGGGCGCCGGGGCGGGTGCGCTGCCGTAGATCGTCCCGGACGGTCGGCTGGAGCCCCGTCCGCCGCTGGGCCGATCGTGGCCGGCGGCGGCGGCCGGCACGGCTGGCCGGAGGGGGAGGCCGGCCCGGACAGGGCCCCAGCGGGCCACCCCGGGGCGGCGGATGCCCGAGCCTCAGGCCGCCCCCCGGTGTCCCCCCAGTCGCACCTGTTCGGCGGCCGGCTGGGCATCCTGGGCCACCCCCGCGCCGGCTCCGTCCACCCTGGCGATCCCCGACCGCCACACCGTCCACCTCCGGGTGAAGTCGTCGGTCCGGAGGGCAATCGGGCGACTTCTTGTCGGCGCGTCGGTGTAGTGGAATCGAACAGCTGTTCTACTGTGATCGTCGTGGCGCAGCTGTCCTTCTTCTCCGCCGAGGCGAGCGACGTCCGGCTGGACGACCTCGCCGGGTTGCTGTGCGGGCCGGCGCAGGTGGTGCGCTTCGGCGCCAGCGACACCGCCCGGCTGAGCATCGTGCTCGCCGACGCCAGCCGAGCCCCCGCGCTGAGTGCCGCCGCGGCTGCCCGGGGCGTGGTCACCGAGCTGGCCCACAGCGAGGGCGGGTCCCAGGTGCTGCGCACCGCGTTTCGCAGGGACCTTGTCGAACTGGCTGGTCAGTGGTGTCGGGGAGCGGTCAAGTCGGTGCCGGAAGATTTCGCGATGGACGGGGCGTTACTGCGGATGTGGGTGCTCGGCGCGGGCCTGCCGGACCGCCGCTCCGGGTACCTGCTCGGGCTCGACCCGCACGCCCCGCAGACGCACGTGCCGTTGGCCGAGGCGGTCACCAGGCTGGGCCTGCCGGTGATCCGCCTGGGGCCACGCGGGGCCGGGCCGGCACTGCGGATATCCGGCACGCGGCGGTTGCGGCGCCTCGCCGAGCTGATCGGGGAGCCACCGGACTTCACGCCGGCGGCGCACTGGCCGGATGCGCTGCTGCCCGCCGGCTGACCCGGTCCCGCACCGGGCCGGCGCGGAGCCGGGTGCATCCGGCGTACGGTTGCGGACCGGGCGGCCGGCGGGCCGGCGTCGCGGTCACGGGTCGGGTCGACCGTGACGACGGTGGGCCGCGAGGCGGGGTCCCGCCCGAGTCCGCCCGGACAGCGCCACCCGCCGATCCGGGCCGCTCGATCCACGAGCTTCGGCGGGGTGTCCGGCCGGCCGGTGGAACTGTTCGGGGCCACTCCGGCCGACCTGGACCATTCGGACCGGCCGGGAGTCGGCAACCGGGTGGTCGAGGAGGATCGGTCGGGCCTGCTAGGCGCCTGGTCCGGACGCCCGGGTTGCGCCGGAAGGGGTGACGGGGCGGGTGGTTGAGCCCGGTGGGTCCGCTGATGCGGGTTGACGGGCTGGTTACGCTGCCGCACGGCTCCTCGGACTTGACCGATGGCCCTGTGCGGCGACCGCTCCGGATGTGTCAGTCTGGCGGGAGCTGCTTGTGGGGGGTAGCTGATGGCGCGGTCGGTTGAGCGCCAAGAAGAAGGGAACGGACGCGGAAGTGGCAGCGGCAAGGACTAGTGGGGGCTCGTCCCGGAAGAAGAGCACCGGGAGCAGCAACGGCAATGGCGCGAGCCCGAGCAACGGCAACGGCGCGGCCACCCGCAGGCTGGTCATCGTCGAGTCCCCGGCGAAGGCGCGCAAGATCGCGTCCTACCTGGGCGCGAACTACGTGGTCGAGTCGTCGCGAGGTCACATCCGCGACCTGCCACGCGGTGCCGCCGACGTCCCGGCCAAGTACAAGGGCGAGTCGTGGGCCCGGCTCGGTGTGAACGTCGACAACGAGTTCGAGCCGCTCTACGTGGTCACCCCGGAGAAGCGGGCCACGGTCACCGAGCTCAAGGACGCCCTCAAGAACGTCGACGAGCTGCTCCTCGCGACGGATGGTGACCGCGAGGGCGAGGCGATTGCCTGGCACCTGCTGGAGACGCTGAAGCCGAAGGTCCCGGTCAGCCGGATGGTCTTCCACGAGATCACCGAGCCGGCCATCCTGGCCGCCGCCGCCAACCCCCGCGAACTGGACCACGACCTGGTCGACGCCCAGGAGACCCGGCGCATCCTGGACCGGCTCTACGGCTACGAGGTCTCCCCGGTGCTGTGGAAGAAGGTCATGCCGAAGCTCTCGGCGGGCCGGGTGCAGTCCGTGGCGACCCGCATCATCGTGCAGCGCGAGCGCGAGCGGATGGCGTTCGTCCCCGCCGGCTACTGGGACATCGCGGCCGTGCTGGGCACCGACCCGTCGGCCGCCAAGGACGAGACCGGGCCGCGCACCTTCGGCGCCAAACTCGTCTCGGTGGACGGTGCCAAGGTGGCCACCGGCCGCGACTTCGGGCCGGACGGGCAGCTGAAGGGCACCGCCGACAGCGTCATGGTCCTGGACGAGGCCAGCGCACGCCGCCTCGCCGAGGCACTCGACGGCCGGGACTTCACCGTCGACAGCGTCGAGTCGAAGCCCTACACCCGCAAGCCGTACGCGCCGTTCATGACCTCGACGCTGCAGCAGGAGGCCGGCCGCAAGCTGCGCTTCACCTCCGAGCGCACCATGCGCTCCGCGCAGCGGCTGTACGAGAACGGCTACATCACCTACATGCGTACCGACTCGACCACGCTGTCCGAGTCGGCGATCAACGCGGCCCGCACCCAGGCCCGTGAGCTCTACGGCGACGCCTACGTGGCCGACAAGCCCCGGCAGTACACCCGGAAGGTGAAGAACGCCCAGGAGGCGCACGAGGCGATCCGCCCGGCCGGTGAGTCGTTCCGCACCCCGGGGCAGATCGCCCGCGAGGTCGACGGCGACGACTTCCGGCTCTACGAGCTGATCTGGCAGCGCACGGTCGCCTCGCAGATGGCCGACGCGCGGGGCACCACGGTGTCCGTGCGGGTCTCCGGGACCGCCGCCACCGGCGAGGAGTGCATCTTCGCCACCTCCGGTCGCACCATCACCTTCGCCGGCTTCCTGAAGGCCTACGTGGAGACGGTGGACGACCAGGCCGGCGGCGAGGCCGACGACGCCGAGTCGCGGCTGCCGCGGCTGACCGAGGGCCAGGCGCTGACCGCCGAGGAGCTCAACCCGGAGGGCCACTCCACCAACCCGCCGGCCCGCTACACCGAGGCGAGCCTGGTCAAGGCGCTCGAGGAGCTGGGCATCGGCCGCCCGTCCACCTACAGCTCGATCATCAAGACCGTGCAGGACCGCGGCTACGTGTGGAAGAAGGGCAGCGCGCTGGTGCCGTCCTGGGTGGCCTTCGCGGTGATCGGGCTGCTGGAACGGCACTTCGGCCGCCTCGTCGACTACAACTTCACCGCCGCCATGGAGGACGAGCTGGACTCCATCGCGTCCGGCTCGCAGCACCGCACCGACTGGCTGTCCGGGTTCTACTTCGGCTCCGAGCCGACCGCCAACGGGTCCAGTGACTCGAACGGATCGGCCGCGGACAAGTCGGTCGCGCGCTCCGGCGGGCTGAAGAAGCTGGTCGGGGTCAACCTGGAGGAGATCGACGCCAGGGAGATCAACGCGATCCCGCTGTTCAGCGACTCCGAGGGTCGCGAGGTCGTGGTCCGGGTCGGCCGCTACGGGCCGTACCTGGAGCGGATCGTCAAGGACGCGGCCGGCGCTCCCCTGTCACAGCGGGCGAACCTGTCCGACGAGCTGCCGCCGGACGAGCTGACCCCCGAGATCGCCGAGGAGCTGTTCTCGGTGCCGCAGGAGGGTCGCTCACTGGGCGCCGACCCGGTGACCGGGCACGAGATCGTGGCCAAGGAGGGCCGCTACGGGCCCTACGTGACCGAGCTGCTGCCCGACCCGCCCGAGGGCACCCCGAAGGCGAAGCTGCCCAAGCCGCGCACCGGCTCGCTGTTCAAGTCGATGGCGCTGGACTCCGTGACGCTGCAGGACGCGCTCAAGCTGCTCTCGCTGCCGCGCGTGGTGGGGACCGACCCGGAGTCCGGTGACGAGATCACCGCGCAGAACGGGCGGTACGGGCCCTACCTGAAGAAGGGCACCGACTCCCGCTCGCTGGCGAACGAGGACCAGCTGTTCACCGTCGAGCTGGACGAAGCGCTGAAGATCTACTCCCAGCCCAAGCAGCGCGGCCGGGGTGCCGCGTCGTCCACGCCGCCGCTGCGCGAGCTGGGCACCGACCCGGTGTCCGGTAAGCCGATGGTGATCAAGGACGGCCGGTTCGGGCCGTACGTCACCGAGGGCGAGACGAACGCCTCGCTGCGCAAGGGCGACGAGGTCGAGTCGCTCACCGACGAGCGGGCCGCCGAGCTGCTGGCCGAGCGCCGGGCGAAGGGCACCGCGCCCAAGCGCGGCGGGGCGGCCCCGAAGCGCGGTGGCACCCGCCGCAAGTCCAGCACATCGGCCTGACCCCACACCGGGTCGCCGCCCAGCGCACCGTCAGGGGCTCACCTGACGGTGCGCATTGTGGCGCCGAAACGGCGGAATTCCCACGGAATCGGCAGGTCCGGAGCTAGGCTCCCGCGCTGTGAGCAGCGACTCGAAGCGGGCTCCGGACGGTGCCCTGTCCGCGGAGCCGCACACTGATCCGATGATTCCGGTGATTACCGACGACATGCTGCCGCCGCTGGAGAATCCCCGGGTCCCCACGCTGGACGACCGCGCCCTCGCCGCACTGCTCGCCGAGCTGGACGGCGACGAGAACTTCCCGCTCGACGCCGACCAGGACCCGCTGTACGACCCCCTCGACCCGGTCGACGCGCTGGACCGGTCCGCCCCGAAACTGCCGGTCAGCCCGCTGACCGGCCCGCCATCGCCGCGCGCCGCCCCCGGTACGCCGCCGCCCGGCCCGGGCACGGGGACCCGGCGACCGGCCGGGCCCACGGGCGCAGCTCGGCCGGGCGCACCGGTCGGCCCGCCGAGGGTGGCCTCCGATCGAGCCGCCGGCGCCGCTGAGACCCCCGACCCGTCCTACCTGGCCCAGTCGCCGGTCGGCCCGGTCCTGCGGTCGCGCTACGGGGAGTACCGGCCACCGGTCGTCAGCCCCTGGGAGCCCGACGTACCGAGCCTGACCGGGCTGACCCGCCGCTCCCGGAGCAAGCTCGGCGCCAGGCTGTTCACCGTGGTGTTCGTGGCGATCTTCGTGCTCATCCTGATCCAGACGGTGGTCAGTGTCTTCAGTGAGAGCGCGGGACACTGAGCGGGTAGCGCGTGCGGGCCCGACGGGCCGGTAGATCGGGTTCGGCGCTGGTAGAACCGGTTGCGGACCGGTGCCTTATGGGTCTCTCATCGTCGACGGCTACCCTGGAATGGCCCAGACAGCCCTACGGTGCGGCCCGCCGCCAGCGAGGAGGTGAGGCGCGATCGGTTCCGATTCTGCGCCCACCGGCGCGGCTGACCACCCGCCCGGCGCCCCCGATCACGCGTCCTTCGGCGGCATCGACCTGTCGTCCTCGGTCACTCACCGGGTTCGCGGCGTGCTGGCCATCCCGTCGTTCCGCCGGCTCTGGTTGGTCACCGCGCTGGCCTCCACCGGTGACTGGCTGTCGCTGTTGGCGCTCTCGGCGCTGGCCACCCAGCTGACCACCAGCTACCAGGCACAGAGCTTTGCGCTCGGCGGGGTGGTGGCCACCAGGCTGCTGCCCGCGCTGCTGCTCGGCCCGATCGCCGGGGTGCTCGCCGACAAGCTGGACCGGCGCAAGCTGATGGTGGTCTGCGACCTGGCCCGGTTCCTGCTGTTCTTCTCCATCCCGCTGGTCGGTTCGCTGTGGTGGCTGTTCGCGGCCACGTTCATGATCGAGATCTGCTCGATGTTCTGGATCCCGGCCAAGGACGCGTCCATCCCGAACCTGCTGCGCCGGCCGGACCAGGTGGAGACGGCCAACCAGCTGAGCCTGGCGATGACCTACGGCGTCGCGGTGCTCACCGCCTCCGGGCTGTTCACCGCGGTGTCCACGGTGGGCAACCTGCTCGGCACCAGGCCGGGCCCGACCACCACCGTCTACATCGCGCTGATGATCAATGGCGCCGGTTACCTGCTCACCGCGCTGACCGTGTGGTTCAAGATCCCGGAGATCTCCGGGCGCTCGCCGGGCCGGACCCGGGAGGACGACGCCGGGTTGCTCGCGCTGTTGCGCGACGGAGCCCGGTTCGTCGGCTCGACGCCGCTGATCCGCGGCCTGGTGATCGGCATCATGGGTGCGTTCGCGGCCGGCGGGGCGGTGATCGCGCTGGCCAAGCTGTACGCGACCAGCCTCGGTGGCGGCGACGCCGCGTACGGCATGTTGTTCGTCTCGGTGTTCATCGGGATGGCCGCCGGGATGGGTGTGGTGCCCACGCTGGCGCGGCGGCTGCCGCACAACCGGCTGTTCGGTGCCGCGATCGTGGCCGCCGGGTTGAGCCTGGTGCTGGTCGCGGTCGCGCCGCACCTGTTCGTCGCACTGGCCGCGGTCGCGATGGTCGGCTGCTGCGCCGGGGTCGCCTTCCTCACCGGGCTCACGATCATCGGCGCCCAGGTCGCCAACGAGGTGCGCGGGCGGGTGGTGGCGTTCGTACAGTCCATCGTCCGGCTGGACCTGCTCGCCTCGATGTCGGTGGTGCCACTCGCCGTCGGCCTCGTGCAGACCAGGGTCGTCACGCTGTTCAGCCACCCGGTGCACGTGGACGGCACCCGGACCGTGCTGGGGGTGGCCGGCCTCGTCGCCTCGGTGGTCGGTGTGCTGGCCTACCGGCAGATGGACGACCGCCGCTCCGAACCACTGCTCCCCGACCTGCTCGGTGCGCTGCGCCGCGGTGCCCGCCGCCCGGTCGGCGGGGTGCTGATCGCGGTGGAGGGGGCAACCGCGGCGGAGTCCGCCGAGCAGACCCGCCGGCTGGTGACCTGGCTGCGCGACGAGGGCTACCCGGTCAGCCAACCCGGCGAGTTCCGGGAGGACGCGCCCCGGCTGACCAGTGCGGTACTCGGCGCCGAGCTGACCGGTACCAGGGCCCGTGCGCTGGCCGCGGCGGCGGTCCGCGCGGACGTGGTCGAGCGCGAGGTGCGGCCGGCGCTGGAGATCGGTGAGATCGTCGTGATGGACCGGTTCGTGGCCAACCCGCTGATGCAGCTCGGGCTGGCCCAGGCGGCCGCCGACGCGGCCGGCGGGATCGGCGGGTCCCGGTCGACCGGGTCGGCCGCGGACAACCTGGACAGCAACGAACTGCACAGCCTGACCAACTGGGCGACCGGGCGGCTGCGCCCGGACGTCACCGTGCTGCTGGACCGCGCCCCGTCCGCCGGCCCGGCCCAGGGCGGCCCGCGCCAGCCGCTCTCGATGGGCGAGGAGCACCTGCGGGTGCAGCGCTGGCTGACCAGGATGGCGGCGGCCGAGCCGCACCGCTACGTGGTGGTCGACGCGGACGCCGCCCCCGATGTCGTCGAGGAGCAGATCCGCGCGGGCATCCGGCCGCTGGTGCACACCGCCTCGCTGCGCCAGCCCAAGAGGCGCCCCCGCCTCGGTCTCGCGCTGGGCCTGCGGAGGTAGCTGTGGCATCCGTCGGCGGGGTATGGGCGGAGGTGGTCGGACAGGACCGGGTGGTCGCCGAGCTGGCGGGCGCCGTGGCCGATCCGACCGCGATGACCCACGCCTGGCTGTTCACCGGCCCGCCCGGTTCCGGCCGCTCGGTGGCCGCCCGCGCGTTCGCGGCCGCGCTGCAGTGCCCGACGGGCGGCTGCGGGCAGTGCCAGTCGTGCCACACGGTGCTCGCCGGCACCCATCCCGACGTGCGGGAGGTGGTGCCCGAGGGGCTGTCCATCTCGGTGTCGGAGATGCGCGCGCTGGTGCAGATCGCGGCGCGCCGGCCGAGCTCCGGTGGCTGGCAGATCGTGGTGATCGCGGACGCGGACCGGCTCACCGAGGGGGCGGCGAACGCACTGCTCAAGGCGGTGGAGGAGCCGACGGCGCGGACCGTGTTCCTGCTCTGCGCGCCGTCCGACCACCCCGACGACGTACCGGTGACGATCCGCTCGCGGTGCCGTCTGGTGCCGCTGGGCACACCGCCGCCGCCGGCCATCGCCGCCGTACTGGCCGCGCGCGACGGTATCGACGAGGAGACCGCGTCCTGGGCCGCGCTGGTCTGCGGCGGCCACGTGGGGCGGGCCCGGCGACTGGCCAGGGACACCGAGGCCCGGATGCGCCGCGAGCAGGTGCTGGCGCTGCCGCTGTCGCTGCGCGGGTTCGGTGAGGTGTTCTCCGCCGCCGACGACCTGATCGGCTCCGCCGAGGCGGAGGCGGCCGACGTGGCCGGCTCCCGGGACGCCGCCGAGCGGGAGGCGCTCTCGGTGGCGATGGGGTCGGGCGGTACCGGCAAGGGCGTGGCGTCGGCCCAGCGCGGCGCGAAGGCCGCCGAGCGTGAGCTGGAGCGGCGGCAGAAGTCCCGGGCGACCCGGAGCCAACGCGACGCGTTGGATCGCGCACTGGTCGATCTGGCCGGCTTCTACCGGGACGTGCTGACGACGACTCTGGGCGCCTCGGTGCCGGCGACCCACCCGGACCGGGCCGGTGACACCCGGCGGGCCGCGTCGACCTGGTCGCCGGAGTCCACCCTGCGTCGGCTCGAAGCTGTCCTGAGCTGCCGCGAGGCGCTCGAGGTCAACGTCAAGCCCCGGATCGCCGTCGAGGCCATGCTCACGATCCTCTACCGGGGCTGAACCGGCCCGAAGGTGCCGGTCGGAGCGCCGACACTGAGCCGGCGCGGAAGCCCCGAAGCCGGCAGCTAAACTGAGCCAGCACGACGCCGCCTTAGCTCAGTCGGTTAGAGCGACGCACTCGTAATGCGTAGGTCCGGGGTTCGACTCCCCGAGGCGGCTCCACGGAAGGGCCAGGTCAGAGATCTGATCTGGTACCCGTGGTCTAGGCTGCTGATCACCTTCTGGCATGAGTCTTGGCATGTCGGGTCATGTCGGGCCTACCTTTGCGCCATGGCGAGAGGTTCGATCGAGACTCTGCGGACGGGTTTCCGTGCTCGCGTCTATGCCGGCAAGGACCCCATTACGGGCAGGCAGATGTACCTTGCGCGGCGAGACGCGCCGGCATCGGCGTGACGCGGAAGCGGACGCGGGGCGCCTGGCGGCGCGAGTCGAGGCCGATAAGCGGCCGGACCAGAACGCGACGGTCGGCGTACTCCTGGACCGCTGGATGGAGATCGTCGACCACGAGCTGAGCACCGCCGAGACCACCGCTGGCTACGTCCGGTGGACGCTGAGACCAGCACTTGCGACATGACTCTGCGGAAGCTTCAGCACCGCGTCGACATCCTGGACAGGCTCAACAGCTATCTTCGGCGGTGCAACCAGCTCTGTGACGGGCAGCCGCTCGGACGGACCGCCGGCGACATTCGGCTGCCAGGCCCGGCCGAGTCAAGGAGCGCCTGCTTTCGCTCGACTCCCTCACCGTCGAGGTGCTCAAGAATCTCCGCCAGAGCCGGATCGCAGCCCTGGCTCCCGGCGGTCAGACATTGCCGGCGGACGCGTTCGTGTTCCCTCCGGACCCGCTCGGCAGCTGCCCATGGCACCCGGACCATTTCACGCATAGCTACCGTGGAATGGCCAACGAGTTGGGTATCGACGAACCGCTGAAAAACCTCCGGCACTTCAACGCGACGCAGCTGCTAGCCGCGGGTGTCGATCTGAGGACAACCGCGGGACGGCTCGGCCACAGCGACGGTGGCGCGACGACATTGAGGGCCGCTGGACGAGCGGCGGTTGCTCGCGCTGGGCAGGGCGACTCGGCCATGACGCTTTGGTCCGACTACGCCGCGCGGTTGCTCAGGA
>DASYLM010000218.1:0-19210 GCA_036009565.1 Pseudonocardia sp. | reverse complement strand
CGCCGCGTCCCGGTCGCCACCGCAGCCGAGCACCACGAGCAGCCGGCCGCCGGCGTGGTCGGGGCTGCCCAGCCGGGCCCGCAGGGTGTCGAGGAGGGCGGCCACCGCGCCCGGCTTGTGCGCGTAGTCCACCAGCGCCAGGTACGGCTGGCCGGCATCGACCCGCTCCAGCCGGCCCGGCACGACCACCTCGGCCATCCCCTCGGCGGCGGTGGCGGCCGGGACGCCCACCTGGTCCAGGCAGGCCAGCGCGAGCAGCGCGTTCGCCACGTTGAAGGCCCCGGGCAGCGGCAGCCGGACCTCGGTGCGGGCGCCGGCCGGGTCGATGGCCACGAACCGCTGGCCGCCGTCCCCGGTCGGCAGCACGGACTCGGCCCGCCACCCGGCGTCCACCCGGCCGCGCGCGGACACCGTGACGGTGTGCGGGCGCAGCAACCGCCGGCCCCACTCGTCGTCGGCGTTCACCACCTCGGTGCCGGCCCGGCCGTCGAAGAGCAGCTCCTTGGCCCCGAAGTAACCGGCCATGTCGTGGTGGAAGTCCAGGTGGTCCTGGGACAGGTTGGTGAAGGCGCCGACGGCGAACCGGGTGCCGTCCACCCGGTGCAGCGCGAGCGCGTGGCTGGACACCTCCATCGCGGCGTGCGTCACGCCCCGCTCGGCCATGATTGCGAACATCGCCTGCAGGTCGGGGGCCTCCGGGGTGGTCAGCGAGGCGTTCCAGCGCTCGCCGGCGATCGTCGTGCGCACCGTGCCGACCAGCCCGGTCACCTTGCCGGCGGCCCGCAGCCCGGCCTCGATCAGGAAGGTCACCGTGGTCTTGCCGCTGGTGCCGGTCACGCCGAGGACGGGCAACCGGGCGGTCGGGTCGCCGTAGACCCGGGCGGCGAGCGCACCGAGCACCGCTCGCGGGTCGTCGACCACCAGGGTCGGCACGGTGGCGCCGGCGACGGCCGGGCGGGCGGCCCCCACCGGATCGGTGAGGATCGCCGCCGCGCCCGAGGCGAGCGCCTTCGCCGCGAAGTCCGCGCCGTGCGCCCGGGACCCTGACAGCGCCGCGAACAGGTCGCCGGGGCGGACGTCCTGGGTGCGCAGGGAAACGCCGGTCACCGTGCCGGCCGTGCTGCCGGCCGTGCTGCCGGCCGTGCTGGTGGGCGCGGTACCGGTCGTGCTGCCGGACGTGCCGGTGGGCACCGGCCTCCCGACCAGGCGCGCACCGGCCAGCTCGGCCAGCTCGGCCAGCGCGGTGGGCGCGATCCGCGCTGGCCGCGGGGCGGCCGTCGCGGCGGCCGCGATCTGGGTCGGGGGCACGTCGCGGAAGGCTACCGGCGTCATGATCGCGCCCTGGCGGGGCACCGGCCGCCGAGCTGGGCAGGTGGGGCGTCGGGCCGCCCGTCGTGCCGCATCGCCCGCTGGGCGACGCCACGCTGTTATCACCCGGGAATCACCGTCGAACGGACAACCAACGGGCGCGCCGCCGCCCGACACCGAAGTTGTTATCGAACTGCACACGGCGCGGGTCGAACGGCCGAGAAACCTGCCCGGTGTTCCCATGATCAACGGGACACCAGGGCTGTTTTTCGCGGCCTCGAACAGCCCTGGTGTCCCGTTGACCACTCGCCGGCGGTTCATGCGGAGTCGTGCGGGAGGCACCCGACCGTCAGGGGACCACCAGTGGCACCATCGGCGCCGGGTTCGGGTCCACCGGGATCTGGTCGCGCTGCGCCAGCGTGGACGCGATCTGGTGGAAGAGCCCGGAGGCGTTCTGGCCGTGGGTCGGCGCATCGAGCATGATCGCCACCACGTACCGGGGTGCCTGGGCCGGGAACATGCCGGCGAAGGTGATCCAGTAGTTGTTCGACGAGTAGCACCCGCAGGCCGGGTTGACCTGCTGCGCGGTTCCCGTCTTGCCGGCGATCTCGTAGCCGGGCACCGCCGCGTCCACCCCGGTGCCGCGCTGCACGCCCTTGCCGGCCTGGGTGACCGCCGTGAGCATCTGGCGCAGCTGCTGGGCGATCTGGGGGGACACCACCCGCACCGGGTCCGGCCTCGGCTCGGTGTGCCGGGTGCCGTCCGGGTCGATGGTGGCCGCCACGATCCGGGGCGGCACCCGGAGCCCGTCGTTGGCCACCGACTGGTACATGCCGGCGAGCTGCAGCACGGTCATCGAAAGCCCCTGCCCGATCGGCAGGTTGCCGAACGTGGAACCCGACCAGGTGTCTCTCGGCGGCACCCGCCCGGAGCTCTCGCCGGGCAGGCCGACGCCGGTGCGCCTGCCGAGGCCCATCTTGTTCAGCATCGTCCAGAACCGGTCCGGGCCGATCTGCTGCGCCGTCATCAACGTGCCGACGTTCGACGAGCGGGCCAGGATCCCGGTCAGGGTGAACCGCTGTGTCGGGTGCGTCCAGGCGTCGTGGATGGTCCGGTCCGCGATCTTGATGCTGTCCGGCACGTCCTTGACGGTCATCGGGTTGACCAGCCCGGAGTCCAGGGCGGCGGCCATCGTGATGATCTTGTTGACCGAGCCCGGCTCGAACGGCGTGGTCACCGCCGGGTTGCCGAGCTGGTTGGCGCTGGCCGCCGCCAGGTCGCGCGGGTCGAAGGTGGCGTTGGTGGCCAGCGCGCGCACCTCGCCGGTGTGCGCGTCCAGCACCACCGCGCTGCCGTCCTTGGCGCCGTGCAGGTTCACGTAGGCGGCCAGCTGCTGCTGCACCGTGTACTGCAGGTCGGAGTCCAGCGTGAGCTGCAGGTTCGACCCGGGCACCGCCGCCTTCTCGGCGCGCTCGCTGCCCGGGATGACCGTGTTGCCGCCCTCGGCGGTGTCCACCACGCGGAAGCCGTCGGTGCCGGCCAGCAGGCTCTCCTGGGACGCCTCCAGACCCACCACGCCGTGCAGTTTGTGCTGGTCCATGTTCCAGGAGGCGGCACCGATGATGTTCGCCGCGAGCGGGCCGCCGGGGTACTGCCGGGACTCCCGGTCCTCCTGGGCGATCTCCGGGAAGCGCTCCGTGACCGCGCGGGCCACCGCCGGCTCGACCAGCGGCACCAGGATCACGTAGTGCCTGTCGGTGTTCAGGGCGGCGTAGAGCTGGTAGGCGTCCACCCCGGTCAGCTGGGCGATGCCGATGGCGATCTGGGTCTTGCGGTTGATCGCGTTCGCGCCCTGGTCCCGCCCGATCAGGAACGGGTTCGCGACCAGGGCCTTGGCCTGCACGCTGAACGCCATCGGCGCGCCGGAGCGGTCCAGGATCGAACCCCGCTCGGCGGGCAGCGGCAGCCGGGTGACCCGCTGCTTGTCACCGTCCGCGCGCAGCTGCCCGGACTGCACCGTCTGCACGGTGACCAGCTTCACCCCGGCCAGCACCAGCAGCGTCACCATGATCAGTCGGCCGATCGCCAACCGCCGGTTGTGGTCGACGCGGCCGGTGGCCGGTCCCCGGGGACGGCGGACCGGTGGGCTCGAACGGGATTTCGGGCGGGTCCGGGGCGGGGTGGCGGTGCGCATCAGTGCCCGGCGACGGCGGACGGGCCCGGCCCGGCGGCCGGCGCGGCCAGCGGCGCATAGCCCGGCTGTCGGGTCGGTGCCTGCTGCTGGGCCGGTGCCTGCTGCTGGACCGGTGCCTGCTGGACCGTGCCGGTCCCCTGGACCGGTCCCTGCTCAGCGGGCACCCCCGGCTGCTCGGGCGCGACCTGGTCGTCGGGGGCCTGTTGCCCGGTGCCCTGCTGCCCGGTGCCCTGCTGCCCGGTGCCCTGCTGCTGGTCGGGCACCTGCGCACCGGTCCCCTGCTGCTGGTCGACCGGCGGCTGGCCCGGCACCTGCGCCGGGGCGGCCGGGGCCAGTACCGGAGCCGGTGCGGCGGGCGCGACGGCGGCCTTCGGCGCGCCTACGACCTGCACCGACCCATCCGGTCGCACGACCAACCTGGCCACGTCGGAGACCTGCACCATGCCCATCTGCCGGGCGGCGGCGGCCAACGCCGGGGCGGACTGCATCGACGCGATCTCGGTGCTCAGCGACTCGCTGCGCTCGGACAGGTCGCGGGTGGCCTGCCGCGCGGCGTCCAGCCGGTAGGAGTCGGCGGCCGCCGTGGTCGAGAGCCAGAGCGAGGCGACCAGGCCGACCCCGAACAGCACCATGATCAGCAATACGAACTGGGACCGCCCCGACGTGGCGTCGTTCGCCTCGCCGGACTGGCGCCGCTCCCGCACCGCGCGCCGGGCGTAGGCGCGGCCGATCGCGCCGTTGGCGTCGCGGGGCGCGGGCACCCCGGTGGACCGCCGCGGCATGGTCTGGCGAGCCGGGCGAGCCGGGCGAGCCGGGCGAGCCGGGCGGGCCCCACGGGTCGGGCGGGGACGTTCAACCGCCGGTGCACTCATCGCAACCCTCCTCGCTCAGCGCCACTGACTCGCTCGCACGCGCGCCCAGCGCCACCGGTTCGCTCGCACACTCGCTCCCGCGTCACCGACCCGTTCATGCCGTCTCCGCGATTCGTTCGCCGGCACGCATCCGGACCGAGGCCGCGCGCGGGTTGTCGGCGGTCTCCCGTTCGTCGGCTCCCTCGGCGCCGCGGGTGAGCATCCGCCACCTCGGACCGTGGCCGGGCAGCTCGACCGGCAGGCCGGGCGGCGTCCGCGACCGCGACTGTTCCGCGAATGCCTGTTTGACCAGCCGGTCCTCCAGCGAGTGGTAGGCCAGCACGACGAGGCGCCCACCCACCGCGACCGCATCGATCGCCGCCGGCAGCACACCCTCGAGCGACTCCAGCTCGCCGTTGACCTCGATCCGCAGCGCCTGGAAGGTCCGCTTGGCCGGGTGCCCGCCGGTGCGCCGGGAGGCCGCCGGCACCGCCTCGTACAGCAGCTCGACCAGCTCCTGGCTGGTGCGCAGTGGCGCCCGCTCGCGGCGGCGCAGCACGGCGGACACGATCCGCTTGGCGAACCGCTCCTCGCCGTAGTCACGCAGCACCCTGATCAGCTCACCGGGCGGGTAGGTGTTCACCACGTCGGCGGCGGTCTGGCCGGTGGTGGGGTCCATCCGCATGTCCAGCGCGGCGTCCCGGGAGTAGGCGAAACCCCGGTCCACCGCGTCCAGCTGCAGCGAGGACACCCCGAGGTCGAGCAGCACACCCTGGACGTCGGGGATGCCCAGCTCCTCGAGGACCTCGGTCACCTCGTCGTAGCGGGCGTGCACCAGGTGGGTGCGCCCCGCGTACGGGGCCAACCGGCGCCCGGCCAGCTCGAGTGCCTGCGGGTCGCGGTCCAGCCCGACCAGGGTGAGCTCGGGGTGCGCGGCCAGCAGCGCGGCGGAGTGCCCACCGAGGCCCAGCGTGCAGTCGACCAGCACGGCCGGGCCGCCGCTCAGCGCCGGCGCGAGCAGCTCGAGGACCCGGTCCAGCAGCACCGGGACGTGCTGGGCAACCGGCGCTGGTTCCGGAACTGGGTCTGACACCGGCCGCCCCCTTTCTGATACCTCGCACAGGGTAAGGACGGGTACCGGGCGCGGAACCCGGATGTCCCGAGGTCCCCGCTCCCCTCCCGGCGGACCTGGCACCGGGGAAGGTGCGCCAGGGCCACCAGCAGCGGAGTGGAGGCCTCGGGACACCCGAACCTCGCCACGCCGCGGCATGTCAGAACATGCCGGGCAGTACCTCTTCCTGCGCCTGCGCGTACTCGTCTTCGTGTCGTTCCTGATAGCTCTGCCAGGCCTGGGCGTCCCAGATCTCCAGCCGGTTGACCGCGCCGATGACCACGCACTCCTTGCTCAGCCCGGCATAGCGGCGCAGCTCGGCGGTGATCGGGATGCGGCCCTGCGAATCCGGGTTCTGCTCATCGGTGCCGGCGAACAGGTAGCGCTGGTAGGCGCGCACCGACTCGTTGGTGAACGGCGCCTCGGCCACCTTGCGGGCCAGCTGCTCGAAGACGTCACGGGGGAACACGTAGAGACAGTGGTCCTGACCCTTGGTGATCATCATCCCCCCTCGCAGCTCGTCCCGGTACTTCGCCGGCAGTGTCAGCCGGCCCTTGTCGTCGAGCCTGGGCGTGTGCGTGCCGAGAAACACCGGCATCGCCTCCCCTTGGCTCCAACGATCACCACATTACCCCACTTTGCACCACAGTCAACGCGCACTCCCCCCGGCACCGCCCGATCAGTGCTGGTTTCCCCAGTTCACAGGTAGTGGGGGAAGGTGGGGGCGGCGACGTGACCGGAGTGCCGGTCATGGTCCGGACCGGTCGGCCAGAACCCCGTTCGACGCAGCCGAACTGGGCAAACGCCGCGGTAGAGAGGTCCGTCCGGCCCAGCGGGGCCCGCCGTGGGGGAAGGTGGGGGTACCGAGTCGATGACCGTCCGGTCACGGTTTGGCAGACTGATCGCGCACTGTCGGACCGGCGCTGTCGGACCGGCACGGTCGGACTCTGTCGGACTGGCACGGTCGGACTCTGTCTGATTACGGGGAGGTCGAATGACGACGACGAGCAGCCGACCTGCGCCCATGTCGCTGCCGGAACTCGCCACCGTCACCGGGCGGATCACCGAGAACGTGGGGCGGGTGATCGCGGGGAAGCCGGAGGCCATCCGGATCGCACTGGTGACCCTGCTCTCCGAGGGACACCTGTTGGTCGAGGACGTGCCGGGGGTGGGCAAGACCTCGCTGGCCAAGGCGCTGGCCAAGTCCATCGACTGTGCGGTCAGCCGGATCCAGTTCACCCCGGACCTGATGCCGAGCGACATCACCGGGGTGTCCGTCTACAACCGCGAGACCAGCGAGTTCGAGTTCCGCCCCGGCCCGATCTTCGCCAATGTGGTGATCGGCGACGAGATCAACCGCGGCTCCCCCAAGACCCAATCCGCGCTGCTGGAGTGCATGGAGGAGCACCAGGTCACCGTCGACGGGATGACCTACCCGCTCGGCAACCCGTTCCTCGTGGTCGCCACCCAGAACCCGCTGGAGATGGAGGGCACCTACGCACTGCCGGAGGCGCAGCGGGACCGGTTCACCGCACGGATCAGCATCGGCTACCCGGACCCTGCCGCCGAGCTGGCGATGGTCGACGAGCACTCGGCCAAGGATCCGTTGGCCACCCTCGGCCCGGTGTCCGACACGGCCGAGGTGCAGGCCGTGCTGGCCACCGTGCGCGGCGTGCACGTGGCCCCCGAGCTGCGTCGCTACGCCGTGGAGATCTCCTCGGCCACCCGGCGGCTGCCGGAGGTGCGCCTCGGCGCCTCACCCCGGGCCACCCTGCACCTGGTCCGCGCCGCCCGGGCCCAGGCCGCGCTGTCCGGTCGGGAGTACGTGGTGCCCGACGACCTGCACATGGTGGCCGGACCGGTCCTCGCGCACCGGCTGGTGCTCACCCCCGAATCGCTCACCACCCGGCGGACCGCGCCCGACCTGGTGCGTGCGCTGCTGAGCCGGCTGCCGGTACCGCACGGACCGGGCGGCCCCGGCGCGCCCCGTGGCTGAGGAACACCACCACGTACCCAGCGGGCTGACCACGCTGGGCCGCTGCCTGATCGCCGCCGGCGTCTCGGCGTCGGTGTGCTCGGTGGTGCTCAACGAGCGCGACCTGCTGCGGATCGGTGTCCTGGTGATCGTGCTGGCGCTGCTGGCGGCCCTGGTGGCGGCCCGGACCAGGCTGGTGGTGCGGGCCGAGCGGACCCTGGAACCGGTGCGGCTGTCCGCCGGGTCGGCCGCCACGGCCCAGCTGACCGTGCACACCTCGGGGCGGCTGCTCGGCGGCGGGCTGGTGCTCTCCGACGCACTGCCGGACGCGCTGGGCGGCTCGGCCCGGTTCGTCACCCGGCCACCGCGGCGGGGCGACCCGGCTCTGGAGCTGAGCTACCGGATCACCCCGACGGTCCGGGGGGTGCACCTGGTCGGCCCGCTCACCATGCGGGTGAGCGACCCGCTCGGCCTGGCCGAGTACGAGCGAGAGCTCGCCGGCCGCACCCAGCTCACCGTGCTCCCCCGGGTCACCCAGCTGTCCGGGCTGCCCGACGGGTTCGGCCGGGGTGAGGGCGACGCCGGCGCGACCGGCCTGCGCCGCGGGCTCGGCGAGCACGATGCGATGGTCCGGGAGTACCAGCCCGGCGACGCGCTGCGCACGGTGCACTGGCGCTCCACCGCGCGCCGGGACGCACTGATGGTGCGGGTCGAGGAACGGCCGTGGCACGGCGGCGTCACCGTGCTGCTGGACCGGCGCCTCCACGCCCACCGGGGCATCGGCGCGCAGGCCAGCCTGGAGTGGTCCATCGAGCTGGTGGCCAGCGTCTGCCGGCACCTGATGAACGCGGGCCGCCGGGTCACCCTGGTCGCCGAGAACGGCGGCACACTGGCCTCCGGGCGTGATCCCGAGGCACTGCTCGACGTACTGGCCACGGTCCGCCCGTGCACCCAGCCCGGCCTGGTGCCGCCCCCCAGCGAGGGTGGTGAGCTGTTCGCGGTACTGGGCTCGGTCGACTCCGCCCAGGTACAGCCGCTGATCGCCGGCGCCAGCGGCGGGCACGGGCACGCGGTGCTGCTCGACGTGGCCGCCTGGACCGCACCGCAGGAGACCAGGCCGGTGACCGGCGTCGCCGCACCGGCCAGGGCATTCACCGAGGCCGGCTGGTCCGTGCTGGTGGGCCGGCCGGAACGCGGACCGGACAAGGTGTGGAACGACTTCTGCCGGCGGCTGCCGGTCCGACTCGGCAGCGGCTGATGGGCTCACCGACCGCGCCGCCGGAGGCGACCACCGGCCCCTGGGACGACTCCGGCAACGGTTCGCCACCCGGTTCGGCGGGCGGCGCCGCGGCCGGCGCGGGCGGCTCGGCCGGACGTTCGGTTCGGCCGGCGGACCCGGCTCCCCGGTCGGTACCTCCGGAGCACCGCCCGCCCACGCCGGCCTCGGCCCGCTGGGCACCCCGGCTGGTCCCGGTGGCCGCCGGGCTCGCGGTGGCACTCAGCTCCAGTGCACTCAGCGGGGTGCTGCAGGGACACCGCTGGTTCTGGTACGCACTGGCCGCGGTGGGCCTGGTGGTGGTGCTCGGCGGCCTGGCCCGGCTGTGCCGGCTGCACGTGGCGATCGTGGTGGCCATCCAGTTCGTCGGGTTGGCGCTGCTGCTGGCCGGGGTGTTCGGCACCGACCCGGTGTTCGGGGTGCTGCCGGGGCCGTCCGCACTGGGCGATCTCTGGCACGGCCTGTCCGCCGCGATGACCCAGATCGAGAGCGGCGTGCCACCGGTCGCCACCTCACCGGCCATGTTGCTGCTGGTGTCGGTCGGCTTCGGCGTGGTGGCGCTCGGCGTGGACGCGATGGCGGTGGCCGGGCACGGGCCGGCGGTCTGCGGGCTGGTGCTGCTCGGCGCGTACACGGTGCCGACCGCACTGGCCCCGAAGGCGCTGCCGGACTGGTCCATCGCCGCCGGTGCCGTCGGCTACGCACTGCTGCTGGTCACCGAGCATCGCCGCCGGCAGGCCCGGCGCGGGATCCCGACCGCGCGGCCGGTCCGGGCGGACGTCACCCCGCTGTCCCCGGTCCGGCGGACGCTGCACCGGGTCGGCCGGGTGCTGCCGACCGGGGCCGGCGCGCCGCTGGCCCTGGTGCTGACAGCCGTCGCGGTACTGGCCGCGATCGGCGTCGGACTACTGGCCACCCCCATCGGCACCCACGGCCGGTTCACCGGCAACGGCGTCGGCTCCTCCCCCGAGACCACCGGCCAGTTCGGGCTCAACCCGTTCACCTCGCTACGCGGCCAACTGGACAACGGCGAACCCAACGAGCTGCTCCGGGTCACCGGGTTGCCCGGCCCGCTGTACCTGCGCGCGCTGACCCTGAACCGCTACCTGCCGCAGCAGGGCTGGGTGCTGCCGGACCGCTACAACGGCGTCACGCTGGATCAGTCCCTGCCGTCCGGGCTGGCCGTGCCGGTTGACAACCCGACCGCCACGGTGCAGATCAGGAACGTCGGGTACCTCGACCAGTGGCTGCCGCTCTACGGGCTGCCCATGGGGGTGACCGGCACGGTGCCCGGCCGCTGGCACTACGACGTGCTGAGCGGGACCGCCTTCACCGACCTGCCCACCCACGAACTGACCTGGACCGAGCGCGCCGGGCTGCCGAACCCCTCGGTGGCGACCCTGGAGAACATCCCGCCGGCCACCGACGTCAGCCCGACCTTCCTGGACACCAGCGGCGTGGACCCCCGGATCACCGCGATCGCCAAGGCGGTCACCAAGCAGGCGCACACCCCCTTCGACCGGACCGTGGCGCTCAACCGGTACTTCCTGGACCCGGCGTTCGGCTTCAAGTACAGCCTGAAGACCAGGCCGGGCAACTCCGGCGACGCCCTGGTGGACTTCCTGACCAATGGCAAGACCGGCTACTGCGAGCAGTTCGCCTCCGCCATGGCGGTGATGCTGCGCACCGTCGGGGTGCCGGCGCGGGTGGCCGTCGGGTTCAGCGCCGGCAAGGACAACGGCACCTACCGCTCGATCACCACCGGCGACGCGCACGCCTGGGTCGAGGCGTACTTCGCCGGCCTCGGCTGGCTCACCTTCGACCCCACCCCGCTGGACGACGGGCGCGGCGTGACGCCCGGCTACGTGGCCGACGCGCCGAGGGTGCCGATCAACGTGCCGTCCTCGACCGGCGCCGGCAACCCCCAGCAGGGCGACAGCGGCCCCGCTCCCCAGGCCAGCCCGCCGCCGGCCGGCCAGGATGCCCCGGTGCCACCGGCCGACGGGCCCGGCGCGGCGGCCGGCGCCGGGCCCGACCAGTCGGGCAGTGACCAGTCCGGGGCCGACCAGTCGGGCGGTGACCAGTCCGGGGCCGACCAGTCCGGGGCCGACCCGTCCGGCGGCCGGCCCGGTGGCTCAGCCGACCAGTCCGCCGGCCGCCAGGACGGGTCCGGCGACCAGGACGGGCCGGGCGAGAACGGATCGGGCGACAACGGGACGGGACTCGGCCGGGAGTTGAGCATCGCCGGGCTGCTGGTCGCGGTCTGGGCGCTGCTGCTGGTCGCGCTGGTGCTGTTGGCGCTCGTCGCGCTGGTGTTCACCCCGGCCGCGGTGCGCGCGCTCAGCCGCCGCCGGCGGATGTCCCGCGCGGGCGGCGGTGGCCCCGACGGGGCGGTGGCCGCCTGGCGCGAGGTACTCGCCGAGTTCCGGGACCGGGGCAGCGAGCCGGCCGAGAACGACACGGTTCGGGCCACCGCGCGCCAACTGGTCCGGACCTACCGGCTCGACGGGCCGGCCATGGACGGGATGAAGACGGTCATCGGGGCGGTCGAACGCGGCTGGTACGCCGAGCGGCACGACCCGGGACCCGGATCCGCGCTGGTCGCAGCGGTCGCCACGGTGCGGGCCGGGCTCCGCACCAGGGCCCCCCTGACGCTGCCCGCCCGGCTGTGGCCGCGGTCCGCGCTGCCGGGCCGGCGGTGGTGGCGGCGGCTCACCGACCGGATCGGCGACCGGGCCCGCTCACTCATCGGCGGCTGACCGGGCGAGGCCGGGCGACAGTGAGTACAGCGAGGGCCCACAGCGACTCAGGCGGCCACCCGCTGGGTGGCCGCCTGGTGCGCTACGGAATTCGGGAGAGACTTAGTCCTGCTCGAACCGCCGTCGGAACCGCTCTTCCATCTTTCCGCCGAACCGGTTGCGCTCGGGCTCGGCGCTCTTGTTCGGTGCCCTCTTGCCTGCGCCGATCGAGGTAACGGCCAGAACCGCCCCGGTCAACATGACCAGGAACCCGACGACACTGACGACTGGGACGTTCGCCAGCCAGATGGAGCGGACCGCCACACCGACGACGAGCAGTACCAGACCTAGGACGAACAGAACCAATCCCTGCAGCCGTCGCCGCCGGGTTGGCCGTCGCAACCGGCCCGCGCGCACGGTCGACGCGAACTTGGGGTCCTCCGCTATGAGAGCGCGCTCGATCTGCTCGAGCAGCCGCTGCTCGTGCTCGGAGAGGGGCATGTCTTCGCCTCCGGCACAGGGTCTGGTCGTCAGGTGCCGCGCCGTGCCACCGCCACCCAACGAGCGCCCAGGAGCGGGCGTTACTGCCAGGATACGAGCCTCAGCAAGATGCGACTACCCGGACCTGAAAACAGGTTTGGAAGATACTCCAAGGGGAGCCCGTCAGCCCACGCCGGGCGGCCCCGTCGAGCCCCGTCGACAGCCTCGCTGACGCCGCCGGAACGGCGTCGGATCCGCGCCGAGCGGCATTTGCCGCCAGCTCAACGCCCGTACGGGGCGGATCGCCCGGTCGGGCCAAACTTGAACCGCGCGCCGTCGCCCGTGGTCAGCCGCTCGCCGCGGCCAGCGCGCCCCGGGTCCGACCCCAGAATGTCGCCGGATCGGGTGACAGCCAAATGGGGTGGCGGGTCGGAGCGCACTTGATCTTCGCGCGCCCCGGATCGGCGTCAGCCGGGCCACACGGGCGTCAGCCGGGCCACTCGGGCGTGGGCCGGCGAGCCAGCACGTGCAGCCGGGCGGCCAGCACCAGGAGTTCGGGCGTGCCGGCAACGATGTCGGCCAACTCGGCCAGCCCGTCCCCGCCGCCCGGGTCCCCGCCCGCCATCGCCGCCGGCAGCCAGCCCTCGAACACTCCGTCGCCCTGGGCCAGCTCGATGGACAGCTGTGCGGCGGACTCGAGCAGTCCCCGCAGCCCGGCCAGGTCCAGTCGACGCTGCAGCGGGTCGGTCGGTCCGGACCGGCCGCCGGGATCGGTGAGCACGGTTCGCGCCTGCGCCAGCCGACCGGCGTGCGCCAGCGCGAGGGCGGCCCCGTGGCGGCCGGCGACCAGCACCGACACCGCGCCACCCGGCTCCGTCGCCTCGGCGAGCTGGGCGACGGCGGCGGCCACGTCCTCGACCACCTCGAGCAGCCCGTGCCCGAGCACCAGGTCCGCACCGTCCGCCGGGACGGCGTCCGCGAGCGTCTGCACGTCTCCCTGGGTGGCGGTCACCCGGTCCGCGACGCCGGCGTCCCTGGCCCTGCGGCGCAGTGCGGCGAGAGCGTTCGGGCTGGTGTCGACCACGGTCACCTGACAGCCGGCGGCAGCCATCGGCACCGACCAGACGCCGCTTCCCCCGCCCACGTCCAGCACCCTGACCGGCAGATCCCCGCGCCGCTGCCGGGCCCGCGCCACCTCGGCGCGCAGAGCTCGACGGACAGCGGAGTCCACGCCGGGCAGACCCCCCTCCGGCAGTTGGCCGGCTTCACCGGCACCAGCCACCCTCATCCGACCGTCATCCGGCCCACCGGCTACGCACGGCGGCAGCTTAGGGCGTGCCCAGCCGATCATCCAGCCGGATCGGCGGGATCGCGCGGAGCTCGGGGACGACGCAGTGCCTGCGCGGTGCCGAGCGTGGGACCGTGCACCGGACCGCACCCCGACAGAGTTGCGGGACCGAGCACCTGGCCGCGCCCGGGAGTCACCCCGATCGAGTCCCGCGACCGTTCGGGACCGCGGCTCGGAACACACCCGGAACGCGCCCGGGAGCGGGCGGCGGGCCGCGCCGGGGGGCAGAGGCAGGCAGCGGTCCCGCCGATGAGCAGGCACGGTAGGTTGACCGGGTGCAGGTGATCGCCGTGCTCAGCCTCAAGGGCGGGGTGGGCAAGACAACGGTGGTACTGGGGCTGGCCGGCGCGGCGATGGAGCGCGGAGTGCGCACCCTGGTCGTCGATCTGGACCCGCAGGCCAATGCCACCGTGGCCCTGGAGCCCGAGCCGACCGCGGTGACCGTGTCCGACGTCCTGGACGACCCTCGCCGCTCCGTGCTGCGCCGCGCGATCAGCCCGAGCGCCTGGGGTGACGATCTCGATGTGCTGGTCGGGTCGGAGACCAACGAGCGGCACAACCACCCCGAGCCGTCGCTCAAGCAGCTGGGCCGGCTCGACCGCGCGCTGGACCGGCTGCGGCCGCGCGACGGAGCTGATGAAGCGGACGGAGCGGACGGAGCGGACAGAGCCGCCCCGGACGGCGCCGAAGAAACCGACTACGGGCTGGTCATCATCGACTGCCCGCCCTCGCTGGGCCAGCTGACCCGGTCCGCGCTGGTCGCCGCCGACCGCGCGGTACTGGTGTCCGACCCGACGATCTTCGCGGTGGCCGGCGTGCAGCGCGCGTTCGAGGCGGTGCAGAACGAGCGGGTCGAGCACAACCCCCGACTGCAGCCACTCGGGGTCCTGATCAACCGGGTGCGCTCGCGGTCCGCCGAGCACACGTTCCGGGTCGGTGAGCTGCGCGAACTGTTCGGACCGCTGGTGCTCACCGGCACCGTGCCGGACCGCTCGGCCATCCAACAGGCGCAGGGCGCGTGCGTGCCGATCCAGCACTGGGACACCCCCGGCGCCCGCGAGGTGTCCTCGGTGTTCGACATCTTGCTCGGCCGGATCCTGCGCAGCGCGGACCGCGACGCCCCGAACTGGCCCGGCTCCCGGCACGCGATGTTCAGCGGCGGCCCACCAGCGAGCGAGTGACGTCGATGAACTGGGCCACCTGACGGACCAGGTCGTCGGCCGCCCGCTCGGTCACCAGCCGGGTGATGCCCGCCTCCGCGGCGGCACGGGTGGCCGAACCGGCAGCGAAGAACGCGGCCCACTCGGTCAGCTCGGGCGCGACAGCCGTGAGCAGCTGCCAGACACTGCGCCCGCCACGCCTCGGTCGGGCCGGCTGCGCCCGCACCGCGAGTACCGCCGCACCGGCGCGCAGGGCGGCCAGGTGCGCGGTCGCGTAGCGCCGGAGCGGGTCCGTGTGCCGCTCAGCCTCGGCCAGCCCCTGCTCGGCCTGCCTGAGCAGTCCCAACGCGGCCTGTGATGGCGGCGGGCCGGCCACCATCGCGAACCCCAACGGCAACGTTGCGGTCATCCCACACCTCCCGTCTCTCCCATGTCTGCCAGCTCGCCACGTTTCCGGCTCGTCAGTCCTCGAGCCGGATCAGGTCCCACACGCCGGGTCCGGCGCGCATCCGGAGCACGAACTCCTCAGCCGGGCGCTCCAGATCGGCGGACGACCGCGCCATCACCCGCCAACAGCGCAGCCGATCTCCGCCGACCGGCATCGGGGACGGGAACGGCCACGGCGACTCCTCGATCCAGCGCTCCCGCACGTCCATGACGAGAAACCGGGGACCGCGCCGCACCGGGCGACGCTGGAACTCGACGGGTTCGCCGTCCTGCCAGCGAACCTGGACCGGCGTCGGCTGCCGCGATCCGAACCGGCGGGTCAGCACACCCACAGCTGCCACACTCCTCAGACGTCACCGGGACCCGGTCGCGCCAGCGGCCCGACCCGATCTCGAACAGATGTTCGATGCGTCAAGTACAGCGCTTCCGCGGTCGATCGTCAAGTCCACACGGGCCCCACATGTGATGTCATATGTGCATGCCCGCCGCGTCCCCCGCCGCGCCCCCGGACCCCGCCGCCGGCCCGCCGGCGTGTCGCCCGACGACGGCGGCCGCCCGGTGACGGCCGCGCCGCCCCGGTTGCGGGTGGTCCGGTTGACCCCGCTCGGGCTGACCGACCGGCTCTCCGACGCGCTGGGCGTCTACGTGGCCGCGATGGGTTATCCGCGGTCGGCGATCCGCCAGCGCGCGCCGCTGTGGCGCGAGCACACGCACCGCCCCGGCTGGCGGGCCGTCGGCGCGCTGGACGAGCGCAACGCGCTGCTCGGGCTCGGCTACGGCTACATCGGCGCGCGCGGGCAGTGGTGGCACGAGGAGGTCCGGCGCGGCCTGCTCAGCACCGGTCCGCGCGGCCTGCACTGGCTGAACAACTATTTCGAGCTCACCGAGCTGCACGTGCTGCCCCGCGCCCAGGGCGGTGGCCTCGGCGAACACCTGCTGCGCACCCTGCTCGAGGGCTGCGACCGGGGTTCGGTGCTGCTGTCCACCCCGGAGCTCGACCCCGCCGCACCCGCGCGCGCCTGGCGGCTCTACCGCCGGATGGGCTTCATCGACGTGCTGCGCCAGCACCGGTTCGTCGGCGACCCGCGCCCGTTCGCGGTGCTCGGCCGGGCGCTCCCGCTGCCCGCGCCACCGCCCGGGACGACGACTGCCGGCGCCCCGCCGGAGGGCTAGAGCTTTCCCGGGGCTCCGAGCCGAGCTGCCTGAGCGTCGGGACACGCCCGGACCGTCCGACCGCGGCTGACGGACCCCGGGTGGCACGATGGCCGGGTGCGCTCCCCCCTCGCCCGGCCGCCGCGCCGCCTCGCCGGGGCCGCGCTGGCGCTGTTCCTGCTCGTGGCCGCGGGACTGCTGGGCGGCTGCACCCAGGTGCGCACCGCGCTGGCCATCCAGAGTGACGACACGGTGGCCGGCGAGATCGTGATCGGCGTCGCGGGCGGGCCGGCACCGGTCCTCAACGTGCCGGCGCCGCTGGTCGGGCAGGTGTCCGTGACGCCCTACCAGGACAGCGGCTACGTGGGGTCCCGGCTGCAGTTCAGCGGACTGCGGTTCGACCAGGTCAACTCGCTGACCTCGGTCGCGCCGCTGGCCAACGGCCGGTTCCGCTTCGAACTGCGCCGCACCGGCGGCCTGGTGGTGCTCGGCGGCCAGGTCGACCTCAGCGCGGTGCCGGTGGACCGGGCGGACGTGCAGCTCAAGGTCGCCTTCCCGGGCGACCTGGTCAGCACCGACGGAATCTCGACCGCGGGGACCGTGAGCTGGGTGTTCACCCCGGGGCAGGTCAGCCAGTTCAACGCGGTGCTGAGCTCGCCGGACCCGTCCACGCCGTCGGTCGGGCGGTGGACCCTGCTTGTCGCCGCCGTGGTGGCCGCCGCCGCGGTCGCCGTGGTGCTGCTGGCCAGGGCACACCGCAACCCGCCGGTGCCGGGGTCGGGGCGCGGTCCCTGAGCGGGAGAACCCGCGCGCACGCCCGGGCCGTCCGCACCGCCGGGCGGGGACGGCCGCAGACTGTCACCCTGCACAACGGGCACCCGCCCCGCCGAGGAGTAGCCATGACCGCCCGACCGCTCGCCGATTCCCCGCCGCACCCGGTGGACGAGCAACTCGTCGCCCGGGTGGAGGCGGCGCTGGCCGAGTACCTGGCCGAGCGTCGCCTCTACACCGAGACCGTGCACCCCTCGTTCACCGACGCCGCCGACGCGCTCACCGGGTTCGTGCTCGGCGGCGGCAAGCGGATCCGACCCACCTTCGCCTGGTGGGGCTGGCGCGGCGCGGGTGGCCAGCCGGGCGGCGCGCTGGCCGAGCAGGTGCTGCGGGCGGTCAGTGCACTCGAGCTGGTGCAGGCCAGCGCGCTGGTGCACGACGACCTGATCGACGCCTCGGACACCCGCCGCGGCCGGCCCACGGTGCACGTGGCGTACGCCGCGCGGCACCGGGACCGGGACTGGCTGGGCACCGCGGACCGGTTCGGGCTGGCCGCCGCGGTGCTCATCGGCGACCTCGCGCTGGTCTGGGCCGACGACCTGCTGCACTCCGCCGAGCTGCCCGAGCCGGTGCGCGAGCGGGTGCGGCCGGTCTGGGCCGCGATGCGCACCGACCTGGTGGGCGGGCAGCTGCTGGACGTGTGGGGGCAGGTCAGCGGCGACGACACGGCGGCGACCGCGCTGCGGGTGAACCGGTTCAAGACCGCCGCCTACACCGTGGAACGCCCCCTGCAGCTGGGTGCCGCACTCGCCGGCGCGCCGGCCGAGCTGGTGGACGCGTACAGCCGGTTCGGCGCCGACATCGGCGTCGCGTTCCAGCTGCGCGACGACATGCTCGGCGTGTTCGGCGACCCCGAGGTGACCGGCAAACCGGCCGGCGACGACCTCCGGGAGGGCAAGCGCACCCTGCTGATGGCACTCGCGATGAAGGCGGCACGGGAGCGCGGCGACGGGGCCACCCTGAGGCTGCTCACCGGGGCGCTCGGCGATCCGGACCTGGACGCCGACGGGGTGGACCGGGTCCGCGAGGCGCTGTGCGAGCTGGGCACCCCGGACGTGCTGGAACAGCGGATCGAGCAGCTCACCGAGTCCGCGCTGGCCGCGCTGGCCGGCGCCGAGGTGGCCGAGCCGGCCGCCACCAGGCTGCCGGAGCTGGCGCACGCGGCCACCAGACGGCTGGCCTGACGGGGCGGTCCGACCGCTCGGGCGGCACAGCCAGCGACAGCACAGCCAGCGACAGCACGGCCAGCGGCGACAGCACGGACCGCGGCGTGCGCGGGGGTGGGGGGAGAGCGATGCGCACCGTTGGAGGGCGCACCGACCACGTCGTGGTGGTGGGCGCCGGGCTGTCCGGGCTGGCCGCCACGTTGCACCTGCTCGGTGCCGGGCGGCGGGTGACCGTGCTGGAACGGGCCGAGCACCCGGGCGGCCGGGCCGGCCGGGTGGACCTGCACGGGCCGGCCGGGCGCTACCTGGTCGACACCGGGCCGACGGTGCTCACCATGCCGGACCTGGTGGAGGCCACCTTCGCCGCGGTCGGGGAGAAGCTCGCCGACCGGCTCGAGCTGATCCGGCTGGACCCGGCGTACCGGGCCCGGTTCGCCGACGGGTCCACGATCGACGTGCACACCGACCCGGACGAGATGGAGGCCGAGATCGCCGAGCAGGTCGGCCCGGCCGACGCCGCCGGCTACCGGCGGCTGCGCGGCTGGCTCACCGACCTGTACCGCTCCGAGATCGACACGTTCATCGGCTCGAACATGGATTCGCCGCTGAGCCTGCTCACCCCGGACCTGGCCCGGCTGGCCGCGCTCGGCGGGTTCGGCCGCCTCGGCCGGCGGGTCGGCCGTTTCGTCAAGGACGAGCGGCTGCGCCGGATCTTCTCCTTCCAGGCGCTGTACGCCGGGGTGTCGCCGGACCGCGCGCTGGCCGCGTACGGCGTCATCGCCTACATGGACACGGTCGCCGGGGTGTTCTTCCCGCGCGGTGGGATGCGGGCGCTGCCCACCGCACTCGCCGACGCCGCAACCTCGGCCGGCGCGGACATCCGGTACCGGGCCACCGCCACCGGCCTGGTCCGCCGGGGCGGCCGGGTCACCGGGGTGCGCTACCTCGACGGGTCCGGCGAGCCGGCGCGGGTGGACGCCGACGCGGTGGTGCTCACCCCCGACCTGCCGGCGGTCTACCACCTGCTGCGGCGGACACCCCGGCGGCCGGTGCCGCTGCGCTGGGCGCCCTCCGCACTGGTCCTGCACGCCGGCGGCCCCGACCCGACAGCGCCGAACCTGACAGCGCCCGACCAGACAGCGCCGAACCTGATGGCGCCGAGCGGGCGGGACG
>DASYLM010000217.1:0-6835 GCA_036009565.1 Pseudonocardia sp. | reverse complement strand
CATCGACTACGTCAAGCAGTCCAACAACGACAACCTGGCGCTGGTCGACGGCCTCGGGCTGTACACCGGCAACGACGAGACCTTCGCCCGCACCCTGGACCTGGGTGGCTGCGGGGGCATCTCGGTGGCCAGCCACGTGGTGGGTGACCAGATGCGCCGGATGGTCGACGAGCCGGAGCACCGCGCCGAGATCGATGCCTCGCTGCGGGAGATCTACCGCGTGCTGTTCCTGGACAGCAACCCGATCCTGGTGAAGGCCGCGCTCAACCTGCTCGGGCACCGGGTCGGCGGCCTACGGTTGCCGCTGGTGCCGGCCGACGAGGCGGACGTGACCGCGGTGCGCGCCGCGCTGGCGCACCTCGGCCTGCTCGACCACGTCCCCGCCTAGCGCTCCTTCGGCTCGCACAGAGCCAGCGCGGTCCGCACAGAGGCTGCAGGGTCTGTGCGGGCAGCACCAGGTCTGTGCGAGCGTCTGATCAGCTCAGACGTCGATCAGCTCCGCGTCGACCCGTTCGGCGATACGCAGCAGCAGGTCCTCGCCGCCGGCCGGGGCCACCAGCTGCAGTCCGACCGGCAGGCCGTCCACCAGCCCGGCCGGGATGGACAGCGCGGGCATCCCGGTGACACTCCACGCCAGGGTCAGTCCGAGCAGCGCGTCGCGGACCTCCACCCGCTGCCCTCCCGCCCACACCGACCGGGTGCCCACCGGGGGCGCGACAATGCCGACCGTGGGCAGCGCGAGGAGGTCGTGCTCGGCGAGCAGCTCGTTGGCCGCCCGGCGGGCCCGCCGTTGCACCGCTCGCGCGTCCTGGTACTCCGGCGCGGAGATCCGGGCGTTGGCCCGCAACCGGCCGCGCACCTCGTCGTCGTACTGGTCGGCGGCCACCGCGAGCCGGGCGGCGTGCACCGTGTGCGCCTCGAAGCCCTGCAGGGTCGAGTAGGCCCGCCGGATGTCCACGGGGTCCGGCAGCTCGGCGTCCACCACGTCGGCGGCGAAGTCGTCCAACCTCGCGAGGGCGGCCCGGGTGACCTCGGGGTCGGTGGGGCACATCCGGTCCGGTGCGAGCCACCCGATCCGCGGCCGCTCCGGTGCCGGGCCGTCGTCCGGCCCGGCCGACCCGCGCGGCCCGGTATCGAGCGCCGGGCTGGACAGGGCGTGCCACAGTGCCCGGCAGTCGGCGGCGGTGCGAGCCATCGGGCCGACCGTGTCCAGCGAGGGTGCGAGCGGGAAGACGCCGCCGGTCGGCACGGCGCCGTGGCTGGGGCGCAGTCCGACGATGCCACACAGCGCGGCCGGGATCCGCACCGAACCGCCGGTGTCGGTACCCACCGCGAGTGGCACGATGCCGGCGGCCACCGCGACCGCCGAGCCCGCGCTGGACCCGCCGGACATGTGCCCCGGGCGGTACGGGTTGCGCGCCGCGCCGTTCGCCGAGCGGTCGCCGGTGGCACCGTAGGCGAACTCGTGGGTGGTCGTCTTGCCCACCACGATCGCCCCGGCCGCCCGGAGCCGGCGCACGCACTCGGCGTCCCGCGCCGGTACGTGCCCGGCGAAGTGGCGCGCGCCCATCGTGGTGCGCAGACCGGCGGTGGCCACCATGTCCTTCACCGCGACCGGGATGCCGTGCAGCGGTCCCCGGTCGATGCCGCTGGCCAGCTCGGCGGCGGCGCGCTCGGCGGCCTCCCGGGCGCCGGACGCGTCGATGGTCACGAAGGCGTTGAACATCGGCGCCAACCGGCCCGCGGCGCACAGTGCGTGATCCACCAGCTCGCCGGGCGAGACCTGGCCGGCGCGCAGCGCGGCGGCGAGGGAATGGACGGTGTGCTCGGCGAAGTAGCCGGCTTCGGGCGGGCTGGGCAGCACGGCTGTCACGTCTGGCCGACTGTGAACGATGAACACACGGTGGCCCCCTGGTCGACCGTTGCCGCGGCGGCCGGTGGGCCGGCGGCAGTTGCCCCAAGACGGTCGGTTAGTCGATACAACCTGGAACGTTCCATGTTTGTCAAGCCGCCGTGCCCGGATGGGCCAGTGATGTCCGGGAAGATGTCCGGGAAGGTGCCCGAACCGACTGGACGGCCATGTCGCCGGTTGCCGTCCTGAGAGTGGCTGAACCGCCCGACGCCCGAGGAGACCACCGCGTTGCCCGTCGTCGCGTACCGTCCGTTGTTGTTGCCTGGCCGGTCGCGGTGGTCAGCCCGGGGCCGGACTTCTTGGCTGTGCTGCGCACCTCGGCGGCCGGGTCGCGCCGGTCCGGCCACCTGGTCGCCACCGGGGTGGTCAGCGGTATCGCCTGCTGGGCGCTGGCCGCGCTGGCCGGCCGCACCGCGCTGCTGGCCCGCCACGAGCAGCTCTACCTGGTACTGCGGCTGGCCGGCGACGCGCATTCCTGATCGTCTACGGGCTCACCACGTTGCGGGCCTGCCGGCGCCCGCGCAGACCGGGTGCGGGCGGCACAGAGGTTGCGGGGTCTGTGCGGCCCGCGGCGGGTCTGTGCGAGCCTCTTCGGCGGGCGTCAAGATCCATGGGCGGGTCGGCGCGCGCGGCCGTAGGGTTCGACCATGCCCATTGACCCAGTCATGAAGTTGGTCTTGGACGCGGTGCCGACGGCGAGTATCGCCGAGGTCGGCTACCAGGTGGTGCGGGACACGATCCGGGAACGGATGGCCGCCATGCCGCCGCCGGCCGAGCTGCCCCGCGTCGAGGACCGCACCATCACCGGCGGGATCAAGACCCGCATCTACTGGCCCGTCTCCGACCCGAGCGACCTGCCCGTGGTGGTCTTCTACCACGGCGGCGGGTGGGTGATCGGGGACCTGGACTCCCACGATGCGACGGCCAGGGCGATCGCCGGCGGGGTCGGCGCCGTGGTGGTCGCGGTGGACTACCGGCTCGCCCCGGAGCACCCGTACCCGGCGGCGGTGGACGACGCGTTCGCCGCGCTGAAGTGGGTGTCCGAGCACGCCGCCGAACTCGGTGCGGACCCGTCCCGGCTCGCGGTGGCCGGTGACTCGGCGGGCGGCAACCTGGCCGCCGTGGTGTCGCAGCTGGCGCGCGACGCCGGTGGGCCGCCGATCAAGTTCCAGCTGCTCTGGTACCCGGCTACGACGCTGGACTCGTCGCTGCCGTCGATGACCGAGAACGCCGACGCCCCGGTGCTCTCCACCGCCGACACGTTCGCCTTCCTCGAGCTGTATCTGAAGGGCCACGACGCCGACGCCCGGCCGGCGACCCTCGCCCCGGCGAACGCGGAGAGTCTGGCCGGCCTGCCGCCGGCGTACATCGCCACCGCGCAGTACGACCCGATCCGCGACGACGGGGTGCGCTACGCCGAGCTGCTCCGCGCGGCCGGTGTGCCGGTGGAACTCCACAACGCGGAGACCCTGGTGCACGGCTACGTCAGTTTCGGCATCGCGGTGCCGGCGGCGGCGGAAGCGGTCGCCAAGGCGCTCGAGGCGGTCAAAGCCGCGCTGTAACCGCCGGTCAGCACCCGTGAGTGGCGAGTGGTCCGATACGACATTCGCCACTCACGGGGTACGGGCCAGACTAGAAGTTGATCATTCCGTGCAGGAGGCCGTGGAAGGCCTCCTGCAGGCCCTCGGACAGCGTCGGGTGGGCGTGCACGTTGCGGGCCAGCTCGTGCGCGGTGAGGTCCCACTTCTGCGCCAGGGTGAGCTCGGGCAGCAGCTCGGTGACCTCCGGGCCGATGAGGTGCCCACCGAGCAGCTCGCCGTAGGTCTCGTCGCTGATCAGCTTGACGAACCCGCCGGGGTCCGCGAGCCCCTGGGCCTTGCCGTTCGCGGTGAACGGGAACTGCGCGACCTTGACCTTCCAGCCCTTCTCGGCGGCGAGCTCGCGGGCCTGCGCCTCGGTGTAGCCGAAGCTGGCGACCTGCGGCTGGCAGAAGGTGGCCCTCGGCATCATCACGTAGTCCAGCTCGACGGTCTCCGCGTCGGCGATGGTCTCGGCGGCCACCACGCCCTGTGCCTCGCCGACGTGGGCCAGCATCAGCTTCGCGGTGACGTCGCCGATCGCGTAGAAGTGCGGCACGTTGGTGCGCATCCGGTCGTCGATGGCGATGGCGCCGCGCTCGGTCAGCTGGACGCCGGTGTTCTCCAGCCCGTAGCCCTTGACCCGGGGCGCGAAGCCGATCGCCTGGATGACCTTGTCGGCCTTGAGCTGCCGGGTCGCGCCGTCCTTGCCGGTGACCGTGACCGTGACGCCCGAGGCGGTGTCCTCGATGGACTCCACGCGGGTCGACGTGAGCACCTCGACGCCCAGCTTGCGGTACCGCTTGGCCAGCTCCTTGGACACGTCCGCGTCCTCCAGCGGCAGCATCCGGTCCAAGAACTCCACGATGGTGACCTGCACGCCGTAGCAGCTCAGTACGTAGGCGAACTCCACGCCGATCGCGCCGGCACCGGCGATGATCACGTTGCCGGGCAGTTCGCGGGTGAGGATCTGCTCCTCGTAGGTGACCACCCGCTCGGAGCGCGAGGTGCCGGGCAGCAGCTTGGTCTCGGTGCCGGTGGCGATGATCACGTCGTCGAAGGTCACCGTCTCGGAGCCGCCGCCGGACAGCGCCACGTCGATGGTGTGCGTGTCCCGGAACGTGCCGCGGCCGTCGAACTCGGTGATCTTGTTCTTCTTCATCAGGAAGTGCACGCCCTTGACCCGGCCGTCGGCCACGATCCGGCTGCGGTCGAACGCCACCCCGAAGTCGAAGGACACCTCGCCGGAGATGCCGAAGGTCTTGGCCTCCTTGGTGAAAATGTGCGCCAGTTCGGCATTGCGCAGCAGCGCCTTCGAGGGGATGCAGCCCACGTTCAGGCACACCCCGCCCCAGTACTTCTCCTCGATGACGGCCACCTGGCGGCCCAGCTGTGCGGCCCGGATGGCGGCGACGTACCCGCCCGGTCCGGCTCCGAGAACGACGACGTCGAAATGCGGCATGCCGCCCACGTTAGTGTCCCCGGCCACGCCGTGGCCTGGTGGAGACGAGTGATCTCGGCTGGTTCGGTTTCCGGGCAGCGGGTGTTCGGCCGCGGCGCGTGCGTCGGCGCCGGCCGTGGAGCTGCCGTGGGCTACCGGATCGGCACCCGGCCGGACGGCGCCCGGCGGACCTGGGTGCTCAGGTCGGGCATGGAGCGGACGTAGTTCGCGCCGCACTCGGTACAGATCAACTCGTACACCGGCTCGCCGCCCTGTACCCGCAGGTAGTTGATCTGCCGCTCGGTGTGCTCGATGAAGCAGGGCAGATCGGGGTCGCGGCTGAACAGCGGATCGCGTGCGGCCCGCTCGGCGTCGGCGAGCCGGGTGCGCGCCACCCGCATGGACAGCGCCTCGCCCATCGGGAAGACGTCGTGGCCGCGCACGTGGCGCACCGTGGGATGCCGGAACGGTCGCAACCCGATCCAGGCCATCACGCTCCCGCAGTACCCGCAGACCAGCTCGCGCTGGTAGCTCCGGAAGACCGACAGGAAGTCGTCGAGCACGGTGGTTCACCCCATTTCGCGGTGCTGGCCCCGACGGTCCTCGCGACGGCGGGCAAAGGGAATCTGGCTCCTTCCTACGGGGTAATCCCGACAGTATTCTTTGACAGGTATATACGTGATGGGGCATGTTGACGTCCATGCCCACCAACGCCTATCAACCCGGCCCGCTCGCACCGGTGCAGCGGGTCGAGACCCCGGACGGCTGGACCCTGGTGTTCACCCGCGACCTGCGCCACCCGGTGGAGAAGGTGTGGCGGGCGCTGTCCGAGCGCGGTCAGCTCCGCGAGTGGGCGCCCTACCTGCCCGATCGGGACCTGACGAGCGAAGGTCCCGCCGTCCTCGGCATGCTCGACGCCGACGGCACCGAGCAGCCGATGGCCGGCTCCGTGCTGCGGGTCGAGCCACCCCGGCTGCTCGAGCACGCGTTCGGTTCGGACGTCCTGCGCTGGGAGTTGCTCCCCACCGCCGAGGGCACCCGCCTGGTGCTGCGGCACAGCTTCGCCGACGGCGCCTGGTCCTCCGCGTTGGCCGCCGGCTGGCACATCTGCCTGGACGTGGCGGACGCCCTGCTGGCCGGAGCCCCGTTCGGTCCGGTGGTCGGCACGAAGGCCCTCGACTACGGCTGGAACGGGCTCAACGAGCAGTACGCCGCGGTGCTCGGGGTCCCGCCGGCCCGGCCCTGGGAATCAGCTCCGGAATCAGCTCCCGAATCCGGTCCGGGGTCGGCAGGGCAGGGGTCGGCCCGGTAGTTCGGCGGTACCCGCCGGCCGCGTGTTCGCGATCGCATACGGGCGGGCCGGTTCCGCCCCGTGGCCGGGCCTCGGCGGTGTCCCCTTGGCCTCATGTCCTGGCCCGGCCACTCCCGCGGCGTCCCGGTCACCGCCGGGCGGGGTGACCTGGCCGGCCGTGCGGCGCTGATCGGCGGAGTGCTGGCGGTGGCGGCGTCCCTGTCCGTCGTGCTGGCCGCGGTGTTCGGCGGCTCGGCGGGCGGCGTGCAGCCGGTGGCGGAACCGGGGACGCTGCCCAGCTCAGCGGTGGCTGAGCGGACCGCGTCGGGCCGCCTCGACGACTCAGGCTCTGGCTCTGGCGACTCGGGCTCTGGCGACTCGGGATCTGGCGACTCGGGCTCTGGCGACTCGGGCGAGGGCGGCGGCACGGGCACGGGTGCCCGCGCCGGAGCCGGTGCGGGTGCCCAGGCCACGAGGGACCCCGCCGACCGGGAGTGGGAGTCGGGCTGGGATCCCGGCACCAGGTCCAACGACGGATCCAACGGCGGATCCAACGGGGGATCCAACGACGGATCCGGCGAACACCGCGGCGGCCCGGACGACCAGCCCGTCCC
>DASYLM010000216.1:0-2344 GCA_036009565.1 Pseudonocardia sp. | reverse complement strand
CGTAGGAGATGAGGATGACCAGGTCACCGGGGTGCACCAGGTGCGCGGCGGCGCCGTTGATGCCGATCACACCGGTGCCCCGGTCGCCGGCGATCACGTAGGTCTCGAGCCGCGCCCCGTTGGTGATGTCCACGATCGTCACCTGCTCACCGGAGAGCAGGTCCGCCGCGTCCATCAGGTCCTCGTCCACGGTCACCGAGCCGACGTAGTGCAGGTCGGCCTGGGTCACGGTCGCCCGGTGGATCTTGGACTTGAGCATCGTCCTGGTGAACGTCATGCATAGCTCCTGGTCGGCTGGCCGAGGTTGAGCGCCATGTTGTCGATGAGCCGGGTCTTGCCCAGCCGCGCGGCGATCAGCAGCCGGGCCCGGCCGCGCTCCGGTGCCGGTCCGAGCTCCGGGTCGCGCAGCGCCAGGTAGTCCACGGCGATGTCCGGCTCGGTGGCCAGCACCTTCTCGGCGGCCTCCAGAACGGCGTCACCACCACCCACGGCGGCTTGCTTGCCGGCGGACAGCGCGGCGGACAGCGTGACGGCCCGCTGGCGCTCCTCCGGGCTGAGGTAGACGTTGCGCGAGGACAGCGCCAGCCCGTCCGGTTCGCGGACCGTCGGCACCCCGATCACGTCGACGCCGAGGTTGAGCTCGCGGGACATCCGGCGCACCAGTACCAGCTGCTGGTAGTCCTTCTCGCCGAAGTAGGCCAGCTGTGGGCGGACGATGCCGAACAGCTTGGTCACCACGGTCAGCACGCCGGCGAAGTGACCCGGCCGCACGGCGCCGTCCAGCTCGTCACCGAGCGGGCCGGGATGGACGGTGACCTGCGCGTCCTCGCCGTACATGGCCGTCGCGGTCGGCGTGAAGACCAGCTCGACGCCCGCCGCCCGGCACTTGTCGAGGTCGGCTTCCAGGCTGCGCGGGTAGCGGTCCAGGTCCTCGCCGGGGCCGAACTGCAGCGGGTTGACGAAGATCGACACGGCCACCACGGTGGCACCGGGCGCGCGGCGGGCGTGCCGGACCAGCTCCAGGTGGCCGTCGTGCAGCGCTCCCATCGTCGGTACCAGGGCCACCTTGCGCCCGGCCGCCCGCAGCGTGCCGCTCAGCTCGGTGAGCCGGGCCGGCTCCCCGTGCACGGTGAGCTGGCCGGCGGTGTAGGGCTTCACGGGCTGTCCTCCAGTGCGATGTGCACTTCCTGGGCGTCGTGGCGGCGGAGCAGGCCGGCGGCCTGTGCGCGCTCGGCGGTGCGCTCGGCCAGTGCGCGGTAGCTCGCGGTGACCTCGGGGGCGTGCTCGGACAGCTCGTGCAGGTGTTTGCGCAGGGTGCCGACGTCGCCCCTGACCACCGGGCCGGTGAGCGCCCGGTCGCCGTGCCGCAGTGCGTTGTCCAGCGCGGCGGACAAGAGTGGGGCGATCAGCCGCTCGGCCGGCCGGATACCGGCGCGCTCCAGCATGTCCACGCTGTCCCGGACGAGGGTGACCAGGTGGTTCGCCCCGTGGGCCAACGCCGCGTGGTAGAGCGGGCGGACCGCCTCCGGCACCCGGATAGGTTCCGCGCCCATCTCCACCACGAGCGCCTCGCCGACGCTCCACGCCACCTCGTCGTCGGCGGGCGCGGTGACGCCGACCGAGCAGGCGGCCAGTCGCTGCACGTCCTCGGTGCGGCCGGTGAACGTCATCACGGGGTGCAGCGCGAGCGGCAGCACCTCGTACTCGGCGGCCGGGGCCAGCACGACCACCCCGTGCGCGCCGGAGGTGTGCGCCACGATCTGCCCCGGCCGGAAACAACCCGCGGTGGCCAGGCCGCGGACCAGGCCGGGCAGTACGTCGTCCGGTACCGCGAGCAGTACCAGGTCGACGCGCTGCACCACCTCGTCGGGCGGCAGCAGTGGGACATCAGGCAGGAGGGCGGCGGCCCGGCTCACCGACGAGCGGGAGACCCCGGAGGCCGCGACCACCTGGTGGCCGGCGGCGGCCAACGCGGCGCCGAGCACCGCACCAACTCGACCCGCCGACACGACCCCGACGGCCAACCTGGCCGGTCGAGCCGCTCCGCTCCCGGACGCGTGCACTCAGATCTCTCCGCTCGTTCCAGTCCCGCGTGGCGGGTACCAGACGTTGGCCGGGCATCCTTGCCCGGCCGGCGCGGAAACCGTAGAGCTGCGCACCGCGCGCGCGCCAGCCGGGGTGACCGGCTTCACGACCCGAACGGTGTCCGATCATCCGCCGGGCGGCGCCCGATCACCGGCGCGGCAGCGCCCGACCACCGGCCGGGCGGCGCCCGATCACCGGCGCGGCAGAGCCCGATCATCCGCCGGGCGGCGCCCGACCACCCACCGGGGTAACGCCCCAT
>DASYLM010000215.1:0-18672 GCA_036009565.1 Pseudonocardia sp. | reverse complement strand
CGTTCCTGGACCTACTCAGCCCACCCACCGCCGGGAGCTGAACAGCCCACGCGACCTCGCCAAGATCGACCCCTAGCCGGCGGGGCCCGCCAGTACTGCGAGAGCGCGGTCTCGCCCCCGAACCTCGGCCGATATCGGCGTAGGTCCGGATAGCTCCATAACCAACGAGGGCCTCGTCAGGATCGTGTTTCCCGGCTGTTCGACAGACACTCTCAGATTGAGAGTGACTGACATTCCGGTCGTGCGCGAGCGCGAGGGGTCCGTGCCGGCCAGTCGCATGGCCAACCAGGCGCGGGCACTTGCCCCACAGATGTGAAACACGTTCTAATTCTGTGCATGGACTACGGGCTCGTGCTTTTCACCAGCGATCGCGGCATCACCCCGGCGGCGGCCGCCCGGCTGGCCGATGACCACGGCTTCGCCACGTTCTACGTGCCCGAGCACACCCACATCCCGGTCAAGCGCCAGGCCGCCCATCCGACCACCGGCACCGAGTCGCTGCCCGATGACCGCTACATGCGCACCCTGGACCCGTGGGTCAGCCTGGGCACCGCGTGCGCCGTGACGTCGCGGGTCAGGCTGTCCACCGCGGTGGCCCTGCCGGTCGAGCACGACCCGATCACGCTGGCCAAGTCGGTCGCCACGCTCGATCACCTCTCCGGCGGCCGGGTCAGCCTGGGGGTCGGATTCGGCTGGAACACAGACGAGCTCGCCGACCACAACGTGCCGCCCGGGCGGCGGCGCACCATGCTGCGCGAATACCTGGAAGCGATGCGGGCACTGTGGACCGAGGAGGAAGCGTCCTACGAGGGCGAGTTCGTCAACTTCGGCCCGAGCTGGGTATGGCCCAAACCGGTGCAGGCCCACATTCCGGTGCTGGTCGGCGCCGGCGGCACAGCGAAGAACTTCAACTGGATCTCGCGGAACGCCGACGGCTGGATCACCACGCCGCGCGACGTCGAGATCGACCAGCCGGTCAAGCTGCTCCAGGACACCTGGGCCGCCGCCGGGCGGGACGGCGCCCCTCGGATCGTCGCGCTGGACTTCAGGCCAGATCCTGCGAAGCTGGCCCGCTGGGCCGACCTGGGCGTCACCGAAGTGCTGTTCGGCCTGCCCGACCGTTCCGCCGACGACGTCGCGGCCCACATCGAACGACTCGCCGGCAAGCTCGCCACCACGGTCTAGTCTCCTGAGTCCGAAGTTCGTTGCCAGCTCCGGTGAGCCAGATGGATGCATCGCAAGGCGTGAGCAACACTAGGAAACGTTCAGGACCCTAATAGGGAACGACGCGATCGGCTAAGCTGTGTGGCCGTGAGTGAAGACTCCCAGACCGGCGGCAGCTCGTGGATCGTGCCGCTGCTGGTGCTGGTCTCCGGCACCTTCATGGCCGTGCTCGACACCAGTATCACCAACGTGGCCATCCCGAAGATGATGGTCACGCTCAACGCGGCACCGGACGACGTGGAGTGGATCGTCACCGCGTACACGCTGATGATGGGAGTGGTGGTACCGGTCTGTGGTTGGTTGGGCAGCCGGGTCGGGCTGACCCGGCTGCACCGCTGGTGCATGCTCGGCTTCGCCGCCACCTCGGCCCTCTGTGGCCTTGCCTGGAGCCTGCCCAGCATGATCGCGTTCCGGGTGCTGCAGGCCGTCCCGGGCGGCATGCTGCCGCTGATCGCGATGATCCTGCTGATGCGGATCGTGCCGAGGTCCAACATCGGCGCCGCGATGGGCATCTACGGGCTGGGTGTGACGGTGGCCCCGGCGGTCGGTCCGGTTCTCGGCGGGTACCTCGTGGAGTACGTGGACTGGCGACTGATCTTCTACATCAACGTCCCTGTCGGCCTGCTCGGCGCCGCCGCCGCCGCGATGGTGCTGCCGTCGGAGAAGCCGGCCACCTGGCCGAAGTTCGACCTCTGGGGCTTCCTGACCGTCGGATACGGCATGTTCGCGCTGCTGCTGGCCTGCGCCGAGGGGCAGAAGTGGGGCTGGACCGGGTACCGCATCCTCGGGCTGTTCGTCACCGGGACGCTCAGTCTCGCGCTGTTCGTGGTGATCGAGCTGGACGTGCCCAACCCACTGGTCAACCTCAAGGTGCTGACCTGCTGGCCGTTCGTGAACTCACTGCTGCTGCTGGTGGTGGTGATGACCGGGATGTTCACCGGTCTGTACTTCATTCCGCAGTACCTGCAGAACGTGCAGGGGATGCAGGCGTTCGACGCCGGGCTGGTGCTGCTGCCCGCCTCGCTGGTGGTGCTGACGATGATGCCGATCGCCGGACGGATCTACGACGCAATCGGCCCGCGCTGGCCGGTCACCATCGGGATGCTGATCGCGGCATACGCGTCCTACCAGCTGGCCCAGATGAACGTGGACACCCCCCGGCATTTCATCGAGGTCAACCTGGCGATCCGGAACCTGGGCCTGGGGCTGTCCATGATGCCGATCATGACGGCCGGGCTGGCCGCGCTGCCGCCCGCGCTGAGCAGTGCGGGCAGCACGATGAACAACGTGATGCGGCAGGTCATCTCCAGCGTCTCGGTCGCGGCCCTCACCGGGATGAACACCGACGCCGCCCAGCAGCTACTGGTGGACCGGGGAGCGCTCTACGCCGGCGGAGCCCAGATGCTCCCCCAGGTCGCCGCGTACCACGCGCAAGGTGCGAGCGGCCTGCTCGGGCTCTACACAATGCTCAGCAACCAGATCACCACGCAGACCTACGCAAACGGGTTCTACCTGGTAGCGGTGATGTCGCTGGCCTCGGTGGGGCTCACCCTGGCGCTTCGGTCCGGCCGCCCCTCGATGGCGAAGTCGGCCGAACGCGAGATCGTCGAGGTCTGATCCGGCGCCGGCGCGGGTGGTCACCGCAGGCCCCGGTCTGACAGTCTCCGTCAGACAGAGCCGATAGCGGTGTTTGCGATCGAATCGACAAGAGCTCAACCGCGGTGCCGGTTCCGGCCTGCGGAATGCCCCCGGCCGCCAGAGTGTTTGACAGTCGAACACTTTGGAGGAGTCATGACGGAAACCCTGTGGGAGCGCGTTGATCGGGCGCGCATGTTCTTCGACGCCAAGGACTACATCACGGCGGCGCGGATGCTGAGCGAGCTCGTTTCCGAAGTGCCGGAGGACGGCGCACTGCGCCTGCTGCTCGCGCGTGCGTATTACCACTCCGCCCAACTCAGCCGGGCCGAGAACGAGCTGCGCCTGCTGCTGGCGCAAGATCCCGCCTCGGACTACGCGCACCTGCTGCTGGGGCGAACACTGCAGCGCCAGAGTCGGCACGCGGAGGCGCACCCGCACCTGCGGATGGCGGCGGCCATGACCGGAGACGGGTGACACCGACACTGGCGATCGTCGCGGCGCGCGGACGTCGTCGGGCCCCGAGGGTGCCGGCGGCGTCCGCCTCGCCGCAGAAGCCAGGCTGTCCGGCTTGGCGTCAGGGAGTGCTGGGCCAGCGGGAGCGCGGCCCCACCATGAGCTTCGTCCGCTGTGACCGGGGCGCGACGCCGACCGACCACCACACGATGGCCATGGCGCTGGGTCCGGCCAACCGCTACCTTCACTCGGCCTACCAGGTGGCCGACTTCGACGCGCTGGCGGCTGATCTCCAGGCCTCAGTGACTCGACTGGCCGGTACCGCCACGCCCAACTCTAGGAGCGCGCGGCGTCGAGGAATCGTTCGAGCTCCGCGCCGATATCAGGGCCGCAGGGTTGGAACACGATCTCGGTGACGCCCCGGGAGGCGAGGTCGTCCACGCGGCGCCGGACCTGATCGCGGGTGCCGCTGATCGTGGCGTCCTGGAGGATCGTGTGGCCGCCGGCGTGCCACGCCGCCTGGTCCGCTTCATTGAGCTCGACGCAGTGTCCCGCGTGGACCGCGAGATGCCGCTGTTCCGGGGGTGTCCTGTCCACGACCTCCAGCCATTCGGCGCCGGCGGGAATCTTGCCGACGGCGTCGGGACCACCGAACTCGTAGGCGCCGTGATACGCCAGTGCCCAGCCCGGGCCCGCGGCGGCACGGGCATGCTCGGAATCCGAGGCTTCGCCGTCGTCGAGCACCGTGCCCCAGGCCAGGTACGGCACCCAGGAGTACTCGTTCGCGAACTCGGGTAGCTGAAGGGTCACGAAGAGTCCGTCACCGAGTTCATTGGCGACCTTGTTGCCCTTGGGCCCGAGGGCACCGACGAGAATGGGCACCTCGACCGGCCGGGCGGGGGCGTGTCCGTCGGGATGCAGCATCCGCATCTGCGCGCCCTCCCATTCGACCACCTCACCCCGGAGCAGCCCGCGATAGGCCCGGATGTAGGACTCCATGTAGGACCAGCTGATCGCGCCGTAACCCATGGCCCGGCGCCCGGTGAACCCGGTGCCGAAGGCAACCGCGGTACGGCCGGGTGCGAGGGCGGCGAGGGTGGCGGTCGCGGCGGCATTCACCATCGGGTGGCGAAGGCTGGGGATCAGGACGCCCGGACCGAGACCGATCCGCTCGGTCCGGTCGGCGGCCAGCGCCAGTGTCATCCACACATCGGGGCTCTGCTGCGGCGTGTCGTAGACCCAGGCCCGGGCATAACCCAGGCGCTCGGCAATCGCGATGTTGTCCGGCGAGTCCAGGGCTGTCGGGAAGGCGCAGGAGACCTCCATGAGGACCCTCCATTTCACGGATCGGATGGGACAGGTCAGGGCGACCCTCCCATCTACCCCGCTCGGCGGCCACCCGCGAGGGTCCCTCGGCTGGCGTCGTGCTGGCACAGCCCGGTCGGACCGTCCGCTTCGCGGCTGATCGGCCCGCAGCGCTCGATCCGGCCGCCGGAATGGCCCGATGGACATGTCCCGGTTTGGCCGCGCCCCCGACCAGCACAGCGAGGCACTCGGTCTGGCGACGCCGGGCGGGATCGGTCGTACGTGGGGGGTCAACACAACCCATCCCCGCCCGGCGCGGTGGGGAGCGGACATCCGAACATCGCCGGTCTCGGCCCGGAACGTCGCCATCCAGTACTCGGGCCGCAAGCGACCCTTCCACCGCACCGCGATGGTGGCGGCACGGGCCCAGCCTGGGCGACGGCCATCAGATCGCGCGCAACGGAATCTCAACAGATCCTCAACGGCCGGCGGTTGCCTGCGCGTCGCCCGAGGGCCACCATCATCGCCGTGGCTCAGCGCCCGGAGACGTGTGTGCTGGTCGTCGACGACGACGAGCGCGTGCGAACGGTGGTGACCTGGCAACTCGAGGCCGACGGGTTCGCCGTCAGGCAGGCCTCGGACGGTGCCGGCGCACTCGAGGCGATCAACGAACAGTGCCCGGACCTGGTCGTGCTCGACCTGTCGATGGCCGGCGTGGGCGGGCTGGATGTGCTGCGCCGGATCCGCCAGCACTCGGCCCGAGGCGCGGACGGACCCGGGTCACTGCCGGTGATCGTATTGTCCGGGCGTAGCGGCGAGACCGACCGCATCGTCGGGCTGGACCTCGGCGCGGACGACTACCTGGTCAAGCCCTTCTCCCCGGGCGAACTGGCCGCGCGGGTGCGCTCTGTACTGCGACGCGCGGGCGGAGCGGCCGCCGGCTCACCCACGGAACTCGACGGCCTGGTCGTGGACCCGGCCACGCGAAAAGTCACCGTCGACGGCCGGGCCGTCGAGCTGACCGCCCGCGAGTTCGACCTGCTGGCGTTCCTGGTTCGCCATCCGCGCCGGGTGTTCAGCCGGGCGCAGCTGCTGCACCAGGTGTGGAGCAGCGCGCCGGAGTGGCAGCGCGAGGCGACGGTGACCGAACACGTGCATCGGCTGCGGCACAAGCTCGAGGCCGACCCGGCCCATCCGCGAAGGCTGCGCACCGTGCGCGGCGTCGGCTACCAGTTGGAGCCGTGACATGGACTCAGGCACCACGACAGCACGCGCACCGGGGTTCGACCTCAGCCATCGCGACAGCCTCGGGCTCCTGCGCCGACAGACCACGGTCCTCGAGCTGATCGCGTTCGGCGCGACGCTGCCCGAAGTGCTCACAGCGGTCACGACGGCGCTGGAGGAGCTCATGCCGGAGAGCCGCTGTTCCATCCTGCTGCTCAACGCCGCGGCCCAGACCTTGCACCACGGGGCGGCCCCCTCGCTCCCCCTGGCGTACTCGAGAGCCGTCGACGGGTCGGCCATCGGCGAGGATGCCGGCTCCTGTGGCGCGGCCGCGTATCTCGACACGGAGATCGTCGCCGAGGACATCGCCAGGGACCGGCGCTGGGTCAGGTACCGCGAGCTCGCGCTGCCGCACGGGTTGCGCGCGTGCTGGTCGCGCCCGATCCGAGGCCGGACCGGCATCCTGGGGACGTTCGCGGTGTATCACGGCGCGCCGCACCAGCCGACCGAGCGCGAGCAGCGGCTGGTCGAGCGGTTCACCCACCTTGCGTCGGTGGCGATCGAGCACGCCCGGCTCTTCGGGGAGCTCGCCGTGAGCGAGGACCGGTTCCGCCGCGCCTTCGAGGACAACGCCGTCGGCATGGCACTGACTGCCCTCGACGGCCGGTTCGGCAAGGTCAACCGCGCGCTCCGGGACATGCTGGGACGATCCGAGCGGGACCTGCTGGCCGCCGACGTGTCGTCGCTGCAGCACCCCGACGCGGACCGCACCGCAATCGACGCGCTGCGGTCACTCACCGGCGGCGAGGGTGACTCCGTGCAGTTCGAGACCACTCTCGCGCGCCCTGGCGGCATCGCGGTGCGCGTCGCGGTGACCGCCTCGATCGTCCGGAGCGCGGAGGGCACCCCGGTCTACCTCCTGATGAACGTCCTCGACGTCACCGCGAGCCGCGCGGCACAGCGCGAGCGCCGCGCCCGCCGGGAGGCCGAGTTGGCCCGCGGCGTCGCGGAGGCGGCCAGTCGGGCCAAGTCGGACTTCGTCTCCGCGCTCAGCCACGAGATGCGCACCCCGCTGCAGGCGATCACCGGGTTCACCGAGCTGCTGGCCACACTCGACCTGCCCGCCGAGCGCCGCACAGCCGCGCTCGGTCACATCGCGAGCGCCTCCTCGCACATTCTCGAGTTGGTCGACGACGTGCTCGACATCGCCAAGATAGAGGCCGGCGCCCTGCCGCTGCACCTCGCGGACATCAACCTGGCCGACCTGGTCGGCGAGGTCATCGAGCTGCTCGAGCCCGTCGCCGCTGAGCGCGGGGTCCGGCTGCGCGCGGGATCTGTCCTCGGCACGGTCCGCGCGGACGGACGTAGGCTCCGTCAGATCCTGCTCAACCTGGTGACCAACGGTGCACGCCACAACCACCCGGGCGGCTGGGTGCTGGTCACGGCGTGGCCCGACCCGCCCGACTGCGTCGCGGTTCGGGTGTCGGACTCGGGGTCGGGGATTCCCAAGGAGCTGATCGACCGGCTGTTCGTCCCGTTCGACCGCCTCGGCGTCGAGGACGAGCTGGGAGCCGGTCTGGGGATGGTTCTCGCGCGGGGCCTGACGGACGCCATGGGGGGCGGGTTATCGGTGCACAGCACAGTGGGCGCGGGGACCACCGTGGAGGTGCGGCTGCCGGCCGCGCGCTGACGTGGCCCCCAACGCCGGTCAGTAACCGTCGACGTCGACGATCGCCTGGGCAAAGGACCGTGGATCTTCCTGGGGCACATTGTGCCCGATCCCCTGGAGGACTCGGTGTGAATACTTGCCCGAGAATTTGGTCCGATAGGCTGTCCCGTCCGCGGCCGCGCCATCGAAATCACTGGCCATCGTGATCGTGGGCACCGCGATGACGGGAGACCCGGAAAGTTTCTGCTCGAGACCCTCGTACTGAGGGTCGCCTTTGGCCAGGCTCAGTCGCCAGCGGTAGTTATGGATGACGATGCTGACGTGGTCCGGGTTGCCGAAGGACGCCGCGGTGCGGTCGTACGTGGCATCGTCGAAGTTCCATTTCGGCGAGACGGTCTTCCAGATGAGCTTGTTGAAGTCGTGCGTGTTCTGCCGGTAGCCCAGCACACCGCGATCGGTGGAGAAGTAGTACTGGTACCACCAGCCCAGTTCGGCCGCCGGCGGCAACGGCTGCAGGTTCGCCTTGAGACTGGTGATGAGATAACCGCTCACGGAGACGAGTGCCTTGCAGCGCTGCGGCCAGAGGGCCGCCATGACGCCGGCCGTGCGCGCTCCCCAGTCGAAACCACCGAGGACCGCCTTCTCGATCTTGAGGGCATCCATCAGCGCGATGATGTCGAGAGCAACCACCGACTGCTGGCCATTCCGGAACGTGTCCGCCGAGAGAAAGCGCGTCGTGCCGTAGCCGCGCAGATAAGGGACGATCACCCGGTAACCCGCCGATGCCAGCACCGGGGCCACGTCGACAAAGCTGTGGATGTCGTACGGCCAGCCGTGCAGGAGAATGACCGGCGGACCGGTGGCGGGGCCCGCTTCGGCGTAGCCGATATTCAGGAGGCCTGCGTCGATCTGCTTCAGCGGCCCGAATGACGTGTTCGCCCCGGCGCCGGCCGGGGGCGCGGCAGGTGTCGGTGCACAAGCGGCAACCGAGGCCACCGACGCCGACGCCGACGCCACCGTCGCGGCGAAGGCACGCGAGAACGCTCTCCTGCTGAGCAAGTCAAATCCCCCGATCGACCGTTGTCACGGCGACACGACAGTAGGCACCCGGCGGCCGTCCCGCGAGCGTCAGGTGACGCTGTCCGTGTACGTCACCACATTCAGGCGGGCGATCAATGGTGGGTGTCGCCCCGTGGCGGGATCACCAGGCTGACGGTCTTGCTGTCCATGATGTTTGTGAGTGGGGTCCGCGAGCCCGATCCAGATCTTGTGCGGGCCGGGGGCCGCAGCGACGCCACCCCGACGCTGGAGCTGGCCGCCGGCCGGGCACAACGTCCCCGCACTCCCAGCTGCGCCTGCGTGTCCGATCTACCCCCGGGGGCGGGGCAGGCGTGAACTGACCGGGTGCCCGATCGCCCGACTGAAGCGCTCGACCACCCGCTTGCGGGTCGTACCCAGAACCATCGCGATCGGCGTCCAGCTCCAACCGATCTCCTTCGCCCGCTTCACCGCGTCGGCGAGCTCGGCCTCCGGCGCGCCCACCAGTGCCAGCGCGCTGATCGCACGGAGATAGTCACCGTCGACGTCCGCACCCGGATCGTCGAACGACCGCACGTCGAGCCAGTCCTCGAGAACACCGGTGTTCTGGTCGAGTGCAACCCTGATCTTCGGCGTATGAGCCATCGCAAAGGGTTCCCGGCGGCTCGGCCCGGCGAAACTGATCCCTGGGACAACCGCCCGAGGGTGTACTTTTGGCGACGAGGTGAACACACACAGTGACCTTCTCGCGGGACGCCGCACGGGACCTCAGCCCGGTTCGACTCAGCCCGGTTCGAGCTGTCGCCGGAGGTTCTCCAAGGTCCTGGCGAGCAGCCGGGAGACGTGCATCTGGGAGACGCCGACCTGTTCCGCGATCTGGGTCTGGGTCAGCTCACCGAAGAAGCGCAGCATCACGACGGTGCGTTCGCGCTCAGGCAGCGCCTCGAGCAGTGGACGCAGGACGTGGCGGTACTCCACCATTTCCAGCCGGGAGTCGGCCTCGCCGAGCATGTTGCCCAGGTAGCTGCCCTCCCCCTCGTCGGTGGAGAGTTTCAGGTCGAGGGAGGTGCTGGTGTAGGCCTCTCCGGCCTGCAGCCCCTCCACGACCTCCTCGATGGTGATACCCAGCTCCGCGGCGATCTCACTGGGCCGCGGTGCCCGGTTGAGCTGGGTGGCCAGGATGGAGCTGACGTTCGCGATCGAGACGTGCAGTTCCTTGAGCTTGCGCGGTACCCGCATCGACCAGGTGCGATCGCGGAAGTAGCGGCGGATCTCGCCCTGGATCGTCGGGATGGCGAAGCTGAGGAAGTTCGCCCCGTGATCGGGCTGGAAGCGGTCCACCGCGTTGAGGACCCCGATGGAAGCGACCTGGACAAGGTCCTCGACCGGTACCCCCCGGTCCCGGTACTTCATCGCCAGGCGGCGTGCCACCGGCAGGTACCCGGTGATCAGCCGTTCGCGCAGCTCGTCGCGGCGCGAACCCGGTTCCAGGCCGGCGTACTCCTCGAGCAGCGGCTCCAGATCGCCGAACTCGTCATCACCGCCCCGCTCGGGCTCCCCCGCTGCTTCGGGCGCCGTAGTGTTCAGCGGCGGCCGGGTGGTCACCCGGCGGCGCTTTTCTTGGCCATGCGGATGACCACCTCGTCGCCGTGGGCGCCCACCCCGTGCTCGGTGCTGAGCTCATCGGCGAGCGATCCGAGCACGTGCCAGCCGAACCCGTCGGTATCGATCCGCCGATCCGCGGGTTGCACGCGAGCGCTGATGTCGACCCGCAGGTAACCGCCGGCGAGGCTGAACACCGCCCGCATCAGGTGGGTCGGGCTGGCCAGCCGCGCCAACGCCGTACAGGCCTCGTCCACGGCCATCCGCATGTCCGAGATCGCGTCCAGGTCGAAGTCGGCACGGCTGGTGACGTCGGCGGCCACCGCGCGCACCGTGGCGATCGACTTTGCTCGGGGGGGCAGTCGGAGCTCGATCAGGAGATCACTGGTGGCACCATCGTCTTCCCGCACAGCGGTGATGTTCCTCCGTCCTGCTCGGCGTGACCACACCGGACTGGTCACAACACCCGCCGCCACACTGAGCGATCACTACATCGGGCGATCTTGGCGACCGCCCGGCGTCCCCAATGGACAAGGCCGAAATCACCACTAGAGTGACATCACGAGTTCATGGTAACCGTGAGTGCCGACAGGTCGCTCCGGTCACCACCCCGCGAACTCGAGACTTACCGCTTGTCGCTGGGGAGCGGATGAGCGGCTGCGATGGCCGGGGTTGGTTGTCTCGGGGGATGACCGGCCCCGGCCAATAAAACGTCTCGCGCGCGGACCGGGTGTCCGGCCGCCCTGATCGTCGCCCGCCGGGCCCGCCCCAGCACAACTGGCCGCCGTGCAACCGTTTCGGCGCCCGCTCCGTCCTAGGTGCACAAGCCCGGCGAACGGAGATCTCGAATGAAGCGTGTCCTGTCCACCTCGGCCGGCCTCGCGCTCGGCGCGCTCGTGCTGACCGCCTGTTCCGCGACCGCGGCGGCGCCGGCCGGCAGCACCGATGCCGGCATCACCGCCCGCGGTCTCGGCACGGTCACCGGTACCCCGGACGTGGTGACCGTCGTGCTCGGTGTGCAGACGCAGGGGCCGAGCGCGAAGGGAGCGCTCGACGCCAACACCCAACAGGCCACCGCGCTCATCAACATGTTGAAGAGCAGAGGGGTGGCCGAGGCCGACCTGCAGACCAGCCAGCTCTCGGTTGACCCCTCCTACAACCCGGCCAACGGGCGGATCTCCGGCTACCAGGTGACGAACCAGGTCACCGCCACCCTGCACAACGTCGGCGCCGCCGGCGCGATCATCGACGCTGCCGGTGAGGCGGCCGGCGACGCCGTGCGGGTCCAGCAGCTGAGCTTCTCCATCGACGACGACAGCGCGCTGCGGGCCAAAGCTCGGGCCGACGCGGTGAAGCAGGCCCAGGCCCAGGCGCGCCAGCTGGCGGACGCGGCCGGGGTGCGGCTCGGCCGGATCCGGTCCATCTCGGAGACCTCCGCCGCGCCGCCGCCGAGCCCGATGTACCGCCAGTCCATGGACGCGGCCGCCGGCGCACCGGTGCCGATCCAGCCGGGCGCCCAGACGCTCAACGTCTCCGTCGACATCGTCTACGACATCGATCAGTAGTTGAGCCGTAGTCGATCAGTAGTCAGGGAATGATCAGCTGAGCGGGCTTCCCGGCCTGCTCCGAGGCGTCGCGGTCGGGCCTGGCGAGCTCCAGCCCGGTCCACCGCGGCGGCACCCGCTCCACGTTCCACTGGTGCAGCAGCAACGCGACCTTCGCCCGCATCTCGGTGCGCAGCCGCAGGAACGAGTCGACCGGGTCGGCGCCGACCTGGCCGAGCAGGAGCCACCAGGCCCAGGCCGCGGCGCCGGCGTTGGCCACGAAGTCGGGGATCACCGGGATGCCGCGGGCGACCAGCATCGCCTCGGCCTCCGGCGTCGTTGCGGAGTTGGCCGCCTCGACGACGACCTTCGCGGCGACGTCGAACATGTTGTCGGCGCTGATCGCGTAGGAGATCGCGGCGGGCACCAGGATGTCGGCCGGTGCGGAGATCACCGCATCCCTGGCCAGCAGCTGGACGTCCGGGGACACCCGCGAGCGGTCGATCTCACCGAAGGCGTCGCGCAGCTCCAGCAGCACCGGGATGTCCAAGCCCTCCGGGCGGAAGAGCGTGCCGGCGGCGTCGGCCACCGCGACCACCCGCATCCCCGCCTCGTGCAGGTACCAGGCGGCGGCGCCGCCCATGGTGCCGATGCCCTGGATCGCCACCGTGGTCTCCGCCGTCGGCCAGTCCCACGCCTCGCCGGCGCCCAGGCAGGCCTGTGCCACGCCGTAGCCGCCGATCACGTCGCCGAGCAACCCGCCGGGTACGGCCGCGGTCAGCCCGGCCCGCACCCGGCGCAGGGTGCGCTCCGGATCGGTGGAACGGGTGATCGCCGCGTGGTAGGACTGCTGCAGCCCGAGGCGGGCGAACACGTCGTCGATGAGGTGCTGCGGGACGCCGAGGTCCTCCGCGGTCACCCAGTGCGCGTCCAACCAGGGGCGCATGGCCTCGCAGAAGCGCTCCAGCACCCCGACGGCGCGCGGGTCCTTCGGGTCGAAGTCGATGCCACCCTTGGCGCCCCCGACGGGCAGGCCGAAGGTTGCCGTCTTGGCGGCCATCCCCCGCGCCAGGTCCTCGACCTCCGTCACGGTGCAGCCGGCCCGCATCCGGGTTCCGCCGGTCGCCAGCCCGGAGACCAACGTGTGCACGACGAGGTAGCCGCGGGTCCCGGTGACCGGATCGGTCCACGTCAGCCGCATCAGGGGCTCGTGGTCGTGCGAGCTCGTCGCACCGGCACCGGACACGTCGCCGCGCGGCTCCCCGCCCGTGACACCCATCGGGTCCTGCATCGTCGTCACGTCAACCCACTCCCACTTGAACTCGAACTCACCGTGCCCGCCGCCCTCCGGGTGCATCCGGACACGCCGCGACCCAGGCACTCCCCGCATCGGGACCGACGTGTGCACAGGTGTGCTGAGCTGCGACATCTCCGGGCGGTCACCTCTCGCGCCGGTGATTCCCGCCGGTGATTCCCGCCGGTGATTCCACAGTGCGCCCGGTGCGGACCTCGCGTCCAGTTACGGAACATGCACGGTTGCCTTAACGCTTCCTGCACAGCCGCGCCCGGGCGCTTCCGGTTGGGGCCGCGGCCGTCCCTGCATACCCTGGCCGTATGGAGCTTTCGTTGCAGCGGTTGCGAATGCTTCGGGAACTGCACCGCCGCGGCACCGTCACCGCCGCGGCCGCGGCCCTGCATTACACCGCCTCCGCCGTCTCCCAGCAGCTGGCCCAGCTCGAACGCGACGTGGGGGCCCGGCTCTTCGAACGACTGGGGCGGCGGGTGCAGCTCACCGAGCTCGGGCTGGTGCTCACCGAGCACGCCGAGGAGATCATCGGGTCGGTGGAGCGGGCGACGCTGGCCCTGGAGGAGGCGCAGGAGGGCGTCTCCGCCCGGCTCACCGCCGGGGTGTGGGCCTCCGTGGCGTCCGGGCTGCTGCCGGCCGCGCTCACCGCGCTGGCCGCCGACCACCCCGGCATCCAGGTTCGGACCAAGGAGCTCGCGCCGGAGGACACCGAGGGCGCGGTGCGCGACGGCGCCCTCGACTTCTCGTTCGTGATCGACTACTCGAACTACCCGATGTCCTGGGATCCCGCGCTGGCCCGGGTCGTGATCGCCGTGGAGCGGCTGCACGCCGCGGTGCCGGCCGGCGCCGTGCCCTCGGCCACCCTTTCCTTGCCGGGGCTGGCCGAGCACCCCTGGATCCTGGCCGGCCCGCGCTCGCACTTCGGCCGCGCCGTACGGATCGCCTGCCAGCGCAGCGGGTTCGAGCCGAAGATCAACCACGAGGTCGGCGAGCAGGCCACGGCACTGGCGATGGTCGCCGCCGGGCTGGGCGTCACCCTGGTGTCCGATCTCGGGCTGTCGCTGTGCCCGCCCGGGGTGGACATCGTGTCGCTGACCGAGCCGGTGATGCGGACGGTGTCCATCGCCTACCGGATGAAGGCCGCCCGCCGCCCGTCGCTGGAGCTGGTCATCGAGGCGGTGCGGGCCGCGGCGGCGGAGAAGGGCCTCGGGGCGGCGGCGCTGCCCCTGACGCTGCCCGAGGCGCGCTGACGCTGCCCGAGGCGCGCTGACGCCGCCGGGGGATCGCGACAACGGCGACGATCCGACCGCCACCCGCCTGGGCCAGCTGTTCGCCGACTGACCCGCCTCGGCACGGCGGCGTCGCGCCCGGCTCCTACGACCGCCCGGCGCGGAGATCGTAAGTCGTTACGATGCTTTCGAACCCCTGATGCAGAAGTCTGATGGGCGAGGTACAGCTCTGCGCTGGGCAGTGGCGCCGTTCGTGAGGGCCCCTCGTCGGCACGGTCGGTTGGCCGTTGTCCCGGACGACGTCAATGCGGGAAGGGGTGAGGTATGACCTTTGGAAGTACGTTTCGAGTCCTGCTCGCCAGGTGGTACATCACAATTCCAGGACTGCTCCTCTCACTGGCCCTGGCCGGCCTCACGTTCGTGGCCGTCCCTCCGCAGTACTCCTCGAACGCCGTCGCGGTGCTGGTCCAGCCGAAGTTGCACGGCAAGGACCCGACAACCAACCCGTTCCTCACTTTCGACTCCAGCCTGAGCACCACAGCACTGATCATCGTCCAGGCCCTGGACACGCCGGAAACCGCGGCGTCGATCGGGCTGTCGCCCGGTGGCGACAGCTACACGGTCAAGGACGTCGGCACCATCGACGTCGGTGACCAGGTCGTACAGCCGTTCATCTACATCAAGTCACAGGCGTCGACCGAACAGGCCGCCGTGGACATCGTGAACAACGTGTTGGACCTGGCCAGCCAGGATCTGCTCGGGCGGCAGAAGGACAACAAGGTCCTGCCGCAGAACTTGATCAAGCTGAACGACGTGGTCGGTACCTCACCGGCGAAGCCGGTCCTCGGGATCGCGCTCGCGGCGGCCGGTGGCGCCTTGCTGCTCGTGCTCCTCGCTACGACCCTGCTGGCATTCCGGGCCGACCGGGCCGCCGCCGCACGCCGAGCGAGTGCCGCCGAGGCCGGCGCCGCCCCTGACGCGCTCACCGCAGCCGCTGTCACCCCCCACGCTGTCACCCCCGACGCTGTCCCCGCCGACGCGCGCGCCACCGACGCTGTCCCCTCCGACGCTGTCACCGCCCGCGTCGAACAGGAAGCCGCTGGAAAACCCGCGGAAGAGGCCCCGCCGAAAGTCGCCGCCGCTGCCCGGCCGAAAGCCACCGCCACCCGGCGGCCGCCCAAGGGCAGGTCGGACAGCACGGTCCGGGCCGGCGATTCCTTCCCCTCGGCCAAGGCACCACTGGCGAAGTCGGGAACCAACGGCTCCGGCCGTCCGTAGGCCGGGCAGATGGACGGGTCGACGATCCAGATCAATTACGTCACCGAGTGGTGGCCACTGCTGCTCATCGGCGTCGCGCTGCTCGCGCTCGTCTCCACCGTGCTGTGGGTGGTTGCCAAGCTGCAGAACCCGAGTGCCCCGCTCGCGGCACTGGTCGGCGCCACCGCCGGCCTGCAGACGGCGCAGGTGGCGAGCATCCACGCGTTCTGCTTCGCGGTGGCACTCTGGCTCCTGATCGGCGCGCTGCGGCGATCGAGGGACCGGCTGCGGTTCGGGTGGCCGCTGCTGGTCGTGGCCTGTGCCTCCCTGCTCGCCTCCACCGTGCTGACCGGCGAGATGGTGAACAGCAAGCTGGTCGCGATCCAGTTGGTGCTGCTGGCAGGTACCTCCGCGTGCCTGATCGCATTCGGCAGCACCGAGGATGTGCGGCCGTTCCTGCTCGGGTTGCTCACGGTGACCAGCCTCGCCTGCGTCGCCGCGGTGGCGCAGTATGCCGGTGTGCTGCCGTACAAGATCTACCTCGGCACGCATCGGCCCATCGGCTTCTACAGCGAACCGGACTGGCTGGGCATGTTCAGCGCGGTCGGGCTGATGATCGCGTTCCGCAGCAAAGTCGGCTGGCTCCGCACGCCGTTGGTGTTCCTGCACGTCATCGTCCTGCTCCTGGCCGCGGCCCGCGCGGCATGGCTGGCGGTGGTCGTGGTCGCCGTCGTCGGCTACGTCGTCGGCAAGGTGACCCGTAGGTCCGGCAAGACGAAGACCGAGCCGCTGCGCGGCGGTTTCCGCATGGCGGTCGGGTCGATCGTCGTGGTGCTCATCGCGCTCGCGGTGAGTCCGGAGCTGAGCGACTCGCTGCAGTCCCGCATCGCGGGCGTCTCGGGCGGCCGGACCGAAGTCGGCGCCATGGCGCGGCAACAGCAGAACAACTCACTGCTCGAGTTGGAGTCGCTGGCGCCGTGGACCGGGCTCGGCCTCTCCGCCAGTGGCCGGGTCGGGGTCTCCGGGCGGATCGGCTACATCGGCACGTCGAAGAACAACATCGCGAGCAACTGGCTGCTCGGTTGGTGGGTGGACGGCGGCCTCTTCGCGATCCCGATCATCCTGCTGTTCCTGGGAGCCGCGGCTCGCCGGGTGACCGTGACGTCCGGCCTGCTGCTGGGCGTCGTCCTGGTGTCCAGCCTGTTCTCCAACGCGACGCTGATCCCGATCTCCTGGCTCGCACTGGCGATGTGCCTGATGCGGACCACCCCGGACGACCCGGATCCCCCGCCCGAGCCCGAGTCCCGGGCGGAGCACACCGAGGCGCCCACGGCGTCCGAGCCGGCCGCGCTGGCGGTCGCCCGGGTGGCCTGAGCCCGGTTGCTGAGCCGGTTGCTGGGCCGGTTGCTGGGCCGGTTGCTGGGCCGGTTGGTCCATGGCGTACCGCCACACAGCGCAGAGCTCAGGTCGTCACAGCGCGCGGACAGCTCGGCGGGGTGTGGTTGGCGACATGCTGACAACGCGCCTGCGACGCGGCTCGGAGCTCCCGGGGCCGCCACGCCGGCTGCCGGTCGGTGACGACGAGGACTTCGCCGCCGGCAGGCGCGCCGCGACCGGCTTCATCCAGCACCGGACCCGGGGTGACAGCGAGGCCCAGTCGCTGCTGGTCGACCAGATTCTGGAGACCTACGCCGGCGCCTGGGGATTCGCCCAGGGGCTGGCCGGATTCACCTACACCCTCGCCGAGGACAGGTTCGGCGACGACGCGCTCCGCCGGGTGCGGGCCGATGCCGGCAGCCGCGAGGCCAGCGCGTTCATCGAGCGGTTCGCCCTCGGCGACGCCGTCGGGCAGCACCTGCTGCTGCACGAGCGGATCACCAGCCGAGAGGCGTGGGGTTTCGTGCTCGGCCTCGCCGACATCGGGATAGCGCTCGCGGAGGGCCGGTTCGGTTCCGGCGGTGCCTGGGCGCGGGCGCTGACCGAGCGGGCCTACGCCCGGCGCTGACCTCGGCGGGGGCGCCCGCTCAGCGGTGTGGCCCGGCGTTGGCGGGGTGTCGGCGCCGGTAGGTGGCGGAGCTCGCCTTCTCCCCGCAGGCGGCCATGGCGCACCACCGGCGGGCCCCGGGCCGCGAGCGGTCCACGAAGAACAGCGAGCAGTCGTGGCCGATGCAGGCCCGGATCCGGTGCCGGTAACTGCCGGTGAAGAGCTCGACGGCATCCCTGGCCACGATGGCCAGGACGGTATCCAGCGGCGCCCGCTCGGGCGGTAGCCGGGTGATCCCGTCCGGACCGATGAGCGCGCCGGGCGGCCCGGGCCGGGCCGAGGCGTTGACCAGCTCGATCGCTGCCGCGGGAGCCGGCCGTTGGTCGACCCGGGCGCGGGTCAGGTCATGGATCGCCTCCCGCAGCACCCGTGCTCCGGCCACATCACGGTCGGTGACCGGGCCCAGCGCCTCAGGCAGTGCGGCGGCCCGCAGCCAGGTACCGAGCTCGACAGGCCCGGCGAGGAGCTCCCGGTCCCCCATGCCGCGCTTGGCGAGCGTGGCGACGAAGTCGAGACACAGCGCGCTGGACCGGAACGGGAACCCCGCGCGGCGCAGGTCCTTGGTAGTGACCAGCTCCGCGGTTACCCGCGCCGTAGTGACCACCGCAGGGTCCACCTCGGCACCGGTTCGCATCGTCGACGACACCACCCCGTAGTTGAGAGCAACCATCTTTCCACACTGCGTGAGGGGTTTGACAAATCACTTCGTCCGGGAGACGCTCGGAACCGTGCGAGGGATCGAGCTGCTCCTGGTTCGCCGCCGCGTCGTGGACTTCATGACGATGGCCGGCGCCGCCTGTCCGCGCTAACGCCGCGTACCGGGTCACCCCCGAATCAGCGCCACGCTGACTCGCGCTGACTCCCCCGCATCACCTTCTCCAGGCGCACCCCCGTTCGTACCTGGGCATGTCGCCCGCCATGAGCCACGTCCGCGGCAGCGGAGAGGAATCACCGCCGATGAGCAGTGCAACGTCCCCCGATACGCCCTTGAGCTGGGACGAACCCCCAGGACTCGCGCCGAGGGGCACCGTCGTGGTGCTGGCGGGTCGGGGCGAGCGGCCCGGCGTCTACGAGCGCTTCGGCCGGCGGCTCGCCGCCGACGCCTACCGGGTCCGGGCGGTCGGCGACGCCACCGCCGA
>DASYLM010000214.1:0-14079 GCA_036009565.1 Pseudonocardia sp. | reverse complement strand
CGCACGTCGGGCTGGCGCTGACCGGCGAGGGCGAGGTCCGGGACGCGGCCGGTGAGCTGCGGGCCGCCGCCGACGCGCTGGCCGCCGCCGGACTGGAGCCGGTCCGGCTGGTCGCCAAGGAGGGGCTGGCGCTGATCAACGGCACCGACGGCATGCTCGGCATGCTGGTGCTCGCGACGGCCGACCTCGGCCGGCTGCTGGACACGGCCGACCTCACCGCCGCGATGAGCGTAGAGGCCCTGCTGGGCACCGACCGGGTGTTCGCCGCGGACCTGCAGGCGCTGCGCCCGCACCCCGGCCAGGCCACCTCGGCGGCCCGGATGACCGAGCTGCTGCACGGCTCGGCGATCATGGAGAGCCACCGGGGGCCGGACTGCAACCGGGTGCAGGACGCCTACTCGCTGCGCTGCGCGCCCCAGGTGCACGGCGCCGCCCGCGACACCCTGACCCACGCCGAGCTGGTCGCCGACCGCGAGCTGGCGGCCGTGATCGACAACCCGGTGGTGCTCGCCGACGGCCGGGTGGAGTCCAACGGCAACTTCCACGGCGCCCCGGTGGCCTACGTGCTGGACTTCCTGGCCATCTGCGTGGCGGACGTGGCCAGCATCGCCGAGCGGCGCACCGACCGGATGCTGGACGTGTCCCGCAGCCACGGGCTGCCGCCGTTCCTGGCCGACGACCCCGGCGTCGACTCCGGTCACATGATCGCGCAGTACACGCAGGCGGCCGTGGTGTCCGAGCTCAAGCGGCTCGCCGTGCCGGCCTCGGTGGACTCCATCCCGAGCAGCGCCATGCAGGAGGACCACGTGTCCATGGGCTGGTCGGCGGCCCGCAAGCTGCGCCGCTCCCTGGACGGGCTGACCACCGTGCTCGCCATCGAGCTGCTCACCGCGGCCCGCGCGCTGGACCTGCGCGCGCCGCTCACCCCCGCGCCGGCCACCGCCGCCGCCGTCGCCCGGCTGCGCGAGCACGTCGCCGGCCCGGGGCCCGACCGCCACCTGGCCCCGGAGATCGCGGCCGCCGAACAACTGATCAGGGAATGGGACAACTGATGACCACCACCACACCGCCGGTGATCCGGGCCGCGCGAGGCAACACGCTCACCGCGAAGAGCTGGTCGACCGAGGCGCCGCTGCGGATGCTGCACAACAACCTGGACCCGGAGGTCGCGGAGCGGCCGTCCGATCTGGTGGTCTACGGCGGCACCGGCAAGGCCGCCCGGGACTGGCCCAGCTTCCACGCGATCACCCGCGAGCTGACCGAGCTGAACGTGGACGAGACGCTGCTGGTGCAGTCCGGCCGCCCGGTCGGCGTGCTGCGCACGCACGAGTGGGCGCCCCGGGTCCTGATCGCCAACTCCAACCTGGTGCCGGACTGGGCGACCTGGCCGGAGTTCCGCCGGCTGGAGTCGCTCGGCCTGACCATGTACGGGCAGATGACCGCGGGCTCGTGGATCTACATCGGCACCCAGGGCATCGTGCAGGGCACCTACGAGACGTTCGCCGCCATCGCCACCAAACGGTACGGCGGCTCACTGGCCGGGACACTGACGCTGACCGCCGGGCTGGGCGGCATGGGCGGCGCGCAACCGCTTGCGGTGACCCTGAACGGCGGCGTCGCGCTGGTCGTGGAGTGTGACCCGTGGCGGGCGAAGCGCCGCGTCGAGCACCGCTACCTGGACGAGATCGCGGACGACATCGACGACGCCGTGCGTCGGGTCGAGACCGCCAAGCGGGAGCGCCGGGCGCTGTCCGTCGGCCTGATCGGCAACGCCGCCGAGGTGCTGCCCGAGCTGCTGCGCCGGGGCGTCGAGGTGGACATCGTGACCGACCAGACCAGTGCGCACGACCCGCTGGCCTACCTGCCGCGCGGCGTCGAGCTGGCCGACTGGCACGACTACGCGGAGAAGAAGCCGGACGAGTTCACCGACCGCTCCCGGGAGTCGATGGCCGAGCACGTGGGCGCCATGCTCGGTTTTCTGGACGCCGGCGCGGAGGTGTTCGACTACGGCAACTCGCTGCGCGGCGAGGCGAAGCTGGGCGGCTGCGAGCGGGCCTTCGACTTCCCCGGCTTCGTACCGGCGTACATCCGGCCGCTGTTCTGTGAGGGCAAGGGCCCGTTCCGCTGGGTCGCGCTGTCCGGCGACCCGGCCGACATCGCCGCCACCGACCGGGCGATGCTGGAGCTGTTCCCGGAGAACGAGTCGCTGGCCCGGTGGATGAAGCTGGCCGGTGAGCGGGTGTCGTTCCAGGGGCTGCCGGCCCGGATCTGCTGGCTGGGTTACGGCGAGCGGCACCTGGCCGGGCTGCGGTTCAACGAGATGGTGGCCAGCGGTGAGCTGTCCGCGCCCGTGGTGATCGGCCGGGACCACCTCGACTGCGGCTCGGTGGCCTCGCCGTACCGGGAGACCGAGGCGATGGCCGACGGGTCCGACGCGATCGCGGACTGGCCGCTGCTCAACGCGCTGGTCAACACCGCGTCCGGCGCGACCTGGGTGTCCATCCACCACGGCGGCGGGGTCGGCATCGGCCGGTCCATCCACGCCGGCCAGGTCACCGTCGCCGACGGCACCGAGCTGGCCGGGCAGAAGATCGAGCGGGTGCTCACCAACGACCCGGGGATGGGCGTGCTGCGCCACGTCGACGCCGGTTACCCGGAGGCCTCGGCGGTCGCCGACGAGCGCGGGGTCCACATCCCGATGGCGGGCGCATGACGGCGGCGGGGCCGGGCACGGCGGCGGGGCCGGGCACGGCGACGGTGACCGGGCTGCTCGGTGAGATCGCCGACGTCGGCCGCGACGCGCGGCGCGGCGGCTACTCCCGGCACGGGTTCTCCCCGGTCGAGGGTGAGCTGCGCACCTGGTTCGCCGAGCAGGCCCAGCGGCGGGGGCTGGACGTGAGCACCGACCGCAACGGCAACCAGTGGGCCTGGTGGGGCCGGCCGGGCCCGGACGCGGTGCTCACCGGCAGCCACCTGGACTCGGTGCCCGGCGGCGGGGCGTTCGACGGCCCGCTCGGGGTGGCGGCCGCGCTGGCCGCGGTGGACCAGCTGCGGGCCGGCGGCTTCACCCCGCGCCGGCCGCTGGCGCTGCTGGTGTTCACCGAGGAGGAGGGCGGCCGGTTCGGGGTGCCCTGCCTCGGCTCCCGGTTGATGTCCGGCTCGCTGGGTGCGGACGCGGCGCGGCGGCTGACCGACCGCGACGGCGTCACGCTGGCCGAGGCGGCGGGGGCGGCGGGGCTGGACCCGGCCCGGTTCGGCCGCGACGACGACGCGCTGGCCGGGGTCGGCTGCTTCGTCGAGCTGCACGTGGAGCAGGGCCGGCTGCTGGACCGGCTGCCGGGGACGCCGCCGGTCGCGGTCGCGTCGTCGATCCTGGCGCACGGGCGGTGGCGGTTCACCCTGACCGGCACCGGTAACCACGCCGGCACCACCGAGGTCGCCGACCGCCGGGACCCGATGCTGCCGGCGGCCGCCGCGGTGCTGGCCGCGCGGCGCGCTCTCGGCAGCCGCCCCGAGGCGCGGGCGACGGTGGGGCGGCTGGAACCCACCCCCGGCGGCACCAACGTGATCGCCTCCTCGGTGGACTTCTGGCTGGATGCCAGGGCGCCCGCCGACGCGGAGGTGCGCGCGGTGGTCGAGGAGATCACCGGGGCGGCCCGGGAGGTGGCGGCCGAGGAGGGCTGCGCGCTGACCGTGCGCCAGGAGTCCTTCGGCGACACCGTGCTGTTCGACGCGGACCTGCGCGACCGGTTGGCCGGCGAGCTCGGCGGCGTGCCGGTGCTGCCGACCGGCGCCGGCCACGACGCCGGCATCCTGGCCGCCCGGGTGCCCACCGCGATGCTCTTCGTGCGCAATCCGACCGGGATCAGCCACGCACCCGCCGAGCACGCCGAGCCGGCGGACTGCGAGGCCGGCGGGCGGGCGCTGGCCACCGTGCTGGAGTCGCTGTGCCGGTGACTTTCTGGTGCGAGCGTGCCTGGCTGCCCGGCGGCACCGCCGAACGGGTGTCGGTGGTCTGCGACGATGCCGGCGTGATCACCTCGGTGACGGCCGGTACCGACCCGCCGCCGGGCGCTCACCGACTGGGCGGGGTGGTGTTCCCCGGCTTCGCCAACGGCCACTCGCACGCCTTCCACCGGGCCCTGCGCGGGCGTACCCACGCCGACGGCGGCACCTTCTGGACCTGGCGCGAGGCGATGTACCGGCTGGCCGCCCGGTTGGACCCGGACCGGTACTACCGACTGGCCCGGCTGGTCTACGCGGAGATGGCGCTGGCCGGGTTCACCGCCGTCGGTGAGTTCCACTACCTGCACCACCCGGTCGGCGGCGGCCGCTACGCCGACCCGAACGCGATGGGTACCGCGCTGATCGAGGCCGCCCGGGACGCCGGTATCCGGATCACCCTGCTGGACACCTGCTACCTGGCCGGCGGCCTGGACAGCACCGGGTACCTCCCGCTGTCCGCCCAGCAGGCGCGGTTCGGCGACGGTGACGTGGCCGGCTGGCTGGACCGGCTCGACGGCCTCCGCGACGGTGGGCAGGCCCGGATCGGTGCCGCGCTGCACTCGGTCCGCGCGGTGCCGGCCGATGCGCTGCCCGAGGTCGCCGCCGCGCTCTGCTCCGCCGGCGCCACCCGGCCGCTGCACGTGCACCTTTCCGAGCAGCCGGCCGAGAACGAGGCCTGCCAGGCGTGGCACGGCTGCTCGCCGACCGAGCTGCTGGCCGGCGCCGGGCTGCTCGGCCCGAAGACCACCGCGGTGCACGCCACCCACCTGTCCGAGAAGGACATCGGGCTGCTCGGCTCGGCCGGGGTGACCGCCTGCTTCTGCCCGACCACCGAGGCCGACCTGGCCGACGGCATCGGCCCCGCGCGCGAACTGGCCGACGCGGGCTGCCCGGTCAGCCTGGGCAGCGACCAGCACGCGGTGATCGACCCGCTGCTCGAGGCTCGCGCGCTGGAGCACGGCGAGCGGCTGCGCACCGGTCGGCGCGGCCGGTTCGCCCCGGAGGAGCTGATCCGCTGCGCCACGGCGGCTGGGCACCGGAGCCTGGGCTGGCCGGACGCCGGTGAGATCGCACCGGGTGCACCGGGCGACCTGGTGGCCCTCCGCCCGGACACCCCGCGCACCGCGGGCGCGGCACCCGGGCAGCTGCTGCTCGCCGCGTCCGCCGCCGATGTGCACAGCGTGGTGGTGGGCGGTCGGGTCGTGGTGTCCGACGGGGTACACAGGGCGGTCGACGCCGCCGGGCCCTCGCTGGCGCGCGAGATCGGGGAACTGTGGGATCTCCGGTGAGGCCGAGCACGCTGATCACCGGGATCGGCGAGCTGACCACGAACGACGACGAGCTGGGCCAGCTGGGCGCCGGCGGCCCGGTCGCGTTGGTGCTGGCGGACGGCCTGGTCGCCTGGGTCGGGCCGGCCGGTGGCGCACCGGCCGCCGACGTTGCCGTGGACGTCGCCGGGCGGGCCGTACTACCGGGTTGGGTGGACAGCCACACGCACCTGGTGTTCGCCGGAGACCGCACGGCGGAGTTCGGCGCCCGGATGGCCGGCGAGCCGTACCGGGCCGGCGGCATCGCGGTCACCGTCGAGGCGACCAGGGCGGCCAGCGACGACGAGCTGGCAGCCACGCTGCGCCGGCACGTGGCCGAGGCCGCCGCCCAGGGCACCACCTACCTGGAGACCAAGACCGGCTACGGGCTGACCGTGCCCGACGAGGCGCGCGCCGCCCGACTGGCCACCGAACACGCCGACGAGGTCACCTTCCTCGGCGCGCACCTGGTGCCGGCCGGGGTGTCCGTCGAGGACTACGTCGACCTGGTGCGCGGGCCGATGCTCGACGCGGTGGCGCCGTACGTGCGCTGGGCGGACGTGTTCTGCGAGACCGGTGCGTTCGACGCCGACCAGTCCCGCGCCGTCCTCACGGCGGCGGCCGCGCGGGGGCTCGGGCTGCGGGTGCACGGCAACCAGCTCGGCCCGGGGCCGGGGGTGGCGCTGGCCGTCGAGCTGGGCGCCGCGAGCGTCGACCACTGCACCTACCTGACCGGCGCCGACGTGGACGCGCTGGCCGGTTCGGACACGGTGGCCACCCTGCTGCCGGCCTGCGACCTGTCCACCCGCCAGCCGCTGCCGGACGCGCGGCGGTTGCTGGACGCGGGTGCCACGGTCGCACTGGCGTCGAACTGCAACCCCGGTTCGTCGTACACCTCGTCGATGGCGTTCTGCGTGGCCACCGCGGTGCTGCAGATGCGGATGAGCGTGGCCGAGGCGGTGCGGGCCGCGACCTGGGGCGGCGCCCGCGCCCTGCGGCGCGAGCTGGGCTCGGGTGATGGTGCAGGTGCCGGCGCGAGTGATGGCGTGGGTGCCGGTGCAAGTGCCGGCGCGGGAGACGGCGCGGTGGGCGTGCTGCGGCCGGGCGGCCGCGCCGACGTCCACGTGCTGGACGCCCCGTCCGCCACCCACCTCGCCTACCGCCCCGGCGTGCCGCTCACCCACGCCGTGTGGCGCGCCGGCCACCGCCTGCATTAGCCCAGGTCAGGACCCGTGAGGGGGGGTGGTCGCCATAGCGACCGATACCACTCACGGGTGTCTAGCTGGGGAAACGGGTGTCGGGGAGATGCGGCGGTGACCAGACTGGGCGGATGGCTCGTACGGTCAGCGCGCTGGTCACCTCGGGGCCGGAGTATCTGGGCGCCGTCGGGCCGTTCGCGGTCGGGGTGCCCTGGTGGTCGGAGGTCGAGCAGGTCGTCGCGCTGCTGACCGAGGTGCTCGGTGTACGGGTGCTGGTACTGCGGCTGGTGCGGGTGAACGGCGGTGCCGGCGCCCGCGACGGCCACGTGACCTACCACGTCGAGGCGCTGGGCCGGCCGGCTCCGGGGCTGCTCGACCAACGGCCGGTGGATCCCGAGGTGCTGACCGGCTCCGACGGACCGCGCGCGGGGTGGGCCACCGCCGCCGGGGTGCGGGAGCTGTTGTGCTGGGCCACCGAGGCGCTGGCCGCGCGCGGGCGACCGCTGACCGGGCCGGTCGGACAACGCCGGACCTGGAACCTGGCCGGCCTGTTCCGGCTGCCGACCGCCGGAGGGCCCGTCTGGCTGAAGGCCACCCCGAGCTTCGCCGCCGACGAGGCCGCCGCGATCACCGTGCTGGCCGGTGTCGACCCGAGCCTGGTACCGGGGATCGTCGCGGCCGGCGAACACCGGATCCTGCTGGAGCACCTGCCCGGCGCGGACTGCTGGAACGTCGCCCCGGAGATCATCGACAGCGCGGTGCACCGCTTCGTCGCCGCACAGGCAACCCTCGCCGGACAGCTCGAGGCATTCCCGGCCGGCCGCTTCCGGGACCGCCGCGACGCCGCGCTGGCCGAGCAGGTCGGCGCCCTGCTGGACGGCCCACTCGCCAGCACCGCGAACGGCGGTCTGACCGCCGAGGAGTGGCGGTCCGCGCACCGGGTGCTGGCGCGGTGGCGGAAACTCGCGGACTGCGGACTGCCGGACACACTCGTGCACGGCGACTTCCACCCCGGCAACTGGCGCAGCACCCCGGTCGGTCCGCCCGCCGTGTTGGACTTCGCCGACTCCCACCTGGGCAACCCGGTGCTGGACGGGCTGCGGCTCTGCGAGTTCCTGCCCGAGGACAGGCGCACCGCGGCCGCGGTGAGCTGGGCGCGGGCCTGGCGGTCCCGGGTACCCGACGCCGACCCGGTCCGCGCGCTGATCCTCGCCGAGCCGCTGGCACACCTGGCGTACGCGGTCCGCTACCAGGAGTTCCTCGACGGCATCGAGGCCACCGAGCGGATCTACCACCACGACGACCCGGTGGAGAGCGTCCGCGCCGCGCTGCGCTGCGCCCGGTCACCCGGTCGGCACCTGCTGGACGGGTGAGCGGGCGCGCACTTGGTTACGGTCCATCCCATGACTGAGTTCGTGAGCCTCGAGGTCGACAACGGCGTGGGCACCATCCGGCTGAACCGCCCGCCGATGAACGCACTGAACCGCCAGCTGCAGGAGGAGCTGCTCGCCGTGTCCGGCGAGGCGACGGCGCGCGACGACGTGCGCGCGGTCGTCGTATACGGCGGGGAGAAGACGTTCGCCGCCGGCGCGGACGTCAAGGAGATGGCGAAGATGTCCTACTCCGACATGGCCCCGGTGGCGCGGCGGCTGTCCGCCGGGCTCGGCGCGATCTCCATCATCACCAAACCGACCGTCGCGGCCGTCACCGGCTACGCGCTGGGCGGGGGCCTCGAGGTGGTGCTCGGCGCGGACCGGCGGATCGCGGGGGACAACGTCAAGCTCGGCTTCCCGGAGATCCTGCTCGGCATCTTCCCCGGCGGCGGCGGCACCCAGCGCCTCGCCCGGCTGATCGGGCCGTCCCGGGCCAAGGACCTGATCTACACCGGGCGCTTCGTGACCGCTGAGGAGGCGCTCGCGATCGGACTGGTCGACGAGGTCGTGCCGGCCGACGAGGTGTACTCCCGGTCCGTCGAGTACGTGTCGCAGTTCGCGAAGGGCCCCGCGCTGGCCTACGCGGCCGCGAAGAAGGCCATCGACGGCGGACTGGACACCGACCTGCGCACCGGGCTGGACATCGAATCGGAGCTGTTCGCGGGCCTGTTCGCCAGCGACGACCGGGCCACCGGCATGGCGTCGTTCATCGAGAATGGCCCCGGCAAGGCCACCTTCACCGGCCGCTGAACGCGGTGCTATTTGCCGCTGAACGCGGTGCTATTTGCCGCTGAACGCGGTGCTGATCTCGGCGACCCTCGGGTCGGTGCGCAGCTCGTCGAGGGTGGCGGGCAGCGGTAGCCGCCAGTTCGGGTACTCGTCCACGGTGCCGGGCAGGTTGGGCTGGCGGGGCTCGGCGAGCACGTCGTAGGGCGAGATCAGTTTCAGCCGACACGGGGTCCGGGCGAGCAGCTGGTGCATGGCCAGGATGATCTGCCGCTCGTCCGGCTCCGGGTCGCCCTCGGGCGGCAGCAGTCCCTCGCCGCGCAGCAGCGCCAGCCAGTCGGCGCGCTCCCGCGCGGCGGCGGCCCACTCGGCCGGCACGTCGTCCAGCAGCCCCAGCTCGGCGCGCACCCGCACGTGGTCGCCGCGCAGGAAACCGGCGGCGGTCGGCAGGTCGTGCGTCGACAGGCTGGCCGCCGCCCGCTCCGGCCAGCGCGACGGCGCCAGCAGCGGGGTGCCGGGCGCCGCCTCGTCGCGGGCGAACCAGGCCACCGCGCAGCCCGGCATCTCCTGCTCGGCCAGCGCGTCGGTCACCTCCGGCTCCACCGTGCCCAGGTCCTCGCCGACGACCACCGCGCCGGCCCGGTGCGACTCCAGCGCCAGAACCGCGGTCATCACCTCGGCGTCGTAGTGCACGTAGGCGCCCCGTTCCGGTGAGTCGCCCGGCGGCACCCACCACAGCCGCCAGAGCCCGGCCACGTGGTCGATGCGCAGCCCGTCGGCGTGCGCCAGTACCGCGCGCAGCATGTCCCGGAACGCGGCGTACCCGGTGGCGGCGAGCCGGTCCGGGCGCCACGGCGGCAGTCCCCAGTTCTGTCCGCGCGGGGTGAAGTCGTCCGGCGGGGCGCCGACGGACACCCCGGTGGCCAGCGCGTCGGCCAGCGCCCAGGCGTCCGCGCCCTCCGGGTCCACCCCGACGGCAAGGTCGTGCAGCACGCCCAGGGCCATGCCGGACTCCTTGGCGGTGGCGCGCACGGCGGCGAGCTGCTCGGCGCAGCGCTCCTGGACCCAGGCGTGGAACGTCACCCGGGGCGCGAGCTCCTCGCGGGCGGCACGGGTCGCCCCACTGGCCGGGTCCCGCAGTGGCCCCGGCCAGCGGGTCCACTGCCCGCCGTGCCGCTCGGCCAGCGCGCACCAGGTGGCGAAGTCGCGCAGCCCGTCGGGCAGCTCGCGGGGTGCCGGCCGCCCGGCCGCCCGCCACAGCAGCTCCAGCGCCGCCCGCTTGGCCGCCCAGACCAGGTCGTGGTTGACCCGGGCCGCGGTGTCGGAGCCGGGCGCGGCGACCCGCAGCGCGTCCACCTCGGCGCGGGTGGCCGGATCGGCCAGGCGGTAGGCGTCCAGCGCCTCGATGTTCAGCGCCAGCGGGTTGGCGAACCGGCGGCTGGACGGGGTGTACGGGGAGGGTTGGACCGGGTGCGTCGGGCCCGGCGCGTGCAGCGGGTTCAGCAGCACCGCGCCGGCGCCGTGCTCCCGGGCCGTCCAGCGGACGAACTCGCGCAGGTCGCCGAGGTCACCGATGCCCCACGAGCCCGCCGAGTGCAACGCGTAGAGCTGTAGCTGCCAGCCCCAGGTCGGCGGCGCCGTGGGGAGCTGGGCCGGGGCCACCACCAGGGGGCTCTCGACGTCGCTCGCACCGGTCCCCGGGACGGCGCCGGGGATGGTGCTGAGCAGCCGGTACCAGCCCGGCGCGAGGTCTCCTGGCAGCTCGTCCCGCACGTCCCGGGCCACCCCGTCGGTGTCGTTGATCGGGATCAGCCGCCGCGCGCCCGGCAGCGCCCGGGCCGGCCCGCCGACCCGCATCGCCACGGTCCCCGGCGGCACCCCGGCCCGGTCCCGCTCGGCGACGGCGGCCAGCTCGCGGCGGCGGCCGGCCGGTGTGGCGGCGTCCACCTCGAGCAGCCCGAGCACCCGCACCACCACGTCCGGGTCGACCTGTACCGGCCTTCGGCGGCCGTCCCGGTAGTGGGTGGCCACGCCGTGCGCGGCGGCGAGCCGGCCCAGGTCGTCGGGCAGGGGTGATAGCTCCGGCACGCTCACAGCTCCACTCGGTCGGTCAGGTGACGTCGCGGCGCTGCGCGGCGGCCGCTCCGGCCAGCACCGCCACCGCGGCGTAACCGAAGAAGATCAGCAACGCCAGCCACCATGGCAGCGCCAGGCCGCTGAAGGAGCCGCCGAACGGTTCGGACCCGGCGAGCCCGGTCAGGCTGGCGCTGGCGGAACCGCCGGGCAGGTAGTCGTCGATGCGGCCGAAGTTGCTCAGGCTGGCCAGGCCACTGATGATCTGTTCGACCAGCAGCAGGTACACCAGCACGCCCACGATCGCGGCCAGCTGGTTGTTGATCAGGGTGCCCAGCCCGACGCCGAGGACCGCCCACAGCGCGAACACCAGCACCGACACCGCGCTCACCCCGAGCACCGAGCTGAACTCGGTGCCGCTCACCGCGCCGCCACCGCCGCCGATGAGCATGCCGAGCAGCCCGAAGAGCGCGGAGAACACCGCGCAGGCGGCACCGAACAGCCCCCCGACCACGATCTTGGCCAACAGCAGCTGGGGTCGGCCGGGGGCGGTGAGGTAGCTGGTGGTGAGCGTGCGGTGGCGGTTCTCCGAGGTGGCGCAGACCAGCCCCAGCACCACGGCGAACTTCGCGGCGAACGAGCCGAGCGCGAGCGCCTGCGCCAGTGAGGGGGTGAACGCCAGGCCGGCGGCCGCCGCGGTGACCCAGGTGACCAGCAGCGCGATCAGCGCGGCCGGGAGCATCAGGGCCCACCAGGCGGCGGTGGACAGCATCTTGCGGAACTCGGCGACCAGCAGGCCGAGCACCGCCGGCGCCGACCAGGCGCCGCCGGACCCAGCCCCGCCGGACCCAGCCCCGCCCGAGGCGGAGCCGGCCGGGGCGGAGCCGCCGGGAGCGGGAGCCGACATCAGCGGGGTCCTTCCTGGTTCGGGAGCTGCGCCGGCTGCGCCGGCGGGCCGTAGGCACCGGGTTGCTGCGTCGGCGGGCCATAGGCACCGGGCTGCTGGGCGGGCTGGCCGTAGGTACCGGATTGCTGGGCCGGCTGGCCGTAGGTACCGGGTTGCTGGGCCGGCGGGCCGAAGGCGCCGGGCGGTGCCGGTAGGTAGCCGGCCTGGCCGTACGGCCCGCGCGGTTGGTACTGGGCCGTGGTCAGCTGGAGGAACTGCTGTTCCAGGTCGGTGCGCTCCTGCGCCATCCGGTAGATCGCCACGCCGGCCGCCAGCGCCACGTCGCCGACCGTGACACTCGCCGCGCCGGTGATGGTCAGGCCGTCGTCCGGGGTGGACTGGATGTCGGTGACGCCGTGCTCGGCCAGTGCGGTGGCCAGCCGGCTCGGGTCGGAGCAGCGCACGTGGACCCGCTCCTGGGCATCCCCGCGCAGCTGGTCCAGCTTGCCCTCGAACACCCGGGCGCCCTGACTGATGATCACCACCTGGTCCACCGTCTGGGCGACCTCGGCGAGTTGGTGGCTGGACACCAGCACAGTGCGCCCGGAGCCGGCGAACGAGCGCATGAACCCGCGCAGCCAGGCCACCCCCTCCGGATCCAGCCCGGAGCCGGGCTCGTCCAGGATCAGGATCTGCGGGTCGCCGAGCAGTGCGGTGGCCAGGGCGAGGCGCTGGCGCATGCCGAGGGAGAAGCCGCCGATCTTGCGGTTCGCCGCGTCGGTCAGCCCGACCAGGGCGAGCACCTCGTCCGCCCGCTGGTCCGGCACACCGATCGCGGCGGTGTAGATGCGCAGGTGGGCGCGGGCGCGGCGGGAGTGGTGGAAGGCGTTGGAGTCGAGCAGCGCCCCGACCACCTTGGCCGGACTCCCCAGCTGCTCGTAGCGGACACCGTTGACGGTGACCTCGCCGTCGCTGGGCGTCAGCAGGCCGAGCGCGGCGCGCAGGGTGGTGGTCTTGCCGGCTCCGTTGGGCCCGAGGAAGCCGGTGACCTGGCCTGGTTCGACGGTGAAGCTGAGGTCGCGCACTGCTTCGACCGGTCCGAACCGCTTGGTCAGGTTCCGCACCACGATGCGTCCACTGCCGTCATTGTTACCGCGGCCGTTCATTACACACATCCTGCCCGATGCGCTTTCGGTCGTGCGCCCACCCTCTCAGCGAGGCTCTGAGCAGCACTGGTCCCGTCAGCTAGAGCCAGCCGTTGTTGTCCGCGATGCGCGCGGCGTCCGCGCCGTTCACCGCGTTGGTCTTGCCGATCGCCGAGGACAGGTGGTTGCGCACGGTCCCGTTGGACAGGTGCAGCACCTTGGCGATCTCGGTGGCGGTGCGGCCCTGTCGGGCGGTGCGCAGCACGTCCCGCTCCCGCTCGGTGAGCGGGCTGAACCCGGTGGCCAGCGACTCGGCGGCCAGGTCGGGGTCCACCACCCGCAGCCCGGCGTGCACCCGCCGGATGGCCTCCACCAGGTGCTCGGGCGGCGCGTCCTTGAGCACGAAACCGGTTGCGCCGGCGGCCATCGCCCTGGCGAAGTAGCCGGGCCGGCCGAATGTGGTGCAGATGATGACCCGGCAGCCGGGCAGCCCGGCGCGCAGCTCGGCGGCGGCGGCCAGTCCGTCCCTGCCGGGCATCTGCACGTCCAGCAGGGCGACGTCGGCGTGGGCGTCGGTCGCCGCCGCCAGCACCTCGTCACCGGAGGACACCTCGGCGACGACCCACAGGTCGGTCTCCAGGTTGAGCATCGCGACCAGCCCGCCCCGGACCAGTGCCTGGTCGTCGGCCACCAGCACCTTGATCACGTCAGTCATCCTCGAGCACCTCCGCGCGGAGCTGGTAGCCGCCGGTGGCCAGCGGCCCGGCGGTGAGGGTGCCGTGCACGGCGGCCAGCCGCTCGCCGAGCCCGGACAGGCCGTTGCCGGCGGTACCGGGTGGCGCCGAGCCGTCGTCGCGCACCTCCAGCCAGCGCGCGCCGAGGCGCACCGTGCACCGGGTGGCACCGCTGTGCCGGACCACGTTGGTGACACCCTCGCGCAGTACGTACGCCAGCGGTTCCTCGAGCGGGGCCAGCACGTCGTCGACGGCGTGCGGGAGGTCGGCCTCGATGCCGGCGGCACGCAGCACGGCCCTGGCGGACACCAGCTCGGCGGCCAGCGACATCCGCCGCGCCCCGGACACGGTGGACCGGATGTCGGCGAGCGCGCGGCGGGACAGCTCCTCGGCGTCCCGGATCTCGTCCAGGGCCCTGGCCGTCGGCGCGTTGCTCTCCAGCAGCCGCCGGGCCAGCGAGGTCTTCACCGTGATCGTGGTCAGGCTGTGCCCGAGCACGTCGTGCAGGTCCCTGGCCAGCCGGGCGCGTTCGCCGGCCACCGCCAGCACCCGGATCTCGGACTGGGCCACC
>DASYLM010000213.1:0-8495 GCA_036009565.1 Pseudonocardia sp. | reverse complement strand
CACCGCCAGCCACCAGAATGTCCGGGCCGGCGGGTCGCGGAGCCGAATGCGGTGGAAGTACCCACAGAGCCAGGAGGCGCCGGAGATGCGGATGAACGGCATGGCGGCGATGACCATGAGCGACTCGGTGTACGAGCGGCTGCTGCAGCAGCGGATCATCGTGCTGGGCCAGCAGGTGGACGACGAGATCGCCAACCGGATCGTGGCGCAGCTGTTGCTGTTGTTCGCCGAAGACCCGGAGGCCGAGATCCGGTTGTACATCAACTCGCCCGGCGGTTCGGTCATGGCCGGGATGGCCATCTACGACACGATGCAGTACATCGAGTGCGACGTGGCCACCTACGCGATGGGCCTGGCCGCCTCGATGGGCCAGTTCCTGCTCACGGCCGGGGAGCGGGGCAAGCGGTACGCGCTGCCGCACGCGCAGATCCTCATGCACCAGCCGTCCGCCGGCGTCGGTGGCACCGAGTCGGACATCGCCATCCAGGCCGAGCAGTTCCGCCGGCACAAGCGGGTGATGGCCGAGCTGACCGCGGAGCAGACCGGGCAGACCGTCGAGAAGATCACCGCCGACGCCGACCGGGACCGGTGGTTCACCGCCCAGGAGGCCTTGGAGTACGGCTTCATCGACCACGTCGTCTCCCGGGTGACCCAGGAGCCGAGCGGGCAGTGAGCCAGCGGCGGTCCGGGGGTGCGGCGCCCTCGACCGCCCGTCGCCGAGTTCAACCCCAGCGGCTGTTGATCATGACGGGATGCCCGCCGCGGTTGAACTCGGCGGCGTGTCCGGGGAGCGGCGCTGAATTTTGCTTGCCTACGCCGGCGATTCTCTGACTAAGGTCAGAGAATGGATCCGACGTCGGTCGCGCAGGTGCGCCGGTTCAACCGGACGGTCACCCAGCGGGTGGGTGCCCTCAACGACAGGTTTCTCGGCCGGGACCGGCCGCTGGGCGAAGCGCGCCTGTTGTGGGAGATCGGGTCGCAGGGCCGTGACGTGCGGTCGCTGCGCGCCGAGCTCGGCCTCGACTCCGGCTACGTCAGCCGGTTGCTGCGCGCACTCGAGACCGCCGGGTTGGTCACCGTCGACGCGACCGACGCCGACAAGCGGGTTCGGCTCGCCCGCCTGACCCCGGCCGGCGCGGCGGAACGGCGGGCTCTGGACCGACGCAGCGACGAGGTGGCCGAGATGCTGCTCGAGCCGTTGAGCCATCGGCAGCGGGACCGGCTGGTCGCCGCGATGGCCGATGTCGAGCTGCTGCTGCGCGCCGGGATGATCGAGATCGAGGAAACCGATCCCGGCCACCCGCATGCGCGGTACTGCCTGAACTCCTACTTCGCCGAGCTCGACGCCCGGTTCGAGGGAGGCTTCGATGCCGCGCGGTCCATCCCCGCCCCCGAGGCCGGGCTGCGGCTACCCGCCGGGCTGCTCCTGGTGGCCCACCTCGGCGCCGACCCGGTGGGCTGCGGGGTTCTTCGGTTCCTCGACGAGCGGCACTGTGAGATCAAGCGGATGTGGGTGGCGAAGACGGCCCGCGGGGTGGGCCTCGGCCGGCGGTTGCTCGACGAGCTCGAAGCTCGTGCCACCGCGCACGGCGCCCGGGTCCTCCGGCTGGAGACGAATGGCGCACTGACCGAGGCGATCAGCATGTACCGGTCGGCCGGGTTCGTCGAGGTGGCGCCGTTCAACGACGAGACCTACGCCCAGCACTGGTTCGAGAAGCGCCTCACGGGGTGAGCCAGCCGCACTGACCAGCTCCCGTGAGTGGCGAGTAGCGATGGCCCCCTGGGACCACTCACCACTCACGGGACTCGCCGTCACGGGAGTCGCCAGTCACGGGACTCGCCACTCACGGGACTCGCCACTCACGGGACAACTGCCGAGCCAGCTCAGACCGAGACCAGGTCGCAGACGAAGATGAGGGTCTCGCCCGGCGCAATCGCCCCACCGGCGCCGCGGTCGCCGTAGCCCAGGTGCGGCGGGATGGTCAGCTGACGGCGGCCGCCGACCTTCATCCCCTGCACGCCCTGGTCCCAGCCGGCAATGACGCGGCCGGCGCCGAGCGGGAACTGCAGCGGCGTGCCCCGGTTCCAGCTGGAGTCGAACTCCGCGCCAGTCGACCAGGCGACCCCGACGTAGTGCACGGAGACCGTGGAACCGGCCTTCGCCTCGGCGCCGTCGCCCTCCCAGATGTCCTTGACCTGCAACTCGGTCGGCGGCTCGCCTTCGGGGAAGTCGACCTCGGGCTTGTCGGTGCTCATCGACGCCTCTCCTTGTGTGCGGTGCTTCGCCTGGCGCCGGGAGTTCCTGGGCAGGCGGCACGGGCTGCTGTCGGCCACGCGGGTCACCCGTCGCGACGGCACCCACGCTACCGAGGGCTGATCAAAGCCGTGTCGGGCACCTGTGCTCGCGGGGTCGGCCGAGCTCTGCCGGAGCGGCCGCTCCGCCGCTCGCCGCGAGGCCTGCCCCCGGTCGGCCTAGCGGACATTGGGCCAGGTAGGGCCACGGCCAGGAGGCGGTGTCGTACCTCTGGGGGCCGCCACCAAACTCGGCGACGTGCTGGCAGGGACATCCGGCTCAACCGCACCACGGTCAGCACCGCCACGAAGCAGCCGACCGCCATCCTGGACGACCGGCACCACATCAAGACGCCGACCGGGACCACAACGTGCGGGCGTTTCCAGAGCCTGCTCCACCAGCGCAGCCAGTTCATCCGGCCTCGGCGGCCTGCTCGACGTGTTCGTCGGCGCGGCGATCACCGTCTCCGGCGGCCTCATCCTGCCGATGTTCGTGGAGTCCTTCCCGCCGCCGACTCGGGTCTCATGGTCAACTCAACACAGTTCTGGTCTGATCATGATTCTGACCAGAACCATGTTGAGTTGACCATCGGCGAACCTCGACCCATCGAGGGTTTCGGTGACCCGGTGACCCGGTGACCCGGTGACCCGGTGACCCGGCCGACCCGAATCGCCGAGCGTCGCGGCGCGCTCAGTGCCCGCGCAGCTCGTCCAACACCTTGGCGATCCGCCGCTGCCTGGTCGCCTCGGCCTTGGCGGTCTCGACCTGGCGGGCGTGCTCGCGGCGGCGGCTGGTGGACAGGGCATCGAACGCCCGCCTGGCCCCCGGCTCCCGCTCCAGCGCGGCCGCCAGCTCGGCGGGCACCGTGACCTCACGGGGAGCGGTGTCCAGCTCGATGTCCACGTCCACCTGGTCGCCGGCGGCCACTCCCGCCAGGTTCCGGTTCTCCGCGCTGAGCGGCACGAAGTACGCCCCGCCCATCGGCGCCACCGTGGTCCGGTAGGTGTGGGCGCCGACGGTGACCCGAACCGGCGGGCGGCGGTGCGAGCCCAGTCCGGTGACCACCTCCTCGGGGACCCGGATTCCGGTCGCGGTCTTGCCGCCCAGCTCGACGATGGACTGGAAACGCATGGTCGGCAGTATCCACCCTCACCCGGTGGAGGGAACGTCTTATGAGAACCCGCAACAATCCGCCGAGGATTTGTCCGCGGCCTCGTTTGTGCCACGCAACCGTGGGGTAACTCTTGGGCGTGCATTCTGTCTCGGGTGCTGTGGCGCATGCCGGGACGGTGGTACACAGCGGTTAGCTCGAGTGCGGTGTCCCGGCGTCAGTCACGGCCGTCGCCCTCGGGTCGGTCTCAGCCGCCGAGAGCCAGCCGTGGCGCCCTGACCAGCGCCCCGGACGAGTAACTCTTTGTCCTGTATTTGGGTTCTCAGGTGGTGCGACCGAACTGATCTTGTGATAGCCAATGCAGCCAACGGGCTGTGGCAGGGCGGCCCGTCGAAATCGGAGATACGGAGAGATCACATGATCGGCGCCATCATCTCGTCAATCATCATCGGCCTCGTCCTGGGTGTGCTCGCCCGGCTGCTTCTCCCGGGCAAGCAGAACATTCCGCTTTGGCTCACGATCGTCGTCGGAATCGTGGCCGCTTTTATCGGCAACTACCTGGCGACGCTGCTCGGCGTGCGGGTCACGCCGGGCTTCGACTGGATCCGGCACGGCATCCAGCTGGTGCTCGCCCTGATCGGTGTCGGTGTGGTGGCCGGCATGTACAGCAAGAAGGGCGTCCGGAGCTAGCAGCCGCCTAAAGCGCGAACTTCCTGGCCGCGGCCAGGAACGCGTCGTTCTCGTCCGCGCCGGCGACGGTGACCCGAACACCGTCGCCGGCGAACGGACGAACGATGACCTTCTCGCGCTCGCAGTGCGCCGCGAACTCGGTGGTCCGCTCGCCGAGTGGTAGCCAGACGAAGTTGGCCTGGCTCGCCGGCACCTCGAAGCCCAGTGCGAGCAGCTCCTCCTGGACCCGCGTCCGATCCTCCGTCACCTCCGCGCAGGTGCCCAGCAACTCCGGCAGACAGTCCAGCGCCGCCGACGCCGCCGCCTGGGCCAGCGAACTCACGCTGAACGCCGGGTACACCTTGCGCAGCGCCCCGATCACCGACGGATCACCGACCGCGTAGCCCACCCGCAGCCCGGCGAGGCGGTACGCCTTGGAGAACGTGCGGAGCACCACCACGTTGGGCCGGCCGTCCAGCAGGGTCAGCCCGTCCGGCACGTCCGGGTCGGTGACGAACTCGTGGTACGCCTCGTCCAGCACCACCAGGACGTTCGCCGGCACCTCGTCCAGGAACGCGCACAGCTCGTCGCGGCGCAGCGCCATCCCGGTCGGGTTGTTGGGCGTGCACAGGAACACCATCCGGGTGTGCGGGGTGATCGCCGCGGCCATCGCCTTCAGGTCGTGCCGGTACTCCGCGTCCAGCGGCACGGTCACGTTCCGCGCGTTGCTGACCCGCACGACGATCGGGTAGGCCTCGAACGACCGCCAGGCGTAGACGACCTCGTCCTCCGGGTTGCCGCAGACGATCTGCACCAGTTGCTGGCACAGCAGCACGGAGCCGCAGCCGACGGCGATCCGGTCGGTGGACAGGCCGTGCCGCTCGGCCAGCCGGGCGGTGAGTCCGGTCACCGCCGGGTCCGGGTAGCGGTTGCCGGCGGCGGCCGCCGCGGCGATCGCGGCGAGCACGGCGGGCGGCGGCGGCAGCGAGATCTCGTTGCTCGCCAGCTTCAGGGAACCCGGGACGGTGCGTCCCGCTGCGTAGGCCGGGATTGCGTCGAGGTCGGCCCGGATCGTGGCGTCCATAAGGACGCACGGTAGTCGGAACTGGCCGGCGGTGGATCGGCGCATCGGGCCTGCATTCGGCATCGGGGACGACGACATGCGAGGCTGGCACCATGACCGATGTCCGCACCGAGACCGTGCCCCTCGAAGACGGCAGCGAGCTGCTGCTGACCGTCGCCGGGCCGGACAGCGCGGTACGCGGCGGGATCGTGGTGCTGCACGAGTCCAGAGGGGTCACCGACGGGGTTCGCTGGCTGGTGCACAGCCTGGCCATGGAGGGCTGGCAGGTCGTCGCGCCGCATCTCTACCACCGCGACGGGGACGACGAGCAGGGCGCCGACGACAAGACCGACCAGCAGGTTCGCGACCAGGTCAACAGGTTGACCGGGTCCAGCGTGATGGCCGACACCGACACCGCTTTCGGCTGGCTGGCCGAACACGGCATCACCGCCGACCGGATGGGTGTGATCGGGTTCGACATGGGCGGCTCGGTGGCGCTGGTGGTGGCCGCGAAGCGCTCCCTGGGCGCGGCGGTCACCGTCGCCGGCAACCACATCTCCGAGCCGCTGTCGACCGACCTGCCGTCGCCTCTGGAGGCCGCACCCGAGGTGACCTGCCCGTGGTTGGGGCTGTTCGGGGAGCGCTCGAAGGATCCGTCGCTGCACGACGTGGAGAAGCTGCGCGCCGCCGTGGCCAGCTCGGAGGTCGCCAGTGACGTGGTGATCTACCCCGAGGTGGACCACCGGTTCGACGAGGACCACCAGCACTCCGCCGACGCCTGGCAGCGCACCCTGAACTGGTTCGACGCGCACCTGCGCTGATTCGAGCCCGGCTCGGAGTGACAGCGGCCCCGATCGGCTGGCCGACTCGGTACTGGTCGGCCATGCTGACAGGCATGACCGACAGTGCCGCCGCCACCGACGCGTCCGCCTCCGCCGCCGATCTGCCCGAACAGATCTGGTCGCCCGACCCGGACCGGGCGCAGGCCAGCGGCATGGCCGAGTTCGCCCGCTGGGTGGCCGAGCACCGCGGGGTGCACACCGCTGACTACTCCGAGCTACATGCCTGGTCGGTGGGCGATATCGCCGGGTTCTGGTCGGCGCTCGCGGAGTTCTCCCGGGTGCACTTCCACGACCAGCCGGACACCGTGCTCGGCTCGCGGGAGATGCCCGGCGCCGAGTGGTTCCCGGGGGCCACGCTGAACTACGCCGAGCACTCGCTGCGCGCCGGCGACGGCCGGGCCGACGGCGACCTCGCGTTGATCTTCGCCCGGGAGGACGGGCTCGAGCGGACCGTCACCTACGGTTCGCTGCGCGAGCAGGTGGCGAGGGCGCGGGCCGGGTTGGTGGCCGCCGGTGTCGTGCGGGGCGACCGGGTCGTGGCGCTGGCGCCGAACTGCGTGGAGACGCTGGTGGCGTTCCTCGCGGCGGCCAGCCTGGGTGCGATCTGGTCGTCCTGCTCGCCGGACTTCGGCAGCCGCGCGGTGCACGACCGGTTCGCCCAGATCGAGCCGACCGTGTTCATCGCGGTGGACGGCTACGTGTACGGCGGCAAGAGCTACGACATCCGGCCCGCGGTGGAGGCACTGCGCGGCCAGCTGTCGACGCTGGCGGCCACCGTGCTCATCCCGTACGTGAACACCGAGGCGACCCTGGACGGCACGTTGAGCTGGGCGGAGTTCACCGCTGACGGTTCGGCGGAGCTGGCGTTCGACCCGGTCCCGTTCGACCACCCGCTGTGGGTGCTCTACTCCTCGGGCACCACCGGGCTGCCCAAGGGCATCGTGCACGGGCACGGCGGCATCGTGCTCGAGCACATCAAGGCGCTCCGGCTGCACTTCGACGTCGGCCCCGGCGACCGGATGTTCTGGTTCACCACCACCGGCTGGATGATGTGGAACCTGATCATCTCCACGCTGCTGGTCGGCGGTACCGCGGTGCTCTACGACGGCAACCCCGGCCACCCGGGCCTCGGTGCGCTGTGGGCCATGGCCGAGCGGCACCGGGTCAACGTGTTCGGGGTGTCCGCCGGGTACGTGCAGGCCTGCCTGAAGAAGGGCCTGCGGCCGCGCGAGAACCACGACCTCACCTCCATCCGGGCGATCGGTTCCACCGGCTCACCGTTGTCCTCGGAGGGGTTCCGGTGGATCGCGGACGCGGTGGACGAGCGGATCCAGATCGTCAGCTGCTCCGGCGGCACCGACCTGTGCGCGGCGTTCGTCGGCGGCTCGCCGACCGTGCCGGTGTGGCTGGGTGAGATCTCCTGCGCCGCGCTGGGCGCCGCGGTGAAGGCCTACGACGAGGGCGGTAAGGAGCTGGTCGAGGAGGTCGGCGAGCTGGTGGTCACCGAGCCGATGCCGTCCATGCCGGTGTTCTTCTGGAACGACCCGGACGGCAGCCGGCTGCGTGAGGCGTACTTCGAGGACTACCCCGGGGTGTGGCGGCACGGGGACTGGATAAAGATCACATCGCGGGGCTCGTCGATCATCTACGGGCGCAGCGACTCCACGCTGAACCGGGGTGGCGTCCGCATGGGCACCGCCGACTTCTACGCGGTCGTCGAGGCGTCCGACCAGGTGCTGGACTCACTGGTGATCGATACGTCGGCGCTGGCCAAGGACGAGGGTGAGCTGCTCTGCTTCCTGGTGCTGGCCGACGGCGTGGAGCTGGCGGACGTAGAGCCGGCGCTGCGTACCGAGCTGCGCCGCGAGCTGTCCCCCCGGCACGTGCCGGACCGGTTCATCGTGATCGACGAGGTACCCCGGACGCTGAACGGCAAGAAGTGCGAGGTGCCGGTGAAGAAGATTCTGGCCGGCGTCGCGGTGGACCGGGCGGTGAGCCGGGGCGCGCTGGCCAACGCGGCGGCCCTGGAACCCTTCGTGGCGCTCGCGGCGGCACGCTGAGCAGCTACTTCGGACCGGATCTCGGCTGGCGGTGGACCCCTTTGATCCGGCCCGGAGCGGCTGTGTAACCTATCCATCTGGAGGCCGACAGGCTTCGGGAGGCTTCGCCTAGTCTGGTCTATGGCGCCGCACTGCTAATGCGGTTTGGGGTCACCCCCCATCCCGGGTTCAAATCCCGGAGCCTCCGCGCAACACCCAGCTGCGGCTGGTATACAAGTGAACATGCGCTCGTAGCTCAACGGATAGAGCACTTGACTACGGATCAAGAGGTTGCAGGTTCGAATCCTGCCGAGCGCGCAGGTCAGAGAGCCGCCGGATCATCCGGCGGCTTTCGTCGTCTCAGTTCCCGTCTCATTTGCCCCTTCTACGCCGGCATCAAAGCGCCGCTCGCGCCGTCGTCGTCATCGCCGTTCTCGGTGTCTTCAGTGCCCCACATCAGGCCGCCCATCTGATCGGC
>DASYLM010000212.1:0-2599 GCA_036009565.1 Pseudonocardia sp. | reverse complement strand
CGCGAGTTCAGCCGCAAATAACCGAAGCGGCGCCGACCAGGTCCACGGCGGCCGGCTCGGCGGTGGCCCGGTGTTCGCCGCCGAGCAGCTCGCCGTGGCTGACCAGTTCGTCCAGCATCCGGTCCAGCCCAGCCGCGGGTGTCCGGCAAACTCCCGGCCAGCGTTCGCAACCGGTCCACGTCCACGCTCAGGTCCGGATCCGAGCCCAGGGCCGCCATCTGACCTCCACGCCGTCGCACAGTCCCGACCGCCTGTGGGCGACGGTAACCAGCGGCTGCCGGTGGCACGGCCGACCAACGACACGAACAAACCGACACGGCCAAAACCCACACGAAACTGAGCCGCACATTGTCGATTCCCCGCCGGCCCATTCGTCTCCAAGATGGGCAGCCGGCAACAAGCACAGTCCAGCACGGCACGGCACGACCCGGCCCCCACCGATCCGCACCCATGAAGGAGCACCATGCGCTACCTGTTGCGGATCTACACCCCCGACGGACCGCCGCAGCCGGAGGACGAGTTCAACCAGATGATGGAGGCCTACGGCGCGTACACGAAGGCCATCGCCGACGCCGGGGTCCAGCAGGCCGGCGACGCACTGCGGGAAGTCGAGACCGCGACCACCGTGCGGGTGCGGGACGGCGAGCGGCTGGTCACCGATGGGCCGTTCGCCGAGACCCGCGAGGTCCTCGGCGGCTACTACCTGATCGACGTGCCGGACCTGGACAGCGCGCTGGACTGGGCGGCGCGTTGCCCGGGCGCCTCGCGGGGCAGTGTCGAGGTCCGGCCCATCTGGGAAATGACGGGCCACTGACGATGGCGGGGCGAGCGGCCGACTCCGTCGAGGCGGTGTTCCGCGAGGAATGGGGTCGGCTACTCGCCGCGCTGGTCCGCCAGTTCGGCGACCTGGACCTGGCCGAGGAGGTCGCCTCCGACGCGGTCGCGTCGGCCCTGCGGCGCTGGCCGGTCGACGGCGTGCCGCGCAGCCCGGCCGCCTGGCTGCTCACCACCGCCCGGCACCGGGCACTGGACATGCTCCGCCGCGACCAGCGACTGGCCACCCGGCTGGCGTTACTCGCGGTCGACGCGGACCGTGCGGCCAGCGGTCCCGACCCGACCGGTTCGGCGGGCCCCGCCACGGGATCCGATGACGTAGCGGACGATCGGCTGCGGCTCTTCTTCACCTGCTGCCACCCGGCCCTGCGGTTGGAGGCGCAGACCGCGCTCACCCTGCGCTGCCTTGCCGGTTTCTCCACCGGCGAGGTGGCCAGGGCCTTCCTGGTGCCCGTCACGACCATGGCGCAGCGCATCGTCCGGGCCAAACGCAAGATCGCCGACGCGCGTATCCCGTTCCGCGTCCCGACGACCGACGAGCTCCCGGAGCGCCTGCCCGGCGTACTCAGGGTGATCTACCTGATCTTCACCGAGTCGTACGCGGCGAGCGCCGGGGACGACCTGCTGCGTCCCGAGCTGGCCGACGAGGCGATCCGGCTGGCCCGCATCCTGCACCGACTGCTGCCGGCCGAGCGGGAGATCACCGGGCTGCTGGCACTGTTGCTTCTGGTCGACGCCCGGCGGGCGGCACGCACCGGGCCGGCCGGAGAGCTGCTGCTGCTCGACGAACAGGACCGCACCCGCTGGAACCCGGACCAGGTCGAGGAGGGCGGGCGCCTGGTGGTGGACGCGCTGCGCGGCACCCCACCCGGGCGGTACGCGCTGCAGGCCGCCATCGCCGCGCTGCACGACGAGGCACCGGACGCGGCCAGCACGGACTGGCCGCAGATCGTCGCGCTCTACGACGTGCTCCAGACCCTGGACGGCTCACCGCTGGTCGAGCTCAACCGGGCGGTCGCGGTGGCCATGCGCGACGGCCCGGCGGCCGGCTTGACGCTGCTCGATGAGCTGACCAGCGACCAGCGGCTTGCCGGCTACCACCTGCTGCCCGCCGCCCGCGCCGACCTGCTGCGTCGGCTGGGCCGGTACGGCGAGGCGGCGGGTGCCTACCGATGCGCCCTGGAGCTGGTCGGCAACGAGCCGGAGCGGGCGTTCCTGGAGCGTCGGCTGAGCGCACTGGGCGACCAGGCATGATGCAACTATGCGCTACGCGGAACACGTCATGGACCTGGTGGGCGACACCCCCCTGGTCAAGCTGACCAAGGTCGCCGAGGGGCTGCGGCCGCTGGTGCTGGCCAAGGTGGAGTACTTCAACCCCGGCGGGAGCGTGAAGGACCGCATCGCGCTGCGCATGATCGACGCCGCCGAGCAGAGCGGTGAGCTCCAGCCCGGCGGCACGATCGTCGAACCGACGTCCGGCAACACCGGCATCGGGCTCGCCATGATTGCCCAGCGGCGCGGCTACAAGTGTGTCTTCGTGTGCCCGGACAAGGTCAGCGAGGACAAGCGCAACGTGCTGCGCGCGTACGGGGCCGAGGTCGTGGTCTGCCCGACGGCGGTGGCCCCGGAGCACCCGGACTCGTACTACAACACCTCGGACCGGCTGGCCCGGGACATCCCCGGCGGGTGGAAGCCCAACCAGTACGCCAACCAGAGCAACCCGGCCAGCCACTTCGCGACGACCGGCCCCGAGCTCTGGGAACAG
>DASYLM010000211.1:0-3354 GCA_036009565.1 Pseudonocardia sp. | reverse complement strand
CCCCCGGCAAACAGCTCACCATCCAGCTCACCGGGTACTCGTACGCGGACAACACCCCACCGGGCTCCTCACAGGTGTGCTGCTCGGTGCTGCACCGGACCGCCGGCGGCCAGGGCACCTTCGCGGACCCGATCACGGTCGCGGTGCCGGGTTCGGGCCGGCGCGGGATGCAGTTCGCGCAGGGAACCCGGTTCTACCTGCCCACCGTGCAGCGCTATGTCATCGTGGAGGACTCGGGGGCGTCCACCTACGGGTTGCCGCACCTGGACATGTGGGTGGACGGGCGGGGCGGCAGCATCGGCGCCGTGGAGAACTGCATGGACGCGATCACCGGCCGAGTGCCCGCCGAGCTCAACCCGCCGCCGGGGCGTCGGGTGCTGGCCGGCCCGATCTCCTCCGGTTACGGCTGCCACATCCCCTGAGGACAACCGCTCGTTCCCGGGGCCGAGGCGTCAGCTGATGGTGAGCACCGTGACGGAGCCGGACCCGGTGTTGGCCAGGTACGCGTGCCGGCCGTCCGGCGTGATCGCCAGCCCGTTCGGGAGCTGACCGGCGGGAACGGTGGCGGTGACCGCGTTGCTGGTGGTGTCGATCAGCGAGACCGAGTTGGCGTCCTGGTTCGTCAGGTACGCGTGGCGGCCGTCCGGGGCGATCGCCAGGTTGGCCGGGTTCCGGCCGACCGGGATGCTGGCGATGACGGTGTTGCTGTCGGTATCGATCACCGAGACGGTGTCCGAGCCGAAGTTGGTGACGTAGGCATGGCTGCTGTCCGGTGAGATCGCCACGCTGCCGGGAACCGCGCCGACGAGCACGGTCGCGGTCACCGCATTGGTGGCGATGTCGATCACCGAGACGCTGCCGGCAGCGGCACCGGCACCGAAGTTGGTCACGTAGGCACTGCTGCCGTCCGGTGAGACCGCGACCGCGGCCGGAGTCGCGGCGACCGGGATGGTGGCGGAGACCGAGCTGCGGGCGATGTCGATCACCGAGACGGTGGCCGACCCCTGGTTGGCGACGTATGCGCGGTGCCCGTCCGGGGTGATCGCCACCCCGGAGGGCAGGCCGCCGACGGGGATCGCGGTGACCGCGGAGTTGCGGGCGGTGTCGATCACCGAGACGGTGCCGGAGGCGTAGTTGGTGACATAGGCGGCGCCACCGGCCGGGTTGATTGCCACGTTGGCCGGCTGGTGGCCGACGACCACCGTGGCGGTGACCGCGTTGCTGACGGTGTCGATCACCGAGACGTCGTTCGAGCCGTTGTTGGTGACGTAGGCGTGCCGGCCGTCCGGGGTGATCGCCACCCGACCCGGCTGCAGCCCGACCGGGACGGCCCCGGCGACGGCCACGGCCGGGATCGCCGGCGGGGTGTTCGCCGGCGTCGGCGCGCTGCCCCCCGGTGAGCTGAGCGGTGGCGAGCTGAGCGTCGGCGTGCCGGCGGGTGTTGTGCCCGCCGGGGTGTCCTGGGTGCTACGGGTGAGCACCGCGGTCGTGCCCAGCACGATCGCCGCCACCGCGACCACCGAGACGAGGATGGTCGCGCGGACCCGGCGCGGCCGCGCGGTGGTGCGCACCGCCAGGGTCTCGGCGCTGCTCAGCCGCGCCGGCCGCGCCGTTGCCGGGGTGCGGGGGATAGCCGGGCGTTCCCGGACCGGCGCGGGCTCGTCCGGCCGGGGCGCGTCCGGGTCAGGACCCGATGGCCCCTGGTCGGGCCCCTGGTCGGGCCCGGCCGGCGGGTTCGGTGCGGGCGGGTTCAGTGCCGGCGGGTTCGGTGCGGGCACGGTGGCGCGTACCGGTGTGGGTGGGGCGGTGGCGGCGCTCCTCGGCGGGGTCGGGCGCCGAGCCGTGCCGTTCGCGCTCAGCGCGGCGTGTGCGGCGGCACCCAGCGCCACGGCGTACTTCGGGTGGGTGTCCACCACGGTCGGGCGGCCGAGCTCGTCGGACACCATGCGCGCGACCAGCGGGATCCGCGACGAGCCGCCCACCAACAGGACGGCGCTCAGCTCGTCCGGCGTGATCCGCGCGGAGCGCAGCGTCCGGGACAACGCCCCGACGGTGGACTCGATCTGCGCCCGCACCAGTTCCTCGAACTCGGTGCGGGTGATCGTGACCTCGAAGTGCCGTCCGGGCAGGAAGACCGGAACCACCGCCTCGGTGTCGACCGAGAGGGTTTCCTTGGCCAGCACGCAGTCCTGACGCAGCCGCGCGAGCGCGACCATGATCCGGGGGTCGCGCTGGTCCAGCTCGCGCAGGCCGCCGTTGGAGGCGCTGTCGACATGGCTCAGGATCGCGTCGTCGAAGTCGATCCCGCCCAGCCGCTCGATCCCCTCGGGGGCGCCGAGGATGTCGATCCCGTCCGGCCGCTTGCGCAGCACGGTGACGTCGAAAGTGCCCCCACCGAGGTCGTAGACCGCGACGACCTGGCCGTCCTCCAGTCGCCGGGTCGCCGCGTAGTGCATCGCGGCGGCCTCCGGCTCGGTGATCGCCACCGTGTCGGACAGCCCGGCGAGGGTCGGGACCTCCTCGAACAGGCCGCGCCGGAACGGGCCCCAGTTCGCCGGGTGGGTCAGCACCACGTGGTCCGGCGGCGCGCCCTCCATCGCGCTGACCCGGGCCAGCACGTCACGCAGCACCGCCGCCAACAACTCGACCGCGGTGTGCCGCTCGCCGCCCAGGATCATCGGCGTCGGGTCGCCAAGCCTGCGCTTGAAACCCTGCGCCGCCCGGTCCGGGTCACTCGCGGCGCGCCAGCTGGCGGCCTCCCCGGTGAGCAGCGTGCCGTCCTCGCCCACGTAGACAGCGGTCGGCGTCACCACGGAACGGTCACCGAGGGTGAACATCTCCGGCGCGGAATCCTCGGCGGTCGCCGCGGCCACAAAGGTGGTGCCGAGATCGACACCCAAGCTGTAGCCCACCGCACCTCCCCCGGAGCAAAGCAGCCCATGCTAGCCGGCCAAGTGCACCGCCGGCGTCGATCAGCACCCTCCTGGAGAGCCGCGTCGGCGGGGTAGTCGGTAGAACGGCAGCGGCCGGGAGCGGACCGGCAGCTACCGCACCGGCCTCGACCAGCCGGTGGCCGGCGATGACGGGCAGGCGCGGCTGAGCTACGAGGACCTGGCGGTGGCCGTCGTGGACGAGATCGAGCGGCCCCGAGTCCGGTTACTGACCCGCCGGTCCCTAGGTATCCGGACCGTTCGGTCAAGATAGACGTATACTCGCTGCATGGGACGACCTCGGGAGTTCGACGAGCCGACAGTGGTCGCCGCCGCCCAGGGTGCGTTCCGGGCCCACGGCTATGCCGGCACCTCGCTCGCGGACCTGATGTCGGCGACCGGTCTCGGCAAGGGCAGCCTCTAC
>DASYLM010000210.1:0-10663 GCA_036009565.1 Pseudonocardia sp. | reverse complement strand
CCGAGGTGGCGGGCAACCTCGGCGCACTCAGGGCGGCCGGCGTCGAGGCCGACATCTCGACGCTGGCGGAGGTGACCGCCCCGCTCACCGATCTGCGGGCGGCACTCGCCGACCTCAGGGCCGCGCTCGCGGCGGACCCGGGCGAGACCGCGCTCGCGGAGGCCGAGCACGCCCGCGACGCGCTGCTCCCGGCGATGGCCGCGGTGCGTTCGGCCGCGGACCTGCTCGAAGGGATTGTCGCCGACGACCTGTGGCCGCTGCCGACCTACCAGGAGATGCTCTTCATCCTCTGACCAGGTTGAACAGGTAGCGCGGCCAGCCGGGGACCGGTACCGGCTGGCCGCCCGCTACGAGTAGAGATCGTTGCCCTTGGAGAACTCGACGAAGACGCAAGGCTCGTCGCCCACGGTCCAGGCGTCGTGGCCGGGCGGCAGGAGCATGACCTCGTTGCGCCCGAACTCCTCCTCGCTGCCGTCGCTCATCACCACATGCAGGCGCCCGGAGAGCACGAGCGCGACGTGCGGCAGCTCGCAGCTCTCGGTCCCGGCGTAAACCTTCAGGTCGTTCGACCAGCGTGCTCCGACGTCGAACCGCACCCGGGTGACGTCGACGCCGTCGAGCTGGGCGGTCTGCTTGCTGATCAGGCCGTGGACATCGGGCGGGATGGAGTCGAGATCGGCCTTCTGCATGCCGGTCGCGGCGGCGGATGTCATGGTCACCTCGGGAACGTAGGGATTGTCCGGGATCCGGCCGGAGGGCCGGTGCGGGTGCAGGTGTTCATCGCCGCCGCCATTCCTCGGCCAGGAGCTGGTAGGAGCGCACCCGGTCGGCGTGGTCGTGGGTGATCGTCGTGATGACCAGCTCGTCGGCCTGGGTGGCGTCGCGGAGCTGTTCAAGCTGGTCGGCCACCTGAGCGGGCGAGCCGACGAACTGGGTGTCGACCCGGTCCGCGACCAGCGCCCGCTCCTCGTCGCTCCACCGGTGCGCGCTGGCCTGCTCGGGTGTCGGGAACTGGATCGCGCCCGCGCCGGAGCGGATGCTGTGCACCCAGAGACCGTACCCGGTGGCGAGGGTCCGCGCGGTGTGCTCGTCCGGCGCTACCACGACGTCGGCGGAGACACTGACGTAGGGCCGGTCCAGCTCGGCGGACGGCCGGAACGCCGCCCGGTAACCTCGCGCGGCCTCGAGCACGGTCGCCGGGCTGACGTGGTAGTTAGCCGCGAAGCGCAGCCCGTTCTCGCCGGCCACCGATGCGCTCTGGCCGCCGCTGCTGCCCAGGATCCAGACCTGTACCGCCGCGCCCTCCCCTGGGACCACATGCGCCTCCACGCCGTCGGGCGTGCGGTAGGTGCCGCGCAGCAGGCTGAGGATGTCGCCGATCTGCTCGCCGTAGTCCTGGGCCTCGGCGTTCGGCTGCAGCAACAGCTTCTTCTGCATCGCGAACCTGGGCGAGGAGAGCAACTTCTCGAAGGAGAACCGGGGCGGCAGCAACAGGCCGTTGGCCGCCCGACCGGTAGCGGCCTCGGTGTTGTTCAGCTCGGTGTTGTTCAGCTCGGTGTTGTTCAGCTCGGCTCTGGTCAGGTCGGCCCCGTTCACCGCCGGCGCGGGTGCGCGCCCGCCGGAGCGGCCCAACCCCAGGTCCAGCCGTCCCGGGTGCACGGCATCCAGCAGGCCGAACTCCTCGACGGTGGACAGCGCGGTGCGGTGCCCGAGCTGGACCGCGCCGGAGCCGATCCGGATCGTGGAGGTCGCCGCCGCGGTCAGCGCGAGCAGTACCGCCGGAGAGGTACCGGCGACGCCCGGGTTCAGGTGGTGCTCGGCGAACCAGTAGCGGGCGTAGCCGAACCGTTCGGTCGCTCTGGCCAGGTCGATGGTGTTGCGCAGTGCGGCGGCGGCGCAGGATCCGGACGAGATCGGCACCAGGTCCAGGACCGCGAGCGGGGTGGCGCTCATCGGGTCGCCGCCCGCCGGGCCGGGATCGCCGGTCGGGACCACGCCTCGCGGGCGACGGTCTTGCGCACCGCGCCGAGCGGGTCGGCGTGGACCGGCAGCAGCGCCGCCGTGCACGCCGCGAGCGCCTGCACCCCGGGGCCGAACGAACTGACGCTCGGGACCAGGGGCTCGAGCACGGTGGCGGCCGCGAAACTCGCCGAGACGTGCGCGAGCCCGGGGCGGTAGCCGGTGAAGGCCTGCCCGAGCAGCACCACGCGGTCCGGGTTGAAGACGTCCCGGGCCAGCGCGACCCCTCGGCCGAGCACCCTGGCCCGCTCCACGAGCAGCTCGTGCGCGGCGCGGTGGCCGCCCTCGGCCGCCGCGATGACCCTGGCGATGGACGGCTCCGACACGATCCCGGCCCGGTACGCGGCGGCGGCGACCGACGCCTCGCCGACCGAGGCCTCCAGGCACCCGGTCGCGCCGCACGGGCAGCTCGCGGCGCCGCCCACCGGCAGGTGGCTGATGGTGCCGAGACCGGCGGCGGGTACCGGCGCCGCGCCGTCCACGGTCAGCACCGAACCCACCGTCTCGCGGGCGTACACGTACAGCGCGGTCCCCCGCGACGGCTGCCGGGCGAGCAGCGTCTCGGCACCCGCCATCGCCTCCACCTGCGGGACCACCTCCACGTGGGAGCCGGCCACCCGGTCGACGATCTCGCCGATCGGCGCGGACTCCCAGCCCAGGCGGGCGTGGCGCAACCGGCTCCGGTCGGCGGAGAGCTGCCCACCGACGACCAGCCCGACCCGCAGCATCCGGCGCTCGGGCCACCGCGCGCCGAAGCGCCGAAGCCGCGCGATGAGCAGGGTGAGCACGTCGGCCGGGTCTCCGATCGGGTTCGGTACCTCGGCCGCGCCGAGCACCCGCCCGCGCAGGTCGCCCGCCGCCAGCGTGGTTCGGCGCAGCCCGATGTGGATGCCCAGCACGCCGTACCCTTCCGGGTCGACCTCGACGGGCACCCTCGGCCGGCCGACGGCACCGGCCTGGACCAGGTCAGGGCGCTCGCGCAGCAAACCCGCCTCGAGCAGCCGCGCGACCTGCCGGTTCACCGTGGCGTGGCTCAGCTCTGTCGCACCCACCAGCTCGTCGCGGAAGATCAGCCCAGCGCGCCGGGCGGCGTCGAGTACCGCGGCCGAGGGTGGGCGTGGGGTAACGGACGGACCTCGGTGGCGCACGGCGCGGACCGGTGCCGTCGGGACCGGCGCCGTCGGGACCGGGGCGCGGGGAACCGACGGAGCGGTGGCGGGCGGAGCGGTGGTGGGAGACACGGGTGTCCTCGCGGGAATCGCCCCGGTCGGCTCTCGATGACGGTCCGGCGCGTGAGCTGCGGCGGGCAGTGCTCGCGGATCGGCGAGCGTCGGTCACCGGGAGTCCGGGGACGGAAGTCGGCTGGCTCGAACGGACTCTGTCGGACTCGGTCGGGGCGAGGTCAGGCCCGACAGAGCGCGGTGGCCGTACGGCAGAAATCCACGTGGCGACGGCTGCGCAGCAGCGTGACGTGCAGTGCGCGCGGGTGCTCGCCGTCACTCATAAAGGTGACGCTAACACGGGCGCGGGCCGTCGTCGATGACCCGCGAACCGATTCGGGTCACATTGATCATCCCTATTGTTTCACTCAAGATGCACACGTCTGACCGGCGTCGACCCCGTCCGTCACTTGCCCTGGGTGACCAATGGGGTGATCTGGGGGTTGAACCGGCGATCGACGTACGCGGCGAAGTCGACCTTGCCCGGCAGCTGGCCCGCCGAGGCGAAGGCGTCGGCGAGCCGCTGTTCGGAGGCGACCACCGCGTCGTCGACCAGGACCGGGTTGAGTGCGATTCTGGGCACCGCGATCTTTGCGATGTCCACCGGGATGCCGGTCTGCTGGGCGTAGATGCCGGCCCACTGGTCCGGATGACCCTTGGCCCACAGGTTCGCCTTGGCGACCCGGACAACGTAGTCCGCGATGGCGGCGTTCTTGCCCGCGTCGGCCAGTGAGCTCCGGTTGGCGATCTGCAGCGAGTAGCCGTTGGACAGCGCCGTGCCGCCGGCGAGTCCGGTCCCGTTGAGGGCGTCCGCGCCGCTGACCAGCTCCCGCGCGCCGAGGCTCGCCACGGCCTCGCTGACGTACGGCTCCCACACCGCCCAGGCCGCCACGCTGCCCTGGTTGAACGCCGCATAGGCGTCACTGGGCTGCAGGTAGGAGATGGTCACGTCGGACGGCTTCAGCCCGGCCTTGGCGAGGGCGTTCAGCAGGGTGCCGTTCGCGGAGGAGCCCTTGGCCACCGCGATGGTCTTGCCGCGCAGGTCGGCCAGGTTGGCGAGCGCGGAGCCCTTCGGCACCAGGACGGCGTCACCGACCGTGGAGCGCAGCGCGCTGACCAGGTCGATGTTCCCGTTGGCGGCAGCGGAGAAGATCGGCGGCGTGTTCCCGACCTGCCCGACGTCGATGGCGTTCGCGTTGGCGGCCTCCAGCATCGGCGGTCCGGAGGTGAAGGTGGACCACGCCAGGTGGTACGGGACGCCGTCCAGCAGCCCGGCCGCTTTCAGCAGGACCTGCTGGCTGGTGCCCTTCTGGTCACCGACGCGCAGCGTGGTCTCGGCCAGCTGCGCCGGGCTGACCGCCGCCGGGACCGCGGCCGGAGCGGCGTGCTGGGCCGGCGCCGCGCAGCCGGCGAGTCCCAGCGCCGCGAGACCCACCACCACCGCCGCGACGACGCCGAGCGGAACGAGGTCACGCGGCTTCATGATCATTCACTCCCAGGTCGGACAACACGCGCGCACGCAGCTCGGACAGCTGCGCGATGCTCCGGGGCCGTGGCGCGGACACCAGGTGCTCGGCCGCGATCCGCCCGCCCTCGAGCACGAGAACCCGGTCGGCGAGGGTCAGCGCCTCGTCCACGTCATGGGTGACCAGCAGGACCGCCGGCCGGTGCCGCTCCCACAGCTGGGTGACCAGGCGGTGCATGGCCAGCCGGGTCAACGCGTCCAGCGAACCGAACGGCTCGTCGAGCAACAACAGGTCGGGCTCGCGGACCAGCGCCCTGGCCAGCGACACCCGCTGCGCCTCCCCGCCGGACAGGGTCCGCGGCCACGCATCGGCCCGATCGGTCAACCGCACCTCGGCCAGCGCGCGCTCCGCCACACCTCGTGGATCACCGGTCTCCACACCGAGGGTGATGTTGCGCCAGACCCGCCGCCACGGCAGCAACCGGGGCTGCTGGAACGCCATCGACACCTGGCCGTGCACCGTGGACTCACCGCGGCTGTCGGTATCCATCCCGGACAGGACGCGCAGCAGCGTGGACTTGCCGGAGCCACTGCGCCCGAGCAACGCGGTGAACTCGCCGCGCCGCACGGTCAGATCGAGGCCGTCGAGCACCCGGCGGGCGCCGAACTCCTTGACCAGCCCACGCACCCGGGCCGTCTCGGTGCCCGTCATGACACCCGCCAGCGCAGGATCCACCGTTCGGCCAGTCGCACGACGGTGTCCATCAACAGCCCGACCACCGCGTAGACGAGCAGCCCGACGATCACGATGTCGGTGCGCAGGAAGTCCCGGGCATTGTTGATCATGTAGCCGATCCCCGAGTCGGCGGCGATCGTCTCCGCGACCACCAGCGCCAACCACGCCGACGCCACTCCGAGTCGCACGCCGACCAGGGTGTACGGGGCCGCGCCCGGCACGACCACGTGCCACAGCCGCTGCCACCGGGAGTAGCCGAGCACGGCGGTCGCCTCGACCAGGTGCGGATCGGCGTTGCGCATCCCGGCGTGCACGTTGAGGTAGATCGGCAGCCCGGCGGCCAACGCGATCAGCACCAGCTTCGGCAGCTCACCGATGCCGAACCACAGGATCAGCAACGGGATCAGACCGAACAGCGGCACATTGCGGATCATCTGCATCACCGGGTCGACGGACACGTCGCCCCAGCGCAGCAGTCCGGCGAACACCCCGAGGGCGGCGCCGATCACGGCGCCGATCACGAACCCGATCAGCATCCTGCGCAGCGATACCGCGAGCCCGTCGCCCAGCTGGCCGTTCCCGGCCACCTCGAGGGCGGCCCGCCACACCGTGGTGGGCGGCGGCAGCTTGCGCGGCGACACCAGACCGGTGCCGCTGACCAGCTGCCAGCCGAGGAGCAGCACCAGCGGGCTGACCCAGCGGGCCAGCGTCCCGCCGTGCCGACTCCGGCCGTGCCGACTCCGGCCGCGCCGATTCTGGCCGAGTCGATTCGGGCCGAGCCCTTTCAAGCCGCGCACCGCCGGGCGGGAGCGGGAGTTCGGCGCCGCCGCCGCCCCCGCCACCGGCCGCGATGCATCGTGCTGCTCCCCGAGCGGAACCCGCGTCGCGGCATCAGCCCCCATCAGTACTTCACGCTCCTGTTGCGGTGCCGCCGATCCAGCATCTGACCAGAGAGTGATAGTCGAGTTCGGCACCACCGGAGAAGGGTTTAGCTCACCGTGAATCTGGCGCGGCCGCCCACGACGGCTGGGCCAGCGGAACAGGGCCGGCTGTCGTGGGCGCCGTTGACAACCCCGGGGCGGGCCTGCCTAGAGTGCGGGTCTCGGCCTGCCCGGTCGGACGAATCGCCGGGTGGCCGGCGCCGGCCGTCCAGCCCGGCGCCCCCGTCCAACCCAGTCCCGCGCGGCGTGCGCGCACGCCGCGAGAAGTGGCGCGCCCATGTCCACCACCCCGTTCCGTCCGTCCCCCGACCCGCTCTCCGCCGAGGCCGAGACCGAGACCGGGTCCGACGGCCTGCGCCGGACGTTGAAGCGGCGGCACATGAACCTGATCGCGCTGGGCGGGGTGATCGGCGCCGGATTGTTCGTCGGCAGCGGCGTGGTCATTCACGCCACCGGCCCGGCCGCGATCGTGTCGTTCCTCATCGCGGGCGCGATCATCGTCGCCGTCATGCGGATGCTGGCCGAGATGGCGGTGGCCCGTCCCGCGGTGGGCTCGTTCTACGCCTACGCCCGGGAGGCGCTGGGGCCGCGTGCCGGCTTCCTGGTCGGCTGGATGTACTGGTACTTCTTCGTGATCGTGGTGGCTCTGGAGGCCGTCGCCGGCGCGCGGATCGTCGGGCTGTGGCTGCCGGCGGTGCCGCTCTGGGTGACCTGCCTGGTGCTGATGGCGCTGTTGACCGGCACCAACCTGATCTCCGCCCGGTCCTACGGCGAGTTCGAGTACTGGTTCTCCGGAATCAAGGTGGCCGCGATCACGGTGTTCCTGTTCCTGGGCGCGCTGTACCTGCTCGGGCTGTGGCCGCACGCGGCCGGTGGCCTGGGCAACCTGGTCTCCCACGGCGGGTTCGCCCCGCTGGGCATCGGCGCGATCCTCGCCGCCGTGGTGCCCTGCATCGGTTTCTACACCGGCGCGGAGATCGTCACCATCGCCGCGGCCGAGGCGGCCGAACCCGGCCCGGCGGTGGCCAGGGCGATGCGCTCGATCGTGCTGCGGGTGCTGGCCTTCTACGTGTTGTCGGTGTTCGTCGTGGTGTCGGTACTGCCGTGGGACTCCCCCGCCATCAAGGTCAGTCCGTACGCGGCGGTCCTGGGCGCACTGCACATCCCCGCTGTCGAGACGATCATGAACGCGGTCGTGCTGGTCGCCGTGCTGTCCTGCCTGAACTCCGCGCTCTACACGACCTCGCGGATGCTCTTCGCGCTCACCCGCCATGGCGACGCGCCCCGGGGGCTCACCAAACTCGGGCGCAACCAGGTGCCGAGCCGCGCGATCCTGGCCGGCACCGTGGTCGGCTTCGTCTCGGTCGTCTTCGAGTTCTTCTCCCCGGACCGGGTCTTCGCGTTCATCGTCAACTCCTACGGCGCGGTGGCCCTGTTCGTCTACCTGCTGATCGCGGTCTCCCAGGTGGCGCTGCGGCGCAGGGCGGAGCGGGCCGGCACGGCGCTCGCGCTGAAGATGTGGCTGTTCCCCTGGCTGAGCTACACCACCATCGCGGCGATGCTCGCCGTCATCCTGGCGATGGCGGTCCTGCCCGACACCCGCTCGCAGTTCTACCTCAGCCTGGTCACCGTCGGCGTCATTCTGGCCGCCTACGAGGCGAGGGCACGACGTCGCGGGGGCACCAACCCCGACGAGCCGGTCGGCCAGGAAACCGGCGCCACCGGTTGATTCTCCCCCGGTCCGCTTCGGAATCGAGTCCCCCATTCCCCGAATACCCGCGCACGCCGGCCCGCCGGGCGTGGCACCGTCCGCTGGAGGTCACCTTGAGTACGAACCCGTCGGAGACAACCCCGGCCCCGGACCCGTCGCACCCGGGCCTGGGGCGGCTCGGAGCGGACTGGGCGGCCGTGATCGTCGCGGCCGTACTGGTCCTGCTCGCCGTCACGGGTCTGCTGCCCTCGATTCCCTTCCTCGTCAGATGACCGCCCCCGCGGAGTCCACCACCAACAGCGGCGACAACACGGGGGTCCCCGTACTGCGCTACCTGCCCGGCCTGGTCCTGCTGGTGGTCGTCGGCGTGGTGGGCACCTTCGCCCAGACCGGGCTGCGCAGCGTCGGCAAAGCCACCGGGACGGCGTTGCCGGACATCGAGTACGTGCTGTGGGCGATCATTCTGGGCCTGGTCATCCGCAACACGGTCGGCGTGCCCAAGGCGTTCCGCCCGGGCGTCGGCACCTACGAGTTCTGGTTGAAGATTGGCATCGTGCTGCTCGGCGCGCGGTTCCTGCTGGGCGACCTGGCCAAGCTCGGCGGCTTCAGCCTCGGACTGATCCTGATCGACATGGTGGTCGCCACGACGATGATCCTGCTGGTCGGAAAGGCGTTCGGGCTGGGCGGCAAACTCTCGACGCTGCTGGCGATCGGCACGTCGATCTGCGGGGTCTCGGCGATCATCGCGGGCAGGGGCGCAATCGACGCCGACGACGAGGACTCCGGCTACGCCATCGCCGCAATTCTCGCCCTGGGCGCCGTCGCACTGTTCAGCTTCCCCGCCATCGGGCACGCGCTGCAGCTCACCGACACGCAGTTCGGCCTCTGGGCCGGCCTGGCCGTCGACAACACCGCGGAGACCACCGCCACCGGCGCGGCCTACTCCCAGCACGCCCAGCAGGTCGCGGTGGCGGTCAAGAACACCCGCAACGCGCTGATCGGCATCGTCGTGCTCGGCTACGCGATCTACTGGTCCAACCGCGGCGGGGTGGCGGTGGCCAGTGGGCTCCGGGCACGGTCGGCGTTCGTCTGGCGCACCTTCCCGAAGTTCGTGCTGGGCTTCATCGCCGTCTCGGCGCTGGCCACCGCCGGAGCGTTCACCAAGGCCGAGGTGACCAGTCTCGGCAACCTGTCGAAATGGGCGTTCCTGCTCTGCTTCGCCGGTGTCGGACTCAACTTCGATCTACGCGAGATTGCCCGCAGCGGTGTCCGGCCGCTCATCGTCGCCGCACTGGGCCTCGTGGTCGTCGCGGGCTGCTCACTCGGGCTGGTGCTGCTGACGTCCCACTGGGTCACCGGCACCTGAGCGACCTCAGGACGTCTCGGACCCGGCCGCCCCGGGCCGCGGCGGCCGACCGGGGTTGAGGCCCTACCGCCGGACTTCGTAGATGCGGTTGAACGGTGTCTCGGCGGCCAGCCGGAACCGCGTGAAACCGGCGTCCGCCGTCACCTGGCGGATCGCGGCCCCACCCGCCTGTGCACCGAGTGCGTAACCGCCCGGTTGGGACAGCCCGTTCGGCACGCACAGGAAGGTCGACGCCGAGTAGTACATGCGGCCCACCGGGTTCAGGTTGTCCTCGACGCGGTCGCCCGCGGCCGGCTCGACCACCATCCAGGTGCCGTCCGGGGCCAGCGCCTCACGGACGTGCCGCGCGGCCCCGAGCGGGTCACCCATGTCGTGCAGGCAGTCGAAGGAGGTGACCAGGTCATACCCGGTACCGGTGAAGCTCTGGGCCGATGCCAGCTCGAAGGTCGCTCGGTCGGCGACCCCCGCGTCGACCGAGTGCTTGCGCGCCAGCTCGATCGAGGCGTCGTGGTAGTCCGAGCCGACAACCCTTGCTCTGGGGTAGGCCTGCGCCATCAGCACGGTCGAGGACCCGAGCCCGCAGCCGATGTCGGCGACCGTTCCGCCCGCCGTCAACTTCGCCTCGACACCGTCCAGGGCGGGGATCCAGTTCGCCGTGAGGTTGGCGAGGTAGCCAGGGCGGAAGAACAGCTCGGTGCCGGTGAACAGGTCCTCGTGGTGCTCGTGCCAGCCCATGCCCTCGCCGGTCCGGAAGGCCTCGGTGATTCTCGGTTCGGCGCGCAGCGCGGCGAGCGCGAGCAGGAATGCGCCGGGCAGGTAGACCGGCCCGGCCGGGTCGGTGAGCGCGAACGCCTGCTCCTCGGACATGTCGAAGGTACCGCTGGCCGGGTCGTAGCCGACGTAGCCGCCGGCGGCCTGCCCACGGAGCCACTCGGCCAGGTAGCGGGGGTGGCAGCCGGTCCGCTCGGCGAGCTGCTCCGGGGTCGCCGCGCCCTCGGCGAGTGCTCGGTACAACCCCAGTCGGTGGCCGATCACCACGCCGCCGGCGGCCATCGTCGCCCCCAGGTCCCCCACGAACTGCCCGAGCAACTGCATCAGCTTGTCGTCGTCGACGGCCATGTCGGCTCTCCTGTCGTTGGTGATATCGCCGCCCACAGTGCCGCCGGTGGATTGCAAACCGATTGCACCCGGCTGTAACAGACCCG
>DASYLM010000209.1:0-23849 GCA_036009565.1 Pseudonocardia sp. | reverse complement strand
ACGACCGACTACCAGGGAGGACACAGGTGAGCACGTCGACTGAGTCAGGCGCCGGCCTGCACGCGCTGCTCGCCGAGTACGCCGACCTGGAGAAGCGGCTGGCCGACCCGGCGGTGCACGCCGATGCGGCGACAGCGCGCTCATTGGGCCGCCGCTACGCGCAGATCGGCCCGATAGTGCGCACCGCTCGCGAGCTGACTGCCACCCGCGGAGATCTGGACACCGCCCGCGAGCTCGCCACGGAGGATGCCGGGTTCGCGGCGGAGGCCGATGAGCTGGTCGAGCGGGTGGATGGGCTGGAGCGCAAGCTGGCCGAGCTGCTGGTGCCCCGCGACCCGCACGACGCCGACGACGTGGTGCTCGAGGTCAAGGCCGGCGCCGGCGGCGAGGAGTCCGCGCTGTTCGCCGGCGACCTGCTGCGGATGTACCAGCGCTATGCCGAGCGGCGGGGCTGGAAGACCGAGGTACTCGGTGGCACCGATTCCGACCTGGGTGGGTTCAAGGACGTCACGCTGTCCGTGCGGGGGCGGGCCAGCGACGGGGCCGACGGGGTCTGGTCGCGGCTGAAATACGAGGGCGGCGTGCATCGGGTGCAGCGGGTCCCGGTCACCGAGTCGCAGGGCCGGATCCACACCTCGGCGGCCGGCGTGCTGGTCTACCCGGAGGTGGAGGCGGCGGCCGACGTCGAGATCGACGACAAGGACCTGCGCATCGACGTGTTCCGCTCATCGGGGCACGGTGGGCAGAGCGTGAACACCACAGACTCCGCGGTGCGCATCACCCACCTGCCCACCGGAGTGGTGGTCTCCTGCCAGAACGAGCGTTCCCAGCTGCAGAACCGGGCGCGCGCGATGGACGTGCTGCGGTTCCGGCTGCAGGCGCTGGCCGACGAAGAACGCGCGGCGGCCGCCTCGGCCGACCGCCGCTCGCAGGTCCGCACGATGGACCGTTCGGAGCGCGTGCGTACCTACAACTACCCGGAGAACCGGATCGCCGACCACCGGGTCAACTACAAGGCGCACAACCTGGACGCGGTGCTCGACGGCGACCTCGACGAGATGGTCGACGCCCTGATCGCCGCCGACCGGGCCGAGTCCCTGGCCAGCTGAAACCCGCACCGTGCCCAGCTCTGTGGTGACCGCCGCACTGTGGTGACCGCCGTTTCCGGCGGCACAGACCTGGCGCAGGCCGCACAGCCTGTGCACGGTCTGTGCGGCCCGCAGCCGGTCTGTGCCGGCGGAGTGGGTGTGCGGCGGAGTGGGTGTGCGGCGGGTCAGACGTCGGCGGCGTACGGGGGCGCCGGTTCGTACTGGATGTAGCGCTGCGTGGTCCTGGCGTGTGGTACCGAGTGCAGCTGTCCGACCAGCCACAACGCCATGTCGATGCCGGCCGACACACCCTGGCTGCTGACCACCTGCCCGTCCCGCACCCAGCGCGCGTCGCGCACCACGGTGGCCCCGCGCCGCTCCAGCTCGTCCTCGAAGCTCCAGTGGGTGGCCAGCCGGCGCCCGTCGGCGACCCCCGCGGTGTGCAGCAGCAGCGAGCCGGTGCACACGCTGGTCGTCCACCGGGCCGAGGCGGACACCTTGGCCAGCCAGCTCAGCAGCGCGGGGTTCTCCACCTCCCGCCGGGTGCCCTGGCCGCCGGGCACCAGCACCACGTCCAGCGCCGGGTGGTCGTCGAAGGTGGCATCCGGGAGCACCCGCAGGCCCTTGGCGCAGCGCACCGGGTCGAGGCTGCCGGCGATCAGCAGGACGCGGTCCGGCTGTTCACCGGCACCCCCGCGCAGCATGGCCGAGGCGGTGAACACCTCCCACGGGCCGATGAAGTCCAGCTCCTCGGCGTCCTGGAAGATCGCCAGGCCAATCGTGTATGCCATGTGCCCTGTATAGGACGTGTTCGGCGGAACTCCTAGCGTGTTGGCGGCCGACGGCAGAGGGAGACGGGTCTGTGTCCGAAATATCCTGGCGGGCGGTGCTCGCCGATGCTGAGCGGGCGCTCGCCTCGGCCGGCGTACCGAGTCCCCGGGTGGACGCCGAGCTGCTCGCCGCACACGTCACCGGAGTGCCCAGATCGCGGCTGCTCGGCCTGGCCGGTGCCGGCGCGGCGGTGTTGGCGCGGTACCGGGAGCTGGTCGAGCGACGGACGACCCGGATTCCGCTGCAGTACCTGCTCGGCACTGCCCCGATGGGCCCGGTGGACGTGGTGGTCGGGCCCGGGGTGTTCGTGCCGAGACTGGAGACCGAGCTGCTGCTGGAGTGGGGGCTCGGCGCCCTCGCGGGGGAGGCCGAGCCGGTCGTGGTCGACCTGTGCACCGGTTCCGGCGCGCTCGCGGCCGCCGTGGCGGCGAGCCGGCCGGATGCCGAGGTGTACGCCGTCGAGCTGGATCCGGCCGCACTGAGCTGGGCGCGCAAGAACCTGCCGGACCGGGTGCACCTGATCCACGGCGACGTCACCGACAGCGAGCTGTTGCCGGAGCTGCGCGGCCGGGTCGCCCTGGTGCTGGCCAACCCGCCGTACGTCCCCGAGGGCACCCCGGTGCCACCGGAGGTCGCCGAGCACGATCCGCACCGCGCGGTGTTCGCCGGACCGGACGGCCTCGAGGTGATCCGCCCGCTGGTGGTGCTGGCGATCCGGTTGCTGCGCCCCGGCGGTGCGCTGGGCATCGAGCACGACGACAGCCACGCCACCGCCGCGCCCGCCGTCCTCGCCGGGCACCCGGAGCTCACCGCCGTCGTGGAGCACCCGGACCTGGCCGGCCGGCCGCGTTTCGTGACGGCTGCCCGCCTCGGGTGACCAGGAGCTCTAAGGTGGCCGGGTGAGTACCTCTTACGACTGCGCGCAGCCGGACAGCCGGCGGGACGGGTTGGCCGCCGCCGCCGGTGCGGTCCGCGCCGGGCAGCTGGTCGTGCTGCCGACCGACACCGTGTACGGGCTGGGGTGTGACGCGTTCAACGCGGACGCCGTGCGCTCCCTGCTCGCCACGAAGGGCCGGGGCTCGAGCATGCCGGCTCCGGTGCTGGTCGGCTCCTGGACCACGATCGACGGGCTGGTCAGCTCGGTGCCCAGGACGGCCCGCGAGCTGATCGAGGCGTTCTGGCCGGGCGGGCTGTCCCTGGTGCTGCCGCACGCGCCGTCGCTGGCCTGGGAGCTGGGCGACACCCGGGGCACCGTGATGTTGCGGATGCCGCTGCACCCGGTGGCGTTGGAGCTGCTGCGCGAGGTCGGCCCGATGGCGGTGTCCAGCGCGAACCGGTCCGGGTCCCCGCCCGCGTCCACCATGGACGAGGCGCGGGTGCAGCTCGGCCAGGCGGTATCTGTCTACCTGGACGGCGGCCCGGCCACCGAGGGCATCGCGTCCACCATCGTCGACCTGACCGGCGCCGAGCCGCGCATCCTGCGCGAGGGCGCCGTGTCCGCCGCCCAGGTCGTCGAGGTGCTCGGCCGCGAGGTCCCGGTCGCCGGCTGACGCCACCCGCCCTCGGTGCCGGCTCGGTGCGGGTGCGCAGCTCAATCCTGGAGCGGACGGGTGTCGATCTCGACGCGGCCGTAGCTGCCCGGCGCGCGGAGCGCCAGCAGACCGTTGACCCGGTGCGCCGTCTGCCGCATGCCGATGCCGAGGTCGTTCCGCCCCAGCCGCAGCGTCTCCCATCCCTGACCGGCCAGCGTGGCGTCCCGCTCCCGGTCGAGCGCCCAACGGCGGCGGCCGAGGTGCACGGTCCCGTCGTACTCGATCGCCAGCCGGGCGTGCGGGTAGGCGAGGTCGACCCGGGCGAGGACGAACCCGTGCTCGTCGGACACCGGGTACTGCACGTCGGGCCGGGGCAGCCCGGCCAGGACGAGGCCGAGGCGGAGCCGGGTCTCCATCGGCGACTCGGCCCTCGGGTCGGCGAGCCCGACCGCCTCGGCCAGTCGCCGGCAGCCCCGGGCCCCGGGCTCGGCGCGCCGGCGTTCCAGCAGGTCGGCGGGGGTGAACGACCCGGTGTGGGCCAGCGCATCGACCGCCACCGTCGCCTCGGTCACCGTCAGCCGGCGGGCCAGGTCCCACGCGGTGCGCGCCGGTGACGTCACCCGGAGCCCGGCGACCGCGGTGACCTCGGCCGCGGTCACCACGCCCCTGCGCACCAGCAGACCGGGTTGGCCGCGCGCGTCGGACGGCACGAGAACCTCGGCGGGCGCGTGCGCGGGCGCGCAGTCGGCGCCGAGCGCCAGCGCGGCCGAGTAGCCGGCGAGCACACCGCCGCGGTGGCCGACCACCAGGTACGCGGCACGGCCGAGGACCGCGAGGTCGACGACCAGGTCGGCGGGGGCGAACACGCCGTGGAACAGCCGCCGAAAGCGCGGACCGTACAGCTCGTTGTAGGTCACCAGCCCGGCCAGGAGCGCCTCCGCGCCCAGAAACGGGCCGGTCAACATCAGGTCAACCTACACCGAGATCGACGAAATTCTGGATTCACCTCCTAGAAAACCAGAATTTCGTCGATCTCGGCGAGCACCGCCGCGCCGGGTGCCGCGTACCCGGGCCGAACCCGGGTGCGGTGGACCGCGCGGGTACCGTGCGTCATCGTGGGTACACCGTTCCGGGAGCTGGCGGCGATCGCCGACGAGGTGTCCACCCTGGTTGCCGGCACACCGGCCTGCCCCCGCGGCTAGCGGTCGTTGATGAGTGTCATCGGGTCGGGCGCCGCGCTGTCGGCCGTTGTGGCGGGTCTGCCGCGGTCCAAGCCGACCGCCGAGGCGCTCGACACACTGGGCAGTCCCGGCCTGCCGATCCGGGAGTACCTGCTGGTCGGCCTCACCGCCGCGGTGGTGACCTTCCTGCTGACCGGGCTGGTCCGGGTGCTCGCGGTGCGCTTCGGCGCGGTGGCCTGGCCGCGCGGGCGGGACGTGCACGTCAGCCCGACGCCGCGCTGGGGCGGGCTGGCCATGTTCGGCGGGGTGCTCGGCGGCGTGCTGGTGGCCGGGCAGCTGCCCGCGCTGCGGCTGGCGTTCGCCTACTCCTCCGAGGTCACCGGCACGATCGTGGCGGCCGGCCTGCTGGTGCTGGTCGGCGCGCTGGACGACCGGTTCGAGCTGGACGCGATCACCAAGCTGGCCGGTCAGGCCACCGCCGCCGGCGTGCTGGTGCTCTACGGCGTGCAGTGGGCGGTGTTCTGGGTGCCCTGGGGCGGCGGCGCCTACGTGTCGCTCGGCCAGGAGCAGAGCGTGCTGCTCACCGTGTTGCTGTCGGTCGCGCTGGTGAACGGGATGAACTTCGTCGACGGGCTGGACGGGCTGGCCGCCGGGATCGGCTGGGTGGCGGCGTCGGCGACCTGGCTGTTCTCCCTCGGGCTGCTGTACGAGGCGGGCAACGACCCGAACGCGTACACACCGGCGCTGATCGCCGCCCTGCTGGCCGGCGCCTGCTTCGGCTTCCTGCCGCACAACTTCAACCCCGCGCGGATCTTCATGGGCGACTCCGGGTCGATGCTGATCGGGCTGATGCTCGCGGCGGCCACCACCACCGCGTCCGGTCGCATCCCGTTCGCCAGCACCGACGGCAAGGACGTGGTCGGGCTGCTTGCGCCGCTGATCGTGCTGGCCGCCGTGGTGTGCGTACCGCTGCTCGACCTGCTGATGGCCGTGATCCGCCGGACCAGGGCGGGGACCAGTCCGTTCTCCCCGGACAAGATGCACCTGCACCACCGGCTGCTGGAGATCGGCCACTCGCAACGCCGGGCGGTGCTGCTGATCTACCTCTGGTCGGCGGTGCTGGCCTTCGGTGCGGTGGCGCTCGCGGTGACCGGCGCCAAAACGGTCGTGCTGTGGGGCATCGGGTTCGCGGTGCTGCTCGCGCTGCTGGCCACGGCGGTGCCCCGGCTACGTTCGCGCCGTTCCGCCGATCGGGTGGGTATGCGCCACTGAGACGGGCGGCGTTCGCTGAGGGATCATCAGACTTCGCCAGTTGTCCATCGCGGGATCATCTGGCGGGCGCCGCCGGGCCGGGATTGTGAGCGAGTGTGCTCTAGATCATCACCAAGTGGCTTCGACGCTGGTCAGGGCGCAGGGGGTAGCCGAGCGGCGCTGTGGTAGCGTCGCCCCATTCCCGCCGACAGGCCGGGGAGCCGATCGTCAGTGTGGCACAGACCACGGTCAGGGGACCGAGGGCGCCACACGGTAGGGGAGCACGTTTGAGCGATTGTGGCCAGTCGGCCGATCTGAACCACTGACACCGGCGAGCTGAGGGGCGATGGGCAGCGACGGCCCTGAGTTGGGCGACCTACTCGGGATGGGCGCAGGTATCGCGGGGTGTCTCGTTGTCGGGTTCGGAGTTGGTTGGCTAGTCGATCACGCACTGGGTCTGTTCCCGGTGTTAGCGCTGGTCGGCTTGCTGCTGGGCATCATCGCCGCGTGTTTCTACGTGTACGGCCAGTTCAAAAAATTCATGTGACCAAGCTCGACTTGTAGATCGACAACCGCGACATGAGGAGACAGCGCACGTGATCCTCGGTGCACCGACAGCGTCGTCCCAGGTGCCCCCCGTCAACCGGCGGACCCTTCGCAGGACGCTGGTCTGGGCCGCTGTGGCCGGGGCGCTCGGCGCCGCCGTCGCGATCTGGTTCGGGCAGCCGCTCGCCGCGCTGCTCGGCTGGGTCGGCCTCGGTCTCGGCGCGTTGAACGCCCGGATGGCGCAGGTCTCCGTGGCGCGCTACTCCGACCGGGGCGAGTTCAGCAAGGGTCGCTTCGCGATCAGTGTGCTCGGCCGCCTCGGTGTGATCACGGTCATCGCACTAGGCTGCGCCGTGTTGCTCCGCCCGGCGGGCCTCGCGGTCTTCGCGGGCCTTGCCGTCTTCCAACTTCTCACCATCGTGAGCGCCATGCTGCCGCTGGTCAAGGAGATCCGACAGTCATGACTGGTTACCAAATCAACGACCTGGCCTCGGGTCAGCTGGTGCTGGCCGCCGAGCAGATCCAGCCGGGCCACCACCCGACCGCGAAGCTGTTCGGACTGACGTTCAACACCGACACGCTGCTCAGCACGCTGATCGCCGGCGTGATCCTGCTCGCTCTCGGGCTCTACATGGCGCGCAAGGCGACCTCGGGCAAGCCGAGCAAGCTGCAGCTCATCTTCGAGATGCTGGTCGACTGGGTGCAGAGTCAGGTCCAGGAGCAGATGGGGCTGCGCGCGCCGAAGGGCGTCGTGCAGCTCTGCGTCACCCTCTTCGCGTTCATCCTGATCTGCAACTGGCTGGCCGCACTGCCCACCGAGGCCGTCGCGCCGCCGCCCACCTCGGACGTCAACCTGGTCTACCCGTTGGCCCTGCTGGTGATCATCTGGGTGAACGTGGTGAGCTTCCGGCGCAAGGGCGCCAAGCACTACCTCGGCCATTTCGCCAAGCCGTACGCCTTCCTCGCGCCGATCGAGGTCGTGACCCAGTTCTTCGGCCGTCCGGTGTCGCTGGCGCTGCGGCTCTGGGGCAACATCTTCGCCGGTGGCCTGATGGTCATGGTGATCGGCCAGATGCCGGCGTACGTGCTCTGGCTGCCGAACGCGGCCTGGAAGCTGTTCGACATGTTCATCGGCCTCCTGCAGGCGCTGATCTTCAGCCTGCTCACGATCATCTACTTCGGTGAAGCAGTCGGCGAAGAAGAGGATGAAGCGGCCGCGCACTAGTCCGCGCGCCGTTCGCTGTGCTCCCCACAACCACACACTTGTCACAGAGAAAAACGAGGAGAGTCATGAGTCTGACCAACCAGCTGCTCGCCCAGGGCTCGGCGGCGGGCGAACTGAAGCTGGCCGGTGCATTCATCGGCGGTGGCCTTGCCCTGGCCGGTGGCGCCATCGGCGCGGCGATCGGTGACGGCCTGGCCGGTGCGGCCACGATCCAGGGTGTCGCCCGCCAGCCGGAGGCCCGCGGCCGGCTGAACACCATCATGTTCCTGATCATCGGTCTGGTCGAGGGCATGTACTTCATCAACCTGGCCTTCATGGCGCTGTTCGTGTTCGTGCTCGGCGCGTGACCCCAGCCGGCCCTGTGACGATCGTGGGGAGACCCTGATGCGAACCACCGTCCTGGCAGCGGACAACTTCCTGCTGCCGAACGGCACCATCATCGCCGAGCTGGTCGCGTTCCTGATCATCCTGTTCGTGCTGTGGAAGTACGTCGTCCCGCCGCTGAACAAGTCCTTGCAGGAACGCCAGGACATGATCCAGAGGCAGGTCGAGCAGTCCGAGGAGGCCAGCCGCAGGTTGAAGGCTGCCGAGGAGCGCTACGATCAGGCGCTGGCCGAGGCCCGCACCGAGGCCGCCAAGATCCGTGACGGCGCCCGTGCCGACGGCGAACGGATCCGCGAGGAGCTGCGCGAGCAGGCCACCGCGGAGGTCGAGCGCATTCGGCAGCGTGGTGAGGAGCAGTTGTCCTCCCAGCGCGAGCAGGTCGTCCGGCAGCTCCGCAGCGAGCTCGGCGGCCTGGCCGTGCAGCTCGCCGAGCAGCTCGTCGGCCACGAGCTGTCCGACGACGAGAGCAAGCGCTCGACCGTCGACCGGTTCCTGGGCGAGCTGGACGAGATGCCCGACAAGAAGTCCGGCAGCGCGGCGGAGCCGGCGACCGCCGAGAGCAGTGCCAGCGGAACGAGCATCAGCAGCGCTGGGGCCAGCTGATGGCTCTGCAGCTGCAGGCGGCGAGCCGCGAGTCGCTCGCCGAGGCGGAGGCCCGGCTGGACAGCCAGGTCGACTCGGCGTCGGTCACCGAGCTGCGGACCCTCGGCGAGCAGCTGTTCGCCGTGATGCGCCTGCTGCTCGGCGAGCCGACGCTGCGCCGGCACCTGGCGGACTCGTCGGTGCCGGCGTCGAGCCGGTCCCACCTGGCCGACCAGCTGTTCGGCGAACAGCTCGACCGCCCCGCCCTGGACACCGTCTCGGACCTGGTGTCCGGTCGCTGGTCGCGGCCGGTCGACCTGGTCGAGGCCCTCGAGGTACTGGCCCGGCGGGCCAGCCTCGGGGTGGCGGAGAAGGACGGCACCCTCGAGGACGTCGAGGACGAGCTGTTCCGGTTCGGCCGGATCCTGGACCGCGAGCCAGAGCTGAACTCGCTGCTCACCGACCCCGCCACCCCGGCGGACGGCCGGGTGGCGCTGCTCGACAAGGTGCTCGAGGGCACCGGCCGCAGCCGGGTCAGCCCGGTCACGAAGGCGCTGCTCGAGCAGACCGTACGCACCCCGCGGGGCCGCAGCCTCGACCTCGCGGCGGAGGAGCTGGCCGAGCTGGCAGCCGCCCGCCGTGACCGGTACGTGGCACACGTGGGCGCGCCGGTGGCGCTGACCGCGCAGCAGGAGCAGCAGCTGACCGACTCGCTGAGCAGGCTGTACGGCCGGCGGATAGCGCTGCAGATCGAGCTGGACCCGTCGTTGCTGGGCGGCCTCGTGGTCCGCGTCGGTGACGAGGTCATCGACGGCAGCGTGGTCAACCGGTTGCGCACGGCGAAGCGATCCCTGCCCAAATAGCAGGCGACTCCCCGCCCCGACGAGACGTAGATTTTCTCCGCAGAGAAGGAATCGAGAACATGGCAGAGCTGACGATCTCCTCGGACGAGATCCGGAGCGCGATCGCGAGCTACGTCTCGTCGCTGGAGACCGAGACCTCGCGTGAAGAGGTGGGCACTGTCGCCGACACCGGTGACGGCATCGCCCACGTCGAGGGCCTGCCCTCGGCAATGACGAACGAGCTGCTCGAGTTCGAGGGCGGCGTGCTCGGTGTGGCGCTGAACCTCGACGTGCGCGAGATCGGCGCCGTCGTCCTCGGCCCGTACGGCGGGCTCGAGGAAGGCCAGCAGGTCAAGCGCACCGGCGAGGTGCTCTCGGTGCCGGTCGGCGACGGCTTCCTCGGTCGCGTGGTCGACCCGCTGGGCGCCCCGATCGACGGGCACGGCGACATCGAGGCCGAGGAGGAGCGCATCCTCGAGCTGCAGGCCGCCTCGGTGGTCGAGCGGCAGAGCGTGAGCGAGCCGCTGCAGACCGGGATCAAGGCGATCGACGCGATGACCCCGATCGGCCGCGGCCAGCGCCAGCTGATCATCGGCGACCGCAAGACCGGCAAGACGGCGGTCTGCGTCGACACGATCATCAACCAGAAGGGCAACTGGGACAGCGGCGACCCGCAGAAGCAGGTCCGCTGCATCTACGTCGCCATCGGCCAGAAGGGCTCCACGATCGCCGGCGTTCGCCAGGCGCTCGAGGACGCCGGTTCGCTGGAGTACACCACCATCGTGGCGGCCCCGGCCTCCGACCCGGCCGGCTTCAAGTGGCTCGCCCCCTACACCGGCTCGGCCATCGGCCAGCACTGGATGTACCAGGGCAAGCACGTCCTGATCGTCTTCGACGACCTGTCCAAGCAGGCCGAGGCGTACCGCGCGATCTCGCTGCTGCTGCGCCGCCCGCCGGGCCGCGAGGCCTACCCGGGCGACGTCTTCTACCTGCACTCCCGGCTGCTGGAGCGTTGCGCGAAGCTCTCCGACGAGCTGGGTGCCGGCTCGATGACCGGTCTGCCGATCATCGAGACCAAGGCGAACGACGTGTCCGCCTACATCCCGACGAACGTCATCTCGATCACCGACGGCCAGGTCTTCCTGGAGTCCGACCTGTTCAACCAGGGTGTCCGGCCGGCCATCAACGTCGGTATCTCGGTCTCCCGGGTCGGTGGCGCCGCGCAGATCAAGGCGATGAAGTCGGTGTCCGGCTCGCTGCGGCTGGACCTGTCGCAGTACCGCGAGCTCGAGGCCTTCGCCGCCTTCGGTTCCGACCTGGACGCCGCCTCGGCGGCCGCGCTGGGCCGGGGCAGCCGGCTGGTCGAGCTGCTCAAGCAGGGCCAGTACGCGCCGGTCCCGGTCGAGGAGCAGGTTGTCTCGATCTTCCTCGGCACCCAGGGCCACCTGGACTCGGTGCCGGTGTCCGACATCGGCCGGTTCGAGCGCGACTTCCTGGACCACGTGCGGCGCAACGAGGAAGGCATCCTCGCCGAGATCCGCGATACCGGGAAGCTCTCGGACGACACCGCCGAGCGACTGGCCAATGTGGTGGCAGAATTCAAGAAGCAGTTCACCGCGTCCGACGGCTCCTCCGTGGTGCCGAAGGAGGAGCAGGCCGAGGCGATGGACGAGGACAAGGTCGACCGCGAGTCGGTCAAGGTCAACAAGCCGGCTCCGGCCAAGAGCTGATCAGGTAGGCGGCTGAGAAGATGGCGGCACAGATTCGAGTCCTGCGGCGGCGGATCCGCTCGACGCAGTCGATCAAGAAGATCACCCGGGCGATGGAGCTGATCGCCACCTCGCGGATCGCGAAGGCCCGCTCCCGGGTGGAGGCCTCCAAGCCCTACGCCGAGGAGATGACCCGGGTCCTGACCGAGCTGGCCAACAACTCGGCACTGGATCACCCGTTGCTGGTAGAGCGGCCGAACGCGCGCCGCGCGGCCATCCTTGTCGTCACCAGTGACCGGGGCCAGTGCGGTGGTTACAACACCAACGTGCTCAAGGCGGCCAGGGAGCTCGAGGAGCTGCTCCGTGAGCAGGGCAAGGAAGTCGTCCGGTACGTGATCGGGCGGAAGGGCGTGAGCAACTACCGCTTCCGCCGGCGCCCGGTCGAGGCGTCCTGGACCGGCTTCTCCGAGCAGCCCAACTACGTCAACGCCAAGGAGGCCGCCGACACCTTGGTGAAGGCGTTCATGGCCGGTGGCGACGACACCGACGACGGTCCCGGTGAGGACGGTGTGCTGGGCGTCGACGAGCTGCACCTGGTCTACACCGAGTTCAAGAACATGGTCACCCAGGTGCCCCAGGCGCGCCGGATGGCCCCGATGGAGGTCGAGTACTCCGAAGAGGGGGAGCACAGTGCCCCCGCCTCGGGCTCGGAACGGGCCTACGCGTTCGAGCCGGACGCGGACACCCTGTTCGACGCGCTGCTGCCGAAGTACATCAGCTCGCGGCTGTTCGCCGCGCTGCTGGACTCGGCGGCGTCCGAGTCGGCGGCCCGGCAGCGGGCCATGAAGGCCGCGACGGACAACGCGAACGACCTCATCAAGAGTCTGACCCTGGAGGCCAACCAGGCCCGCCAGGCCCAGATCACCCAGGAGATCAGCGAGATCGTGGGCGGTGCCGACGCTCTCGTCGCCGCAGGAAGTGAGAACTGATGACCATCACTGCTGACAACGCTCACTCCCAGGACAACACGGCGACCGAGACCGGCCGGGTGGTCCGGGTCACCGGGCCGGTCGTCGACGTGGAGTTCCCGCGCAACGGCCTGCCCGCGCTGTACAACTCGCTCTCGGTCGAGGTCACCCTCGCCGGGCAGACGAAGAAGCTGACCCTGGAGGTCGCCCTGCACCTGGGCGACAACCTGGTCCGCTGCATCTCGATGCAGCCGACCGACGGTCTGGTCCGGAGCGCGCCGGTGACCGACTCCGGCCGGTCCATCTCGGTCCCGGTCGGTGACCAGGTCAAGGGCCACGTGTTCAACGCGCTCGGCGAGTGCCTGGACAAGCCCGACCTGGAGATCACCGGCGAGCGCTGGGGCATCCACCGCCAGCCGCCGCCCTTCGACCAGCTCGAGGGCAAGACCGAGATGCTGGAGACCGGCATCAAGGTCCTCGACCTGCTCACCCCGTACGTGGTCGGCGGCAAGATCGGCCTGTTCGGCGGTGCCGGCGTCGGCAAGACGGTGCTGATCCAGGAGATGATCCAGCGCGTCGCCAAGAACTTCGGTGGCACCTCGGTGTTCGCCGGCGTGGGCGAGCGCACCCGTGAGGGCAACGACCTCATCACGGAGATGACCGAGGCCGACGTCATCAAGGACACCGCACTGGTGTTCGGCCAGATGGACGAGCCGCCGGGCACCCGGATGCGGGTCGGCCTGTCCGCGCTGACCATGGCGGAGTACTTCCGCGACGAGCAGCAGCAGGACGTGCTGCTGTTCATCGACAACATCTTCCGGTTCACCCAGGCCGGTTCCGAGGTCTCGACGCTGCTGGGCCGCATGCCCTCGGCGGTCGGCTACCAGCCGACGCTGGCCGACGAGATGGGCGAGCTGCAGGAGCGGATCACCTCCACGCGGGGCCGGTCCATCACCTCGATGCAGGCGATCTACGTGCCCGCCGACGACTACACCGACCCGGCGCCGGCCACCACCTTCGCCCACCTGGACGCGACCACGGAGCTCTCCCGGCCGATTTCGCAGAAGGGCATCTACCCGGCGGTGGACCCGCTGACCTCGACCTCCCGGATCCTCGACCCGCAGTACGTCGGGGACGAGCACTTCCGGGTCGCCAACGAGATCAAGCGGATCCTGCAGAAGTACGCCGACCTGCAGGACATCATCGCCATTCTGGGTATCGACGAGCTGTCCGAGGAAGACAAGCAGCTGGTCGGCCGGGCGCGGCGGATCGAGCGGTTCCTGTCCCAGAACCTGCTGGTCGCCCAGCAGTTCACCGGCCAGCCGGGCTCCACGGTGCCGCTGAAGGAGACGATCGAGTCCTTCGACAAGATCGCCAAGGGTGAGTTCGACGACGTGCCGGAGCAGGCCTTCTTCCTCTGTGGTGGCCTGGAGGACCTGGACCGCAACCGCAAGAAGCTGCAGTCCTGATTGCGCGTCTAGCGGTGTGCTGGTGAGCACGACGAAGGAGTTCACATGGCGGAGATGACCGTCGAGCTGGTCGCTGTGGAGCGGCGGCTGTGGTCCGGGGAGGCGAGCTTCGTCTTCGCCCGGACCACCGAGGGTGAGATCGGCGTGCTGCCCGGCCATGAGCCGACCCTGGCCCAGCTGGAGCAGGCCGGTGTGATCCGGATCGACACGGCCCAGGGCAACTCGGTGACGGCGGCGGTGCACGGTGGCTTCCTGTCCATCACGCCGGACGGCGTGACGGTGCTCGCGGAGTCCGCCGAGCTGGCCGAGGAGATCGACGTAGAGCGGGCTCGCGCCGCCGCCAGCCGCGCGGACGAGTCCACCGATGAAGGCGCCGCCGCAAAGGCACGGGCCGAAACGCGGCTGAAAGCCGCCGGCTCAGCGGCCTGACGGCCGAGCGGCGGGGCGACGATGGGGATGTCAGAGATCGTCGGAATCGCCCTGCTGCTCGGCTGCGCGGTGGTTGGCCTGTTGGCGTTCCGCAGGCTGCGGATGATCCGGGTGGGCGGCGTCGACGTGGCGCTGCGCCGGGTGCGCGCCTCGGCGCCGAACTCCACCCGGGGCTGGAACCTCGGGGTCGCCAAGTACCAGGGCGACGAGTTCGTCTGGTTCCGGGTGATCAGCCTGGCCAGGCGGCCCAACGCGGTGCTCAGCCGGGCCGAGGTGGAGATTATCGATCGCCGCCGGCCCGGACCCGCCGAGGAGTACGTGGTGCCGACCGACTCCACCGTGTTGCGCTGCCGCGACGGCCAGCACACCGTCGAGCTGGCCATGACGCCCGACGTGCTGACCGGCTTCCTGTCCTGGCTGGAAGCCACCCCGCCGGGCCGCTACAGCTTCAGCCAGGCCTCCTGACCGAGGGCTCGCTACTGCTCGCCGCCGCCCGGCCGCCACTTCACGTCACCGTCCGGGTTGGCGACCCGCCCCAGGATGAACAGCAGGTCGGACAGCCGGTTCAGGTACTTGGCGGTGAGCGGGTTGGTCCGCTGCTCGTCCTGCTCCAGCAGCGCCCACACCGACCGCTCCGCGCGCCGCGCGACGGTGCGTGCGACGTGCAGGTACGCCGCCGAGGGGGTGCCACCGGGCAGGATGAACGAGTCGAGCTTCGCCAGGCCCTCGTTGAACTCGTCGCAGGCCGCCTCCAGCCGGTCCACGTAGGGTTCGGTGACCCGCAGCGGCGGGTACTCTGCCTTCTCCCCTGACCCACCCTCCGCCGGAACGATCGGCGTGCAGAGGTCCGCGCCCACGTCGAACAGGTCGTTCTGCACCCGTCGCAGCACCGCGACGACGTCGTCCGGCGGTGACCCCATGGCCAGCACCACCCCGATCGCCGCGTTGCACTCGTCCACGTCGGCGTAGGCGGCCAGCCGCACGTCCGTCTTCGGCACGCGGCTGAAGTCGCCCAGTGCGGTGGTGCCGGCGTCCCCGGTGCGGGTGTAGATCCTCGTCAGGTGCACAGCCATACCCGCAGCTTAGGACTCGTGGGTGGCGAGTTGGGCCATGACCCAGCTCGGCCCCAACTGGCCAGTCACGGGGTCAGGCGTTGGTGCCGCTGTCCACCAGCAGGGACGCCCCGGTGATGGAGCGGCCGCCCGGGCCGGCCAGGTGCGCGACGGTGGCCGCGATGTCCTCCGCCGACCCGTACCGGCCGAGCGCGGACAGGGCCCGCTGTGAGTCGGCGTGCGGGCCGGCAGCGGGGTTCATGTCGGTGTCGGTGGAGCCGGGGTGCACCACGTTGGCGGTGATGCCGCGCGGCCCGAGCTCGCGGGCCAGCGCCTTGGTCAGCCCGTCCAGCGCGGACTTGGTCATCGCGTAGAGCGTCAGGCCGGCGAACGGCACCCGGCCGGCCAGGTTGCTGCCGATGCTGATGATCCGGCCACCCTCGCCGAGGTGCCTGCTGGCGGCCTGAGCGGCCGCGAACGCCGCGGTGACGTGGATCGCGATGACCCGGTCGCGCTCCTGCGCGGTGAAATCCTCGATGGGGCCCGCCGGGAAGATGCCGGCGTTGTTCACCAGAATGTCCAGCCGGCCCAGCTCACACACGGTGCGCTCGACCGCCTCGGCCACCGCGTCCGGGTCGGCGCTGTCCGCCTGGATGGCCACGGCCCGCCCGCCGGCCCGGGTGATCCGCTCGGCCACGGCCTCCACCCCCGCCTTCCCGTTGAGGTACGTGACGGCCACGGCGGCCCCGTCCTCGGCGAGTCTGGTGGCGATCGCGGCGCCGATGCCCCGGCTGCCCCCGGTGACCAGTGCGACCTTGCCGTCCAGCTGTGCCACGATGCGCTCCATTTCTGTAGTGATAACTCCAAAAGTCTGCGGGTCGACGGCGCCCGGCGTCAAGGAGTATTTTAGGGTTCGATACAGAAGGGCGGCGGTGATGGCTGAGCGCGGACGGCCTCGCGGTTTCGACCGGCAGGTGGCGCTGCGCCGCGCCATGGAGGTGTTCTGGGAGCACGGTTACGAGGGCGCTTCGCTCAGTGAGCTCACCGCCGCGATGGGCATCAACGCGCCGAGCCTGTACGCCGCGTTCAGCTGCAAGGAGGCGCTGTTCCGGGAGGCAGTGACCCTCTACGAGCAGCAGGAGGGCGTGCTGGTGGCGCCGGCGCCGACCGCGCGCGAGGCGGTGGCCGGCCTGCTGCGCAGCGGCGCGATCGCCTACACCGAGCCGGACAAGCCGGCCGGTTGCATGATCGTGCTCGCCGCCACCACGTACACGCCGAAGACCGAGGGCATCCGCGACCACCTCAGGGAGCGCCGCCGGGCCGCGAAGGCCGCCGTGCGGCAGCGACTCGAGCAGGGCGTCGCGGACGGCGACCTGGCACCGGGGCTGGACACCGGGGCGCTGGCCGACTACCTCAGCACGGTGCTGAGCGGCATGTCGGTCCAGGCGCGCGACGGGGTGGGCCGCGACGGCCTGCTGGCGGTGGCCGATGCGGCGATGGCGGGGTGGGATCGGCTGACCTCGGGGGAGGCCGGGCGCTCCGAGCCGTTGGCCAGCCGCTAGCGTGCACCCGTGGCGGAGCACTTCCGGGTGAGCGGCGGCGCGCGACTGACCGGCGAGGTCCAGGTCGTCGGCGCGAAGAACAGCGTGCTGAAGTTGATGGCGGCGGCGTTGCTCGCCGAGGGCACCACGACGCTGACCAACTGTCCGGAGATCCTCGACGTCCCGCTGATGGCGGACGTGCTGCGCAGCCTGGGCTGCGCGGTGGCGGTCGACGGCGGCACGGTCGCGATCAGCGCGCCGGCGAAGCTGTGCGAGGAGGCCGACTACCGGTCGGTGTCCCGGCTGCGCGCCTCGGTCTGCGTGCTCGGCCCGCTGGTGGCGCGCTGCCGCCGGGCCGTCGTGCCGCTCCCGGGCGGGGACGCGATCGGCTCGCGGCCGCTGGACATGCACGCCAACGGCCTGCGCAGGCTCGGCGCACACACCGAGATCAGCCACGGCCGGGTGGTGGCCAGCGCGGAGGACCTGCGTGGCGCGCAGATCTGGCTGGATTTCCCCAGTGTGGGGGCGACCGAGAACATCCTGATGGCCGCCGTGCTGGCCGAGGGCACCACGGTGATCGACAACGCCGCGCGCGAGCCGGAGATCGTCGACCTGTGCACGATGTTGCAGCAGATGGGCGCCAAGATCGAGGGCAGCGGCACCTCCACGCTGACCGTGCACGGCGTACCCAGCCTGCAGCCGACCCAGCACCGGGTGATCGGCGACCGGATCGTCGGCGCCACCTGGGCCTTCGCCGCCGTGATGACCCAGGGTGAGGTCACCGTGCGCGGGGTGGACCCGCACCACATCGACCTGGTGCTGGACAAGCTGCGCGCGGCCGGCGCCCGGACCAGCACGACGCTCGACTCGTTCACCGTGGCGATGACCTCGCGGCCGAGGGCGGTGGACTTCGTGACGCTGCCGTTCCCCGGTTTCGCCACCGACCTGCAGCCGATGGCGATCGCCCTGTCCGCCGTCGCGGACGGCACGTCGATGATCACCGAGAACGTGTTCGAGGCGCGGTTCCGGTTCGTCGACGAGATGATCCGCCTCGGCGCGGACGCCCGGACCGACGGCCACCACGCGGTGGTACGCGGGGTGCAGCGGCTGTCCAGCGCACCGGTGTGGGCCTCCGACATCCGGGCCGGAGCGGGCCTGGTGCTCGCCGCGCTGTGCGCCGAGGGCACCAGCGAGGTGTGGGACGTCGAGCACATCGACCGGGGCTACCCTCGGTTCGTGGAGAACCTCCGAGAGCTCGGCGCGGACGTATCCCGGGTTGCCGCCGAACCCGATCGTTGACCGGTGTCCGCCGAGGAGCACGCCGAAGAAGCCGAGGAGTCGGCCGAAGAGGTCGCCGACAGCGCGCCGATGCGCCTTGCCGCGCGCGTCGGGCTGGTGGCCAACGGGCTGATCCACCTGCTGGTGGCATGGCTGGCGGTACAGGTGGCCTTCGGCCGCAACGAGCGCGCGGACCAGGGCGGGGCACTGCAGGCCATCGCGGCGCAGCCGTTCGGGCGGGTGTTGCTCTGGGTGGTGACCGCCGGGTTCGTCGCGGTGGTGGTCTGGCGGCTCCGCGAGGCATTCTGGGGGTTCCGGTACGTGAGCGACGCCAGCCAGCGCACCCGGAAGCGGTTGTTCTCCACCGGCCAGGCGGCGGTGTTCACCGTGCTGGCGCTGCTGGCCGGCCGGGTGGCGGGTGGTTCGCCGGCCGGCGCCGGTGGGCAGAGCGGCTCCGCGCAGCTGCTGCGGGTGCCCGGCGGGCGGTGGCTGCTGGTCGCTATCGGGGTCGGAGTGCTGGTGACGGGCGCGGTGATGGCCTACCGAGGCTGGCGCAAGGCGTTCACCGAGGACATGGCGCTCTACCAGGCCGACCCGACCACCCGCCGGGTGGCCGAGCGTTTCGGGCAGGTCGGCGCCGTCGCGAAGGGCGTGGCCTTCGTGATCATCGGTGTGTTGGTCGGCGTGGCCGCGTTGACCTCGCAGCCGGCCCGCGCCGAGGGGCTGGACGCCGCGCTGAAGACGCTGGCCGCCCAGCCGTTCGGGCCGGTGCTGCTGGTGATCGTGGCTCTGGGGCTGGCCAGCTACGGGGTGTTCTGCTTCTTCGACGCGCGCTACCACCGGGTCTGACGTCCGCGCCGGTGTCCAAGGGCTCCCTGAAGGAGTGATCCTGCTTGGGATTGTGAGCAGGAGTACGCGCCCGACTCAGCTACTCGGCAGTACGATTCACAGGTTCATCGCCGAGCGGAGGTAGTCAGGTGCCGTACCCGACCGACCGCGAGTCCGACCGTCCATGGGTGATGCGGACCTACGCCGGCCACTCGTCCGCCGCGGCCTCGAACGCGCTGTACCGGCGCAACCTCGCCAAGGGGCAGACCGGTCTCTCGGTGGCCTTCGACCTGCCCACGCAGACCGGCTACGACCCGGACGACGAGCTGGCCAAGGGCGAGGTGGGCAAGGTCGGCGTGCCGGTCAGCCACATCGGTGACATGCGCGCGCTGTTCGACGGCATCCCGCTGGCCGAGGCGAACACCTCGATGACGATCAACGCGCCGGCCATGTGGCTGCTCGCGCTGTACGTCGCGGTGGCCGAGGAGCAGGCGGCGGAAACCAGCGGAGCGGCCGGGCTGGACCCCGTGCAGGTCCGCGCCAAGCTGGCCGGCACCACGCAGAACGACATCGTCAAGGAGTACCTGTCCCGGGGCACCTACGCGTTCCCGCCGGACCCCAGCCTGCGGCTGGCCACCGACCTGGTCACCTGGACGGTGACCAACGTGCCGAGGTGGAACCCGATCAACATCTGCCCGTACCACCTGCAGGAGGCCGGGGCCACCCCGGTGCAGGAGATCGCCTACTCGCTGGCCACCGCGATCGCGGTGCTGGACGCGGTGCGCGACTCCGGCCAGGTGCCGCCGGAGGAGTTCGGCAAGGTCGTCGCGCGCATCTCGTTCTTCGTCAACGCCGGGCTGCGGTTCGTCGAGGAGATGTGCAAGCTGCGCGCGTTCGTCGCGCTGTGGGACGAGATCACCAGGGACCGCTACGGCGTCACCGACGCGAAGGCGCGCCGCTTCCGCTACGGCGTGCAGGTCAACTCGCTCGGGCTGACCGAGGCGCAGCCGGAGAACAACGTGCAGCGCATCGTGCTGGAGATGCTGGCGGTCACCCTGTCCCGCGACGCGCGCGCCCGCTCGGTGCAGCTGCCGGCCTGGAACGAGGCGCTCGGGCTGCCCCGGCCGTGGGACCAGCAGTGGGCGCTGCGCATGCAGCAGGTGCTCGCCTTCGAGACCGACCTGCTGGAGTACGAGGACATCTTCGACGGCAGCCGGGTCATCGAGGCCAAGGTGGACGAGCTGATCACCGGCTCCCGCGCCGAGATCCAGAAGGTGCTGGACATGGGCGGTTCGGTGGCCGCCGTCGAGTCCGGCTACATGAAGGGCCAGCTGGTGTCGTCGCTGGCCGACCGGCGCCGGCAGATCGAGTCCGGCGAGTACGTCGTGGTCGGCGTGAACAGGTTCGACACCACCGAGCCGAGCCCGCTGCAGGCCGAGGGCGCCAAGGCGATCGAGACCGTGGACCCGGCCGTCGAGCAGGCCGCGATCGATGCCATCCGGCGCTGGCGGGAGGGCCGCGACCAGGCCGCCGTGGACCAGGCACTGATCGAGCTGACCAACGCGGCGAAGACCGACGCCAACCTGATGGAGGTCACCGTCGCGTGCGCCCGCGTCGGCGTGACCACGGGGGAGTGGGCGACCGCCCTGCGCGGGGTGTTCGGGGAGTACCGGGCACCGACCGGGGTGGGCATGGCCTCGGCGGGTGGAGAGGCGGCCAGCGAGCTGAAGGACGTCCGCGAGCGGGTCCGGGCGACCGGCGAGGAGCTGGGTACCCGGCTGAGGATGCTGGTCGGCAAGCCGGGCCTCGACGGGCACTCCAACGGTGCCGAGCAGGTCGCGGTGCGGGCCAGGGACGCCGGTTTCGAGGTCATCTACCAGGGCATTCGGCTCACCCCGTCGCAGATCGTCGCGGCCGCGGTGCAGGAGGGTGTGCACGTGGTCGGGCTGTCCGTGCTGTCCGGCTCGCACCTGGAGGTGGTGCCGGCGGTGGTGGACGGGCTGCGCGCGGCCGGTGCCGAGGACATCCCGGTGATCGTCGGCGGCATCATCCCCAAGGAGGACGAGCCCGCGCTGTACGACCGGGGCGTCGCGGCGGTGTTCACCCCGAAGGACTACGCGCTCACCGAGATCATGGACAAGATCGTCACCCTGATCCGGAAGCGCAACGGCCTCGAGGGCTGAAGGCGTAGGTCAGTACGGGGTTCTCGCGCCGACCACCTCCTGCTCGGAGAGCTCGTTGAGCGTCTGTATGGCCATGCGCGGCATCATCTGCGGATCGCGGTGGGCGCATCCGGCCCAATAGTCCGAACGGGTCGGGCCGACCAACTCGACCCGGTGAATAGAGGGTCCGGAGTCACGTTCCGATAACAACAGCTAGCGGCGATTTGCACCCTTTGCACACGTACCGGTGATCCCCTAGGTTTTCTCCACGATCATTCTGCTGGACCTCGAGCGCGGGAGGCGTCGTGACGACTGGGACCTGGACACGACGGGACCTCCTGCGCCGCGGTGCTGTGGCGGGCGCGTTCGCACTGGCCGGGCCGGCCCTGCTCGCCGCCTGCAGCAACACGAGCAGCGGCGACACCCTCGCCAACGCCAAGAAGGCCGGCACGATCAAGGTCGGCATCGCGAACGAGGCGCCCTACGGGTTCACCGACCCGAGCGGCAAGGTCACCGGTGAGTCCGTCGAGGTCAGTCGCGCCGTGCTCAAGGCACTGGGCATCAATGACATCCAGGCCACCACCGTCGAGTTCGGCGCGCTCATCCCGGCACTGGGCGCCCGCCAGTTCGACATGGTCACCGCCGGCATGTTCATCAACCCCACCCGCTGCGCCGCGGCCACCTTCTCCGACCCGGACTACACCGCACCCACCGCGTTCCTGGTCCCCAAGGGCAATCCGAAGGGCATCACCACGTTCGAGGACGTAAAGTCGAAGAGCCTGAAGCTGGCGGTGCTCAGCGGCGCGGTGGAGCAGGGGTACGCCAAGGACAGCGGCATCCCGGACGGCCAGGTACAGGCCTTCGACACGCAGAACACGCTGCTGCAGGCGGTCTCGGCCGGCCGGGCGGACGCGGCGGCACTGACCAACATCTCGCTCAACGACGTGGTGGGCAAGAACCCCACCGCGGCAGTCGAGGTGACCAAGGGCTTCTTCCCCGTGCTCAACGGCAAGGAGACGCTGTCGGCCGGGGCGTTCGTGTTCCGCAAGGGCGACGAGGCGTTCGCCAACGCGTTCAATGCCGAGCTCAAGAAGCTGCACGACAGCGGTGACTGGCTCAAGATCGCCTCGCCGTTCGGGTTCAACCAGGACAACGTGCCGAAGGCGGACGTGACCACCCAGCGGCTCTGCTCGGCCTGATCGCGACCGTCGAGTGGGCAACCTGTCCCGAATCGTCCCGGTCCTGCTGCAGGGTCTGCCGCCGACCGTGACCGCCGCGGTCGGCGGCATCGCGCTGACCATCGTGCTGTCCTTCGGCGCCGGCCTCGCGCTGCTCTCCCCGCGCCGCTGGGTGCGCGCGGTCAGTCGGGTCTACGTGGAGGGGTTCCGGGGCACCTCGGAGGTCGTGCAGCTGTTCTGGATCTACTTCGTGCTGCCATTGCTGGTCGGCGTGCAGCTGGTGCCGCTGTTCGCCGGCATCGTGGTGCTCGGCCTGAACCACGGCGCGTACGGCGCGGAGATCGTGCGCGGCGCGGTGCTCTCGGTGCCCCGCGCGCAGTACGAGGGCTGTATCGCGCTGAACCTGTCGCCGGCGCAGCGGATGTGGCGGGTGATCCTGCCGCAGGCCGTGGTGGAGATGCTGCCGTCGTTCAACAACCTGTTCATCCAGCTGCTCAAGTCGACCGCGATCCTGTCGTTCATCACCGTGGCGGACGTGACCCAGCAGGGCGTGCAGGTACTGGTGCCGAACTTCGGCGACGACATCGTGCTGATCTTCACGCTGATGCTGCTCATCTACCTGGTGCTGTCGGTGCTGATCACCGCGGCGATGCGGTTCGCCGAGCGGGTCGCGGCGCGCAAGGTGGGGCGCCGGCCGTCGCGAGCGGCCCGAGCCGCGGCCATCGGAGCGCACTGATGCCGGTCTGGGACTGGGGCTACGCGTTCCAGGTGCTGCCGCAGCTGCTCAGGGCGTTGCTGGTGACGCTGGAGATCACCGTGCTCGGCTCCGTGGTGGCGCTGGTGCTGGGGCTGGTGATCGCCGTGGTGCGCCGCGCGAAGGTCCCGGTGCTGGACCAGGTGCTGTGGGCGGTGGTGGAGTTCATCCGGTCCACGCCGCTGCTGGTGCAGGTGTTCTTCCTGTACTTCGCGCTGCCCCGGTTCGGGATCACGTTGAGCGCGCTCACCGTCGGCGTGATCGGGCTGGGCGTGCACTACGCGACGTACACCTCGGAGGTCTACCGGGCCGGCATCGACGCGGTGCCCCGCGGGCAGTGGGAGGCGGCTACCGCGCTGAGCCTGTCCCCGGGGCGCACCTGGACCGGCGTGATCCTGCCGCAGGCGATCCCCCGGGTGCTGCCGGCGCTGGGCAACTACGTGATCTCGATGTTCAAGGAGGTCCCGCTGCTGTTGGCGATCAGCGTGATCGAGGTGGTCAACAAGGCGAAGGAGCTGGGCTCGGCCACCTTCCGCTTCACCGAGCCCTACACCATCGCCGGCCTGCTGTTCCTGGTGCTGAGCTATCCGGCCTCGATACTGATCCGACGACTGGAGCGCCGCCGTGCCGCCGTCTGAACCCATGATCGTCTTCGACGGCGTCGAGAAGCGTTTCGGCGACCACGTGGTGCTGCGCGACCTGGACTTCTCCGTCGCCCCCGGCGAGCACGTCTGTCTGATCGGTCCGAGCGGATCCGGCAAGACGACCATCCTTCGGTTGCTGATGACGCTGGAGAAGGTCGACGCGGGCACCATCCGGGTCGGCGGCGAGTGCCTGTCACACATGGAGCGGGACGGGGCACTGGTACCCGCCGACGAGAAGTACTGCCGCACCGTCCGCAAGCGCATCGGCATGGTGTTCCAGCAGTTCAACCTGTTCCCGAACATGACCGTGCGGGGCAACCTGATCGAGGCGCCGACGCGGGTGCTGGGGCTGTCGAAGGACGAGGCGAACGCCCG
>DASYLM010000208.1:0-8653 GCA_036009565.1 Pseudonocardia sp. | reverse complement strand
TGTCTGATGGAGCCTTGGGACGGGCCGGCCAGCGTCGCATTCTCCGACGGCACCGTGGTGGGTGCGGTGCTGGACCGCAACGGGTTGCGCCCGGGGCGATGGTGGCGCACCCGCGACGGTCTGGTCGTGTTGGCCAGCGAGGCGGGCGTACTCGATGTGCACCCGTCCGAAGTGGTCGCCAAGGGGCGGCTGCAGCCGGGCCGGATGTTCCTGGTGGACACCGCGGCCGGCCGGATCGTGGCCGACGAGGAGATCAAGTCCGAGCTGGCCGCGTCGCTGCCCTACGACGAGTGGCTGCACGCCGGGCTGCTCGACGTGAGCAACCTGCCCACCCGCGAGCACGTGGTGCAGACCCACGAGTCGGTGCTGCGCCGCCAGCTCACCTTCGGCTACACCGACGAGGAGCTGCGGATCCTGCTCTCGCCGATGGCGACCACGGCCGCCGAGCCGGTCGGCTCGATGGGTACCGACACCCCGGTGGCCGCGCTGTCCCAGCGCCCCCGGCTGCTCTACGACTACTTCGCCCAGCTGTTCGCGCAGGTCACGAACCCGCCACTGGACGCGATCCGGGAGGAGATCGTCACCTGCGTGGCCCGGGTGATGGGCCCGGAGCAGAACCTGCTGGAGCCCACCCCGGCATCCTGCCGGCACCTCCGGCTGCCCTATCCGGTGATCGACAACGACGACCTCGCGAAGATCCTGCACGTCAACGACGACGGCAACCTGCCCGGTTTCGCCGCCGCCGTGATCAGCGGCCTCTACGAGGTGGACGGCGGCGAGGCGGCGCTGGCCGCGGCGCTGGACCGGGTGCGCCGGGAGGCCTCCGAGGCCATCGCCGAGGGCGCCAGGATCCTGGTGCTGTCCGACCGCGACTCCGACCACCGGATGGCGCCGATCCCGTCGCTGATGCTCACCTCCGCGGTGCACCACCATCTGGTGCGCCAGCGGGAGCGGGTCCGGGTGGCGCTGGTGGTGGAGAGCGGCGACTGCCGCGAGGTCCACCACGTGGCGCTGCTGCTCGGCTTCGGCGCCGCCGCGGTGAACCCGTACCTGGCCTTCGAGACCATCGAGGACCTGATCGCCAGCGGCGACATCACCGGGATCGCTCCGGCGACGGCGATCAAGAACTACGTGAAGGCGCTGGTCAAGGGCGTGCTGAAGGTGATGTCCAAGATGGGCATCTCCACGGTGGGGGCCTACACGGCCGCCCAGGCCTTCGAGGCGATCGGGCTGTCCCACGAGCTGGTCGACGAATACTTCAGCGGCACCGCGTCGCAGCTCAGCGGCGTCGGGCTCGACGTGCTCGCCGAGGAGGTGGCCGCCCGCCACCGCCGCGCCTACCCGGAGAACCCGACCGACCGGGTGCACCGCCGGCTCGACGTGGGCGGCGAGTACGCCTACCGCCGGGAGGGTGAGCTGCACCTGTTCACCCCGGAGACGGTGTTCCTGCTGCAGCACGCGACGAAGACCGGCCAGCGGGACGTGTTCCGCCAGTACACCGCCGAGTGCGACCGGCTGGCCGCCGAGGGCGGTGCGCTGCGCGGGCTGTTCAAGTTCCGCACCGAGGGGCGCGCGCCGGTGCCGCTGTCCGAGGTAGAAACGGTGGAGGCGATCCTCGGCCGGTTCAACACCGGCGCGATGTCCTACGGCTCGATCTCCGCCGAGGCGCACGAGACGCTGGCCATCGCGATGAACAAGCTGGGCGGCCGGTCCAACACCGGCGAGGGCGGCGAGGACATCGACCGGCTCTACGACCCGAGGCGGAGCAGCGCGATCAAGCAGGTCGCCTCCGGGCGGTTCGGCGTGACCAGCGAGTACCTGATCAGCGCGCGCGACCTGCAGATCAAGATGGCACAGGGCGCGAAGCCCGGTGAGGGCGGGCAGCTGCCGCCGAACAAGGTGTGGCCGTGGATCGCCCGGACCAGGCACTCCACCGCCGGCGTCGGCCTGATCTCGCCGCCGCCGCACCACGACATCTACTCCATCGAGGACCTGGCGCAGCTGATCCACGACCTGAAGAACGCCAACGACCGGGCCCGCATCCACGTCAAGCTGGTGTCCTCGGTCGGCGTGGGGACAGTGGCGGCCGGAGTCGCCAAGGCGCACGCCGACGTGGTGCTGATCTCCGGGCACGACGGCGGCACCGGCGCGGCCGCGCTCACCTCGCTGAAGCATGCCGGCGCGCCCTGGGAGATCGGCCTGGCCGACACCCAGCAGACCCTGATGCTCAACGGGCTGCGGGACCGGATCGTGGTGCAGACCGACGGGCAGATGAAGACCGGCCGGGACGTCATCGTGGCCGCGCTGCTGGGCGCGGAGGAGTACGGCTTCGCCACCGCCCCGCTGGTGGTGGCCGGCTGCGTGATGATGCGGGTGTGCCACCTGGACACCTGCCCGGTCGGGGTGGCCACCCAGAACCCGGAGCTGCGCGCCCGGTACACCGGCAAGCCCGAGTTCGTGGAGAACTTCTTCCGGTTCCTGGCCGAGGAGGTCCGGGAGTACCTGGCCGAGCTCGGTTTCCGCTCGCTGGACGAGGTCATCGGGCACGCCGAGCTGCTGGACACCGACATCGCGGTGCGGCACTGGAAGGCGTCCCGGGGCCTGGACCTCGCACCGCTGTTCGTGGTGCCGGACCTGCCCGACGCATCCCGGCGGCAGATCCGGGACCAGGACCACGGCCTGGACAAGGCACTGGACCAGACGCTGATCCAGCTCGCCGAGGCGGCGCTGGAGGACGCGCACCGGGTCACGCTGCGGCTGCCGGTGCGCAACGTGAACCGCACGGTGGGCACCCTGCTCGGCGCCGAGGTGACGCGCCGCTACGGCGGTGAGGGCCTGCCGGACGACACCATCCACGTGCAGCTGGACGGCTCCGCCGGGCAGTCGCTGGGCGCGTTCCTGCCGACCGGGATCACCCTGGAGCTGGTCGGCGACGCGAACGACTACGTGGGCAAGGGGCTGTCCGGCGGCCGGCTGATCGTGCGCCCGCACCCGGACGCCGGGTTCGCCGCCGAGCGGCAGGTGATCGCCGGCAACGTGATCGGCTACGGCGCCACCGCGGGGGAGATCTTCCTGCGGGGCAAGGTCGGCGAACGGTTCTGCGTGCGCAACTCCGGTGCGCTGGCCGTCGCCGAGGGGGTGGGCGACCACGCCTGCGAGTACATGACCGGCGGCACCGTCGTGGTACTCGGCGAATGCGGCCGCAACGTGGCGGCCGGCATGTCCGGCGGCACCGCCTACGTGCTGGACCTGGACCCCGGGCGGGTGAACCGCGAGATGGTCGACCTGGAGGTCCCGTCGGCGGACGACCTGAAACTGCTGCACGGTGTGGTCACCCGGCACCGGGAGCTCACCGGCTCGGCCGTCGCGGCGTCCCTGCTCGGTGACTGGCCGCGGCGGTCCAAGTCGTTCACCAAGATCATGCCGAGGGACTACCGGCGGGTGCTCGAGGCCGTCCGGCTCGCGACCGCGGAGGGCCGCGACCCCGACGAGGCCGTGATGGAGGCGGCCCGTGGCTGAGCCGCCGCCCCCCAGAACCAGCCCCGTCCCCGCGCCCGGAGTGGCCCTGAGCAGCGAAAAGGAGGCCGCACGTGGCTGATCCGCGTGGCTTTCTCAACTACCGACGCGTGGACACCCCCAAGCGGCCGAAGCCCGAGCGGGCCGCCGATTGGGGAGAGGTCTACCAGGACCAGACCGCCAAGGCACTGACCGAGGAGACCCGGACGCAGGCCGCGCGCTGCATGGACTGCGGCATCCCGTTCTGTCACTCCGGCACCGCCGGCTGCCCGCTGGGGAACCTGATCCCGGAGTGGAACGACCTGGTGCGCCGGGACGACTGGGCGCAGGCCAGCGACCGGTTGCACGCGACGAACAACTTCCCGGAGTTCACCGGCCGGCTGTGCCCGGCGCCGTGCGAGGCGGCCTGCGTGCTGGCGCTCACCCCGGCCGCCGGCGGCGCGGTGACCATCAAGCGGGTCGAGCAGTCGATCGCCGACGTGGCCTGGGAACACGACCTCGTGGTGTCGCAGAGCCCCGGGCTGGCCTCCGGCAAGAGGGTCGCGGTGATCGGTTCCGGTCCGGCCGGGCTGGCCGCCGCCCAGCAGCTCACCCGGGCCGGGCACGACGTCACCGTGTTCGAGCGGGACGACCGGCTCGGCGGCCTGCTGCGTTACGGCATCCCGGAGTTCAAGCTGGAGAAGTCGGTGCTGGACCGCCGGCTGGCCCAGATGCACGCCGAGGGCACCCGGTTCGTCACCTCCTGCGAGGTGGGCGGCAGCGCCCCGGGCGACCTGCAGGTGGACCGGTTGCGCGCCGACTACGACGCCGTGGTGCTGGCGGTGGGCGCCCTGCAGGGCCGGGACGCCCCGGAGCTGCCCGGGCGCGGGCTGACCGGGGTACACCTGGCGATGGAGCACCTGGTCCCGGCGAACCGGGAGTGCGAGGGGGACGGCCCGACCTCGATCTCGGCGAGCGGCAAGCACGTGGTGATCATCGGCGGCGGCGACACGGCGGCGGACTGCTACGGCACCGCGCTGCGCCAGGGCGCCGTCTCGGTGCACCAGCTCGACCAGTACCCCCGGCCGCCCGATGTCCGCGACGACGTCCGTTCGCCGTGGCCGGTCTGGCCGTGGATCCTGCGCACCTACCCGGTGCACGAGGAGGGCGGCGAGCGCAAGTTCGAGGTGGCCGTCGAGGCCTTCGTCGGTGACGAGCACGGCCACGTCAGGTCGGTGCGGCTGCGCAAGGTCCGGGTGCGGAAGGACCCGGCGACCGGTCGGCGGGAGGTGGTGCCGCAGTCCGAGGACGACGCAGCGGGGATCGACCTGCCCTGTGACCTGGCGCTGCTGGCGATCGGCTTCGCGGGCGTCGAGGACATGCCATTGCTGGACGGGCTGGGGCTGACCCGCGCGCCCCGGGGCAACCTGAGCTGCGGCCCGGACTGGGAGACCGAGACACCCGGGGTGTTCGTCTGCGGCGACGCGCACCGGGGCGCCTCGCTGGTGGTGTGGGCGATCGCCGAGGGCAGGGCGGTGGCACACGCGGTGGACGCCTACCTCACCGGCGCCTCCCAGCTCCCGTCCCCGGTGCACCCCACCGCGCTGCCCCTGGCCATCGCCTGACCCGGGAGTGGCGAGTTGGGCCGGCAGTTGAGTCATAGCCCAACTCGCCCCTCACGGGTGTGGGCGGCCCCGGGTTAGCGGGTTCGGCCGCGGCCGGTCGGGCCGCCCTCGTACGATCGGTGCGTGGTTCTCCCCGGCATCGCCCCCGCCCCGACCGACGTGCTCAAGAGGGTCTTCGGCTACGACACCTTCCGAGGCAACCAGGCCGAGATCATCGAGCACGTCTGCGCAGGCGGCGATGCGCTCGTGTTGATGCCGACCGGCGGCGGCAAGTCGCTCTGCTACCAGATCCCGGCGCTGGTCCGCGACGGCGTCGGTGTGGTCGTGTCGCCGCTCATCGCGCTGATGCAGGACCAGGTCGACGCGCTCAAGGCGCTCGGCGTCCGCGCCGGGTTCCTCAACTCGACCCAGGACGCCGGCGAGCGCCGGGCAGTCGAGACCGCGTTCGTAGCCGGCGAGCTCGACCTGCTCTACCTCGCGCCGGAGCGGCTGCGCGTCGAGTCCACCCTGCGGCTGCTCGACCGGGGCCGGATCTCGCTGTTCGCCATCGACGAGGCGCACTGCGTCGCGCAGTGGGGCCACGACTTCCGGCCCGACTACCTGGCGCTGTCCCAACTGCACGAGCGCTGGCCCACGGTGCCGCGTATCGCGCTGACCGCGACGGCGACCGAGGCGACCCACACGGAGATCGCGACCCGGCTGAACCTGGCCGAGGCTCCCGGGCCCGCCGGGGGCGCCGGTGCGGGCTCCGCGCGGGGCGCCCGGCACTTCGTCGCCAGCTTCGACCGGCCCAACATCCAGTACCGGATCGCGCCGAAGGACGAGCCACGGCGACAGCTGCTGGACCTGCTGCGCACCGAGCACCCCGGAGACGCGGGCATCGTCTACTGCCTCTCCCGCAAGTCGGTGGAACAGACGGCCGAGTTCCTCGTCGCGCAGGGCATCACCGCGCTGCCCTACCACGCGGGGCTCGACGCACGGGTCCGCGCGCGGAACCAGTCGCGCTTCCTGCGCGAGGACGGCGTGGTCATGGTGGCGACCATCGCGTTCGGCATGGGCATCGACAAGCCCGATGTGCGGTTCGTCGCGCACCTGGACCTGCCGAAGTCCGTCGAGGGCTACTACCAGGAGACCGGCCGGGCCGGGCGGGACGGCCTGCCGTCCACGGCCTGGCTGGCCTACGGGCTGCAGGACGTGGTGCAGCAGCGCAAGATGATCGACGACTCCGAGGGGGACCGGGCCCACCGGCAGCGCCTCGGCCAGCACCTCGACGCCATGCTGGCGCTCTGTGAGACGGTGGGCTGCCGGCGGGTGCGGCTGCTGAACTACTTCGGCCAGCCGGGCGAGCCCTGCGGAAACTGTGACACCTGCCTGACGCCGCCGGAGTCCTGGGACGGCACGGTCGCGGCGCAGAAGGTGTTGTCGACGGTGTTCCGGCTGAAGAACGAACGGAACCAGAGTTTCGGCACCGGGCAGATCATCGACATCCTGCGCGGCAAGCGCACTCCCAAGGTCGAGCAGTTCCGCCACGACTCCCTGAGCGTGTTCGGCATCGGGGTCGATCTGTCCGACGGCGAGTGGCGCGGGGTGATCCGCCAGCTGATGGCGCAGGGGCTGCTCGCGGTCGGGGGTGCCTACTCGACGGTGGTGTTCACCGAGTCCAGCCGCGAGGCGATGCGCGGCGGGCGCCAGGTGATGATGCGCCGCGAGCAGCCGAAGCAGGCGCGGACCAGGACCCGCGCCTCGGGCCGGTCCGGCGCCGCACAGGTCGAGCTGTCCGGCGAGGCCGCGCCGGTGTTCGAGCAACTGCGTGCCTGGCGCGGTGCCACCGCGAAGGAGCAGGGCGTGCCGGCGTACGTGATCTTCCACGACGCCACGCTGCGGGAGATCGCCTCCCGGATGCCGGCCGACCTCGGTGCGCTGGGCTCGATCAGCGGCATCGGGGAGAACAAGTTGGCGAAGTACGGGGAGGGCGTGCTCGGCGTGCTCGCCGGTGCGCCACCCGAGGCGGCCACGACAGCGGCACCCAAGGCAGCGGCGCCGGCGGCCGAGGTACCCACGACAGCGGCAGCCAAGGCAGCGGCGCCGGCGGCCGAGGTACCCAGGGCAGCGGCAGCCAGGGCAGCGGCGCCCAAGGCAGCTGGGCCGGCGGCGGTGGCATCGTGGGCGGTCGCGCCGGCGGACGACCTGGACGACCCCGGGTTCCCCGAGGAACCGGCCTACCCCGAGGACCCCGGATACCCCGACCACTACGAGGGATAGCGTGCCAGTCATGGGTTTTGCCGGGTTCGGGGAGCAGCTGGTCGACTTCTACGACGGGTTGGAAGCGGACAACTCCAAGGCGTACTGGGCCGACAACAAGGCGGTCTACGAGGAGCAGGTGAAGGCGCCGATGACGGCCCTGCTCGCGGAGCTGGAGCCCGAGTTCGGCCGGGGAAAGATCTTCCGCCCGTACCGCGACGTGCGGTTCAGCGCCGACAAGACGCCGTACAAGACGCACTGCGGGGCGACCGTCGGCGGCTACTACGTCCAGGCCGGCGCGGACGGGATCATGATCGCCGGCGGCTACTACCAGATGGCCGGCGACCAGATCGCCCGCTACCGGGTGGCGGTGGACGAGGAGCGCCGCGGCGAGGATCTGCGCCGCCGGCTCGGCAGGGTGGCCAAGGCCGGGCTGACCGTCGCCGGTGACCAGTTGGCAACCCGCCCGCGCGGGGTGGACCCGGCACACCCCCGCCTGGAGCTGCTGCGGCACCGCTCGCTCTACGCCTGGCGACGCTGGTCCGGGGAGGACCTGATGCTGAGTACCGAGCTGACCGGCGAGGTGGCCGCGCACTGGCGCACGCTCAACCCGCTGATCGAGTGGCTGACCGACCATGTCGGCCCGACCGAGCGGCCCCGGCGCTGAATCGCGGCTGTCAACACGGGTTGGCGCAAATGGCGCAAATGACCGAAACGAGCATTCAGCTGGGGAGACGGGTCGTCCGATCACCGGCGCCGAGGTGCGCAAAAGTGCTGCTCAGTGACTGGTGACCACGTGGCAAGGCTGCCGGGCCGGCCCGCCGGCCACCGCCGGTCGGACCAGACGTTCACCTCGTCGTAGCCGGGGTGGCTACGAGCGAGCGCTAGGATTTGCCGGTGTGAGCCGTCGTGCGAAGATTGTTTGTACCCTGGGACCCGCCACCGCGAGCCCCGAACGCATCAGGGACCTGGTGCAGGCCGGAATGGACGTTGCCCGGCTGAACTTCAGCCATGGCAACCGGGAGGACCACAAGCGGGTCTATGAGCTGGTCCGGGAGGCCGCCGACGCGGAAGGCCGAGCGGTCGGCATCATGGGCGACCTGCAGGGCCCCAAGATCCGCCTCGGCCGCTTCGCCGCGGGCCCCGTGGAGTGGCGCACCGGTGAAGAGGTGCGGATCACCGTCGAAGAGGTGGCCGGCACCCACGACCGGGTGTCCACCACCTACGCCGGGCTGGCCGACGACGCCCGCCCGGACGACCGGCTGCTCGTCGATGACGGCAAGGTCGGCCTG
>DASYLM010000207.1:0-6087 GCA_036009565.1 Pseudonocardia sp. | reverse complement strand
GCCGGCCGGGCATTCTGCGCGGGGGCGGACGTGAAGAACGCCCGCGAGCTGATGCCGAACGGCGACCCCGACGTGTCAGGTCGACTGCGCGAGATCTACAACCCGATCGTGCTGGCGATCCGGTCCGCGCCGAAACCGGTGGTCGCGGCGGTGCACGGAGCGTGCGCGGGCATCGGCGCCTCGCTGGCGCTGGCCTGCGACCTGATCCTGGCCGCCGAGGACGCGTACCTGATGATGGCGTTCGTCCGCATCGGCGTGATGCCGGACGGCGGCATCTCGTACTTCCTCGCCGAGCGGGTCGGGTTGGCCAGGGCGGCCCAGTTGACCATGCTGGGCGAACGACTGCCGGCGGCGACCGCGCTGAGCTGGGGACTGGTGAACGAGCTGCACCCAGCGGCGGAGCTGTTCCCGGCCGCCCGCGCACTGGCCGCCCGGTTGGCAGCCGGCCCGACGGTGGCACTGGCGAACGTCAAGCGGACGCTGAACGAGGCGGCACAGGCCGGGCTGGCGGCGCACCTGGCCCGCGAGGCCGACCGGCAGCAGGAGCACGGCGGCACGTTCGACTACGCCGAGGGCCGCGCGGCGTTCATCGAGAAGCGCCCGGCCCGGTTCGAAGGACGCTGACGAAAACCCCGACTCGCCCTGACCAAATCCCCGACTCGCCCTGACAAAAACCCCGACTCGCGGGGATGTGCGGGCGGGCACCGGGGTCAGGTCAGGCGCCGAGGCCCATGCCGCCGGAGACGCCGAGGGTCTCGCCGGTGACGAAGCCGGCCTCCGGTGAGGCCAGGAACGCGGCGCCGGCGGCGACCTCCGCCGTGCTGCCGAGGCGGCCCAGCTGGGTGCCGGCGATCATCGCGGCGATCTGCCGGTCCCCGATCTCCCCCTGCGCCCGCACCTTGTCCAGCAGCGGGGTGTCGATCGGGCCGGGCACCAGCGTGTTCGCGGTGATGCCGAACCGGGCGTTCTCCCTGGCGATGGACTTGCTGAAGCCGACCGCCGCCGCCTTGGTCGCCGCATACACCGCGTTGCCCTTGGAGCCGATGCGACCGGCCTCCGAGGACACCGTCACGATCCGCCCGTAGCGGGCCCGCTGCATCGCCGGCAGCACCGCCTGGGTGCAGGCGAAGACACCCTCCAGGTTCACCGCCAGCATCCGCCGCCACTGCTCCGGGGTGACCTCGGTGAACCAGCAGAACTGGTCGTAGCCGGCGTTGTTGACCAGGATCTCGAAGGTGCGGTCACCGCCCAGCGCGGCGCGCACGGCGTCCGGGTCGGCCACGTCCAGCGCGACCGCCTCGCCGCCGATCTCCCCGGCCACCGCGCGGGCCGGTTCCAGGTCGATGTCGGCCACCGTGACGTGCGCGCCCTCGGCGGCGAGCCGGCGGGCGATCCCGGCGCCGATGCCCCGCCCTCCCCCGGTGACCACCGCGCGCTGGCCGGCCAGCCGAGCCACCGCGCCGCTCATTTCCCGGTGAACACGGGCCGGCGGCGCTCGATCACAGCCGCCAGCCCCTCCCTGGCGTCCGCGCTACCGGACAGCTCGGAGACCGTGCGCGCCTCGTCCGGCAGCCCGGTCTCCACCGACCGGCCCACCCCGTCCCAGAGCAGCCGCTTGCTCGCGGCCAGTGCCAGCGGGGCACCGGCGGCCAGGGTGGCGGCCAGCTTGTCGGCGGCCCCGGTCAGCTCGGCGTCCGGCACGACCTGGTTGACCAGCCCGATGTCGAGGGCCTCCTCGGCGCTCAGGACGGGGTTCGTCAGCACCAGGTTCATCGCCCTGCGCAGCCCGACCAGCCTGGGCAGCGTCACCGACACGCCGGCGTCCGGGGCCATCCCGGCGCGGGTCGCACCGGGCAGGAACTTCGCCGACTCGGCGGCCACCACCAGGTCGGCGGCGCACACCAGGCCGAACCCGCCGCCGCCGGCCGCGAAGCCGTGCACGGCGGCGATCACCGGTGCGTTCAGCCGCATCAGCGCGCTCACCGAGATCTGCAGCCAGGAGGTCGCCTCGCGCAGGTAGTCCGGCAGCCCCTCACCCTTCGAGGCGAAGTCCTTGATGTCCCCGCCGGCGCAGAAGTTCGGCCCGGCGCCGGACACCACCAGAACCCGCAGCCTCGGCTCGCTGTGACAGCGCATCAACGCGTCGTAGAGCGCCCGCAGGAACGGCACGCTCATCCCGTTGGCCGCCTCCGGCCGGTTCAGGGTGAGCCGCCCGACCCCGGAGTCGTCCAGGTCGAGCAGGACCATGCCTCTAGCTATGAGCTGCTCCGTCATCTCTGCCCTTCACGTTCGCTGAACGCGGCCACCGCGGCGTCCCCGGCCGGCCCGACCAGATGGTCCAGCACGGCTTCCAACTCCAGGTCCAACCCCTGCTCCAGGGACACCTCGGCGCTGGCCCGCACGAGCCGCTTGCTCGCCGCGAGGGCCGTCCGGGAGCCACTGGCCAGCCGGGTGACCAGGTCGGCGACCGCCTGCTCCAGGTTCGCCGGCGGCACCGCGCGGTAGACCAGGCCCCAGCTGGCGGCGTCGGAGCCGCTGATCCGGTCGCCGGTCAGGATCAGGCCGAGCGCCCGGTTCATACCGACGATCTTGGCGAGCCGCTGGGTGCTGCCGCCGCCGGGGATCTGGCCGAACCGGGAGTGGATGTCGGCCAGCCGGGCGTCGGCGGCGGCCACCGCGATGTCGCAGGCCTGGATCAGCTCGAAGCCGCCGGCGACGGCGTTGCCCTCGACCATGGCGACCACCGGCACCGGTGCCTCGGCGATCGCGGCCAGCGCGCGGCGGAAGGACAGGAAGAGCTCGGCGAGCGCGTCCCGACCCTCCGCACGCAGCCGGGCCAGCTCGGGCACGTCCCCGCCGACGCAGAAGTTGCGGCCGGAACCGCGGATGATGATCACGTCGACCAGCACGGCGAGGTCGCGGACTCCCGCTTCCAGCTCCTGGCCCAGCCGCACGGTGATCGCGTTCATCGCGGCGGGGCGGTTGAGGGTCAGGTAGCCGACCCGGCCCTCCCGGCCGACCAGGACCTCTTCGCGACCGTCGCTCACCCGCCCACCTTCCTCAGCGCCCACCGCACGATCATACTGTCTGGACACACTGTCCGGCACCGCCGGTCACTCTGGCCTGGACCGCACCGCGCGTCAAGCGCCGACCGCACCGGCACTCTGAGCACGCCGGGCCGCCGACTGTGAGAGTCTGCCGACATGAGCGATCCGGGATCGCGGCCACTGGTGGTCGTGATCGTCGATGACCACGAGCTGTTCGCGCAGGGCCTGGCACTGCTGCTGGAGTCCAAGGCCGGCGACCGGTTCGTGGTCGGAGGGCTGACCACCCGGGTCGAAGAGGCCGCGACCGTGGTCGAGTCCTGCTCCGCCGACCTGGCCATCATCGACCTGGCCATGCCACCGCTCGGCGGTGCGGTCGCGGTCCGCCAGGTGAAGCAGCGCCGCCCGGCCACCCGGGTACTGGCGCTGTCCGGCTCGGACAACCTGGCGCTCGCCGAGCGGGCCCTGCGCGCCGGCGCGGACGGCTACCTGCCGAAGTCGGCCGACCCGGATGTGCTGCTGGCCCCACTGCTCACCGTGGCCGCCGGGCTGCGGGTGATGCACGGAGAGCTGCTGGACGCACTGCTGGCCTCGGCCCGCAAACCGCCGGACGAGCTGCTGGAGCGCCTGGACAGCCAGGACCGCACGCTCTGGGTGCTGATCGCGCGCGGCCTGGAGACCGCCGACATCGCCACCCGGATGTTCGTCTCCGAGCGCACCGCGAAGCGGATGGTCGCGGCACTGCTGCACAAGCTCAGGCTGCCGAACCGGATCGAGGCCGCCGGGATGGCCGGCCACTACGGGCTGCTCGACGAGTCGGGCCTCGGCGACCCGGACTGAGCGGACCCAGAGGCCCCGGCACGCCGGACGCGCACCCGTCCGGCGCCGCCGCGTGCCCCGGCTGACGGTCCTGCGCCGCCGTGCGCAGCGACACATACCCCTCGGCCGAATCGGCGGGGCGGTGCTACCGTCGTCCAACGGGTAGGACCATCTTCCCACAGAATGGGATAGCCATGGAAGACCAGGAGCAGCCCGAGGACATCAACCCGGCGTGGCGGCGGAACCTGTTCGTCTGCTTCGCGGGTTCGTTCACGACGATCGTGTCGATGACGTTGCTGCTCCCCTACCTACCGCTCTACGTCCGGGAGCTGGGCGTGCGCGATCCGGCCGCCGTCGTGCAGTGGTCCGGGATCGCCTACGGCGCCACGTTCTTCACCGCCGCGCTCACCGCACCGCTGTGGGGCGCGCTGGGCGACCGCTACGGGCGGAAGTCGATGCTGATCAGGGCCAGCCTCGGGATGGCCGTTGCGATGTCGCTGACCGGGCTGGCGCAGAACGTGTGGCAGCTGGTGGCACTGCGGCTGCTGACCGGCCTGCTGGGCGGCTACGCCTCGGGCTCCACGGTGCTGGTCGCGGCGCAGACCCCGAGGAACCGCGGCGCGTGGGCGCTGGGCGTGCTGTCGGCCGGGATCATGGCCGGCAATGTGGTCGGTCCGCTGCTCGGCGGGATCGCGCCGGACCTGATCGGGATCCGGCTGACCTTCTTCGTCGCCGGCGCGGTGATCTTCTGCGCGTTCCTGGCGACCGCGTTCGGGGTCAAGGAGCAGAAGCGGGTCCGCCCGGCCGGGACGGTCTCCACCGTCGCGCCGAAAGCCCGGGTCAGCGCCTGGTCCAACGTCGAGCACAAGGGTCGGGTCGCCGCGCTGCTGCTGACCGCGACGCTGCTGATGTTCGCCACCATGTCGATCGAACCGATCATCACCGTCTACGTCGGCCAGCTCGCCCGCGGCGCGACGGCCATCTCCTCCATCGCCGGTGTGGTGATGGCGGCCGGCGCGCTCGGGACCATCCTGTCCGCGCCCCGGCTGGGCAAGCTCGCCGACCGCATCGGGCACGCCCCGGTCATCTGCGTCTGCCTGTTGGTCTCGGCGGGGTTGCTGGCGCTGCAGGCCGCCGCCGCGAACAACGTCGAGCTGGGCATTCTGCGCTTCCTGATGGGCCTGAGCCTCGGCGGGTTGCTGCCGGCGATCACCTCCTCGATCCGGCACACCGTCGCCCGCCCCAGCGTCGGCCAGATCCTGGGGTACGCGATCAGCGCCCAGTACGTCGGGCAGGTCGCCGGTCCCCTGGTGGGCGGCTTCATCGGCGGGCATCTCGGCATGAAGGCGGTGTTCCTGTGCACCAGCTCCGCGCTGGTCATCGGGGCCGCGATCACCTGGCGGACCCGCGAGTCGGCGGTCCGCCAGGTGACCCATGCCCCGGACGCGATCTAGGTCTAGGGCGCTCCTCGGGCCGCGCGTCAGGCGCCGGCCGCGCCGACCAGTGCCCGGCGCTGCGTCTCCGCGTCCTCGTCGCCGAAGCGGTCCTCGAGGTCCATCGGCGAGTAGTCCTCGTCGATCTCCCGGGGGTCGCGGCCGCGGGCACCCTGGATGGACTCCAGCCGGCGGCCCAGCTTCTCGGTCGCGTACCCGAGCATCTCCTCCTGCTTGATGCCGAACGGGATCTCCTTGCCCTGCTCCTCGAACTGCCCGTAGAGCCCGGCGATGAGGTCAAGGGCCGGCTGCATGAGCTCGCCCATCCGCTCCTCCACCACGTTCCAGACCGCGTCGTCGGCGGCCACGTGGCGGCGGCAGGTGAAGGTGCCCCACGCCATGTGGCGGCGTTCGTCGTCGCCGATGTGCTTGATCAGCTTCTGCATGCCCGGCAGGATGTCGCGGCTGGCGCACATCTTCGACCAGGCGAAGTAGCCGGTCAGCGCCAGGCAGCCCTCGACGATGTGGTTGTAGGTGACCGAGGCACGGACCTGCGCGGCCGGCGACGGGTCGTCCAGCAGCGCGTACATCGACTTCGGCTGCTCGACCTTGAAGATGATGTCGTAGGCCGGTCCGTACTCGGTGAACTGGTGCAGGTCACCGGTGAGCCCGACGGCGTCGAACCACATCCGGAAGCCCTGCATGTGCTTGGCCTCCTCGAACGCGAACTGCGCCAGGTAGGCCTCGTCGGCGAGGCGCCCCTCGGCGGCCATCGCGTGCATGAACGGCTG
>DASYLM010000206.1:0-8086 GCA_036009565.1 Pseudonocardia sp. | reverse complement strand
CGCCCGAGGGTGCGCCGGCGGTCGCGCTGGCCCAGCTGGCCGACGAGCTCGCGCCGGGCACCGTGGCGACCACCGCACCGGCCAAGCTGCCGGAGCTGCCCACCGGCGCGCTGACCGCCGACACCGCCGCCGCCGCGGTCGGCGCGCTGCTGCCGGCGGGCGCGATCGTGGTCGACGAGGCGAACACCTCCGGCCTCTCCCTGCCGGCGGCCACCGAGGGCTCACCCCGGCACGACTGGCTGACCCTGACCGGCGGGGCGATCGGCTTCGGGCTGCCGGCGGCCACCGGCGCCGCGATCGCCGCGCCGGACCGGCCGGTGCTCTGCCTGCAGGCGGACGGCTCGGCGATGTACACCATTTCCGCGCTGTGGACCCAGGCCAGGGAGAACCTCGACGTCACCACGGTGGTCTACAACAACAGCGCCTACGCCATCCTGCGGCTCGAGCTGCAGAAGGTCGGCGCGGCCACCACCGAGGCCGACGGCGCGCCCGGCCCGAAGGCCCGCGAGCTGCTCGACCTGGCCAACCCGAACCTGGACTTCGTCGCGCTGGCCACCGGCATGGGCGTGCCGGCCGTCCGCGCGACGACCAGCGAGGAGTTCGCCTCGGCGCTGGCCAACGCGCTCGCCGAGCCCGGCCCGCACCTGATCGACGCGGTGGTGCCACCGCTGCTGTGACGTCACACCCGGCGCAGGTGTGACGCGCCACGGCCGCCGGTACTCGGCCGTCTCAGCCGCCCCAGGGGACGCCGTCGGGTCGGCCGGTCAGCGGCGGGCGACCGGCCGGCTGGTGCACCGGTGCCGGGGTGATCGCGGGTGGGATCGGCTTGGTCAGCGTCTTGCCGGCCCGCACGGTGATCTTCTGCCCGTGGTGGCGCAGCGCCAGCGGCTCGCCGTCGGCCAGCTTGTAGCTCGCCTCGCCGGCGGTGATGTCCACCCGCAGCTGGCTCCCGCGCCAGGTCATCCCGAACCGCAGCCGGGTCCAGCCCGGGGGCAGCCGGGGCGCGAAGGTGAGCGCCCCGTCGTGGTCGCGCATCCCGCCGAACCCGGCTACCAGCCCCAGCCACACGCCCGCCAGGTTGGCCATGTGCAACCCGCTGCCGGTGTTCTGGTGCAGGTCGTCCAGGTCGGTCAGCGCCACCTCGACCAGGTAGTCCTGCGCCAGCCGCAGGTGCCCGATCTCGGCGGCCACGATGGCCTGGGTGCACGCCGACAGCGACGAGTCGCGCACCGTGAGCGGCTCGTAGTAGGCGAAGTCGCGGGCCTTCTGCTCGGGGGTGAACGCGTCCCCGCGCAGGTGCAGGGCCAGCACCAGGTCGGCCTGCTTGATCACCTGGCGGCGGTAGATGTCGCCGTAGGGGTAGTGCAGCAGCAGCGGGTAGCGCTCCGGCGGGGTGTTCTCGAAGTCCCACCGCTCGTGGTCGGTGAACCCGGTGGCCTGCGGGTGCACGCCGAGGCGCTCGTCGTAGGGCACGTACATCGACTCGGCGGCCCGGCGCCAGCGCTCGACCTCCGGCGGCTTCACGTCCAGCTCGGCGGCCTTCTCCGGGTGCGCCTTCACCACGTCCACCGCGCCGCGCAGGTTCCGCTGCGCCATCAGGTTCGTGTAGACGTTGTTGTCCGCGATCGCGCTGTACTCGTCCGGCCCGGTCACGCCGTCGATGCGGAACTTCCCGGCCGCGTCGGCGTGGCCCAGCGAGATCCACAGCCGGGCCGTCTCGACCAGGATCTCCAGCCCGTAGTCCCGCTCGAAGTCGGCATCCTCGGTCGCGTTCACGTAGCGCAGCACGGCGTCGGAGATGTCCGCGTTGATGTGGTAGGCCGCCGTCCCGGCCGGCCAGTACGCCGAGTTCTCCTGACCCCGGATGGTGCGCCACGGGAAGGCGGCGCCGGCCAGCCCGAGCTGAGCGGCCCGCTGCCTGGCCAGATCCAGTGTGCTGTGCCGCCAGCGCAGCGAGTCCCTGGCGGCGTGCGGCGCGGTGTAGGTGAGCACCGGCAGCAGGAACGTCTCGGTGTCCCAGAAGGTGTGCCCGTCGTAGCCGGAGCCGGTCAGCCCCTTGGCCGGGATGGCCCGCTGCTCGGTGCGCGCGCCGGCCTGCAGCACATGGAACAGCGAGAAGCGGATGGCGTGCTGCAGCCGGTCGTCGCCGTCGAGCCGGACGTCGGCGCGTTCCCAGAAGTCGTCCAGGTACTCACGCTGCTCGGCGCACAGCCCCTCCCAGCCGGTGTGCCGGGCGCCGGTGACCGCGCCGGCCACCTGGCTGCGCAGCGCCGGGCGGGTGCGCCGGCTGGACCAGCCGTAGCCGACGAACTTGGTCAGGGTGAACGTCTGACCGGGTTGCAGCGTGGTGCTCAGGGTGAGCCTGCCGACGTCGGGCTTGCAGTCGGTCGTGACCAGTACGTCGTCCGCGCCCTCCCAGAGGTGGTCCATCATCGCGGCCATCCGCAGCCCGCTGACCCTGGTGGAGTGCACCATCACCGCGCCGCTGTGGTTGGCGTCGGCCTCCTCCGCCTCCAGGGGAGCTTCCAGCACCGCCGCCACCCGGGGGTCGTTGCCGGCCGGCGGGAGCTGCTCGTTCGCGATCAGCTCCGACTGCAGCACGATCCGGGCCGGCTCATCCACCGGGGTGACGTCGTACTGGATGGCCACGATGGAGCGCTGCACGAAGGAGACGAGCCGGGTGGACCGGACCTTGACCCGCTGGCCGGCCGGGCTGGTCCACTCCACCTCGCGGCGCAGCACGCCGTCCCGGAAGTCCAGGGTGCGCTCGTGGCGGTGCAGCTCGCCGTAGCGGATGTCGAACGGCTCGTCGTCCAGCAACAGCCGGATCAGCTTGCCGTTGGTCACGTTGATGACGCTCTGGCCCGACTCGGGGTACCCGTAGCCCGCCTCGGCGTAGGGCAGCGGCCGCGACTCGTAGAGCGAGTTCAGGTAGGTCCCGGGCAGCGCGTGCGGATCGCCCTCGTCGAGGTTGCCGCGCAGCCCGACGTGCCCGTTGGACAGCGCGAACAGAGACTCGGTCTGCGCCAACCGGTCCACGTCGAGCTCAGACTCGACCAAACGCCAGGAATCCACGATCATGACGATCGCACGATCACACGCAGTGATGGACCCGGCCCGTTCCGTCGGCGCCGTGGTTGACCGGCAGCCCAGCTCGGCCGCGCCCCGTGACCGGGGGGAATCGGGTTCCGCACGCGGTCAGCGTGCCCCGTCCTCCGCCGAAGAGCCAGTTGACCATTCGTGAACTGATCCGACACACCCGTTGGGGAGCGCCCGCCTCACCGGGATCGTCGGCTCCTGATGGCACCATCGCGATGTCGGGAAGATCACTGCCCAACCGGTCGGAACCCGACCGGGTCCAGGGGGTTGACCATGCGCGGGCGACACCGGAACACACCGAGAACGACAGTGCGGGCGGCGCGGGGCGCGGGCTTACCCGGTATCCGGTGACGTGATGGCCGGCCCGATCGAGCGACCGAGGGTGAACCCCGAACCGCTGCTGGCCGGCAGCCGGTTGGCCTCGACCCTGGTCTGGTGGCCACTGTTGACCGTGCTCTACCTGATGGTGGCGCCCGGCTCGAACCCCGTCGGGGTGGGCCTGGTGGGCGGCGGCCTGCTCGTCATCGGGCTGCTGCGCGCCACGGTCCGGGTGAGCGCCCGCCGGCACGGCGCGCGGGGCCACGTCCGGCCCGGTGAACAGCCCCGGTGAGTTGCGGGGAAGTCGACGAACGTCATACGCATGTTGCGTATGCGGCTGATGTGCAATCTGGTACCGCTACGGGCCCGGTCAACGAGCCAGCAGCGCAGTTCATGGCTGCTCGAGCGTCCGTTCGGCGCTCTGTTCGCGCCGCCCGGCCTGGCTGAGTGCCGTGGTGCCGTCTCGATCACATACAGTTGGCCCCGGGCGGCACACGGTGATGAACTCGGGCGGGTGAAATTTGTCAGTGTCCAAGACGCTGCACGAGATCGCGCTTGGCGATCACGCATGCGTCGTGATGGATAGCGACGAACAACATTGGGAGATCGCGGCCGGGTTCGTGGCCGAGGGCTTCAGGCGCCACGAGAAGATCCTCTACTACGACGGTGCCCGCTCCACGGAGCCGCTGCTGCGCCGGCTGCGTGAGGACAATATCGACGTCGACGACTACCTGCGCACCGGACAGCTGGCCGTCTTCCCGCCGGAGCTGACGAACCAGCTCTGGAAGCTGTCCCTGCCGGAGATGGCCGGGCTGGTCTCCCAGACCATCGGCAAGTCCCTGTCCGAGGGCTATGCCGGCGTCCGGGTCACCGACGAGCCGGGCGGCGCGGTACACCGGCCGGCGGGCGTCCCGCTCGCCGAGTACGACCGGACGCTGCACGAGGGCATGCAGGGCCACCCGGTGACCATGCTGTGCCAATACGAACGGACGGACTGGTCGACGTCCGAACTCACCGAACTACGCGAGATGCATTCGATCGAAGTGGCCACTCCCGCGATCTACGACGACGGGCTGCTGCGGATCACCCGGCATGCGCCGTACACCACCCGGGTATCCGGCGAGATCGACTTCAGCAATCGGCACCTGGTCCGCACCATCATCGACAAGGAACTGGACCGGGCACTGCGCGCGGCGGGCCAGACCGACGAGATCCAGGTCCACCTGGAGTCGCTGCGTTTCGCCGATGTCACCACCATCATCCAGTTCGTGCAGGCCGCCGAGAGCTTCCCGCAGAGCCACCGGCTGGTGCTCTACGGGGTGCAGCCGTGCATCCGCCGGGTGCTGGACCGCTGCGGCGCCGGGTTCACCGCCCAGCTGACGCTGCGGGAAGCGATCGCGCCGTGAGGTTCGAGAGCACCCGGACCGCACTGCCGAGGCGGTTCACCCACCGGGCCGCGTACTACACCTCCTCGGACCATCTGGTCGACGTCGCGGTGCCGATGATCGAACGGGCACTCAACCGGGACACCCCGGTGGCGGTGATTGCATCCGCCCCTACCGAACGCCGGCTGCGCGGGGTGCTCGGCGACTCGGCCGGGCTGATCCACCTGCCGCCACCGGACTCCCTGTTGTGTGAGTCCGGCCAGGGGGTGATCTCGCTGCGCGCCCAGGAGCTGAGCGAGCTCACCAACTGGGCCGGGCCCGTCGAGGTGCTCGTGGAGCACCACCCGCACCGGCCGGGCCTGCACCCGTCGGCCTGGGTGGAGGCGGACGCGGCCACCAACGTGGCGCTGGCGGCACTGCCGGTCACCATCACCTGCCTCTACCCCACCGGGTTGGAGACCGAGACGGTGTCGGCCGCGGTCCGGTGGAACCACACCGAGGTGATCGGCGCCGACGGCACCCCGAGGGAGAACGCGGAGGTGCGGACGCCGAGTGAGGTCCTCTCCATGCACCCGGTGCTGCCACCGCCCCGGCTCGGCCCACCGGACCGCGAGCTCACCTTCACGCCGTGGCAGCTGATCGACCTTCGCACGGCGGTCGGCGAGGCCACCGGGTACACCCGGATGAGCCAGCCGCACGCACAGGACTTCGTGCTCGCGGTGAACGAGGTTGCGAGCAATGCCGTCGAGCACGGCTACGGGGTCGGGCTGCTGCAGATCTGGCGCCAGGACGACCAGTTGATCTGTGAAGTTCACGACAGTGGCACACTGCGCGAACCCCTGCCCGGACTGCGTCCGCCGCATCCGAACAGCCCGCGCGGACGGGGCATGTGGATCGCCCGGCAACACTGTGACCTGCTACATGTGTGGACCGACGCGCGCGGGACACATGTGCGGGTGCAGTCCGCACGGACCTGAACGGGCTACCTCATGCACCCGTCCAGTTAGGACGGACAGGCAATTTCGACCCCGGTGCGGGGTGAGCGGCACGAATGGGCGAAGATGATTCCCGGATCGGACCTAGCCAGCATCCCGTATAGCGGGGACACTACTTGGGCCGACCCGCGCCCGAAGGCGTTCAGACGCGTCGGCAAACATCATCCGTGTTGGCGGTAGCTCGAGGGGCTCGAGTGCGTCCGCTGGCCGAAATGTGGGGACACACGAAATGTCGGACCAACAGCCATGTTGTGACGTGCCGGTACGCCGGCCCTGGCTGCGAATACTGGGCTCGTTCGAGCTACGAATTCCCCTCGGCGGTCGAGCCGACACCGATACCACCATCTCTCCGCTCGACGCGGACGAGCGCCGGTTGCTCGCGCTGCTCGCGGTGACCGCCACTCCGCGCACCACCGGTGAGCTCGCCACGGTGCTCTGGCCGGAACGCTCCACCGATGTCGCGCTGGGCACTCTCGAAGGGGTGTGTGACGCGCTCGGCGAGCTGGTGACCGCCGAGGGCGACACGCTCCGGCTGGCCGACCACGTCGACGTCGACCTGGCGCACGCGCTGGAGCGGCTGCGCGCGTGGAAGAACAACCCGGCCCAGGTCGAGGCAACCGCGGCGGACGAGCTGGTCGAAGAGCTGTCCGCCGACCTGTTGCCCGGTTTCGGTGAGGTCTGGGCGCGCCAGGAGCGGGAGCGGTTCCACCGGGTCCGCCTGCACGCCCTCGAGTCGCTCTGCCGCCGCCTGACCGAGGCGGGCCGGCACGAGCCGGCGATCCGGGCCGGGATGCTGGTGGTCGAGGAGGCACCGCTGCGGGAGAGCGCACGGCGTGCGCTGATCGAGGCGCACCTGGCGGCCGGGAATGTGTCCGAGGCGGTCAAGCAGTACGACGCGTTCGTCGACACCTGCGCCAAGTTCGGGCTGCTGCCCGGCTCGGAGCTCAGCGCGTTCTTCCCGGCCTCGCCGGCCTGGCCGGTGCTGCACGTGCGGCGGCCGATCTACCTCGGCGGTGCGGTGGGTCGCGGACTGCGGCTGGAGCCGCCGTCGCGGCGCGCGCAGGTCGGCGTGGGGACCGTCGTCCGGGGGTAACAGCGGGGGGTAACACCGCGGTCGGTCCAACCTCGGGGCGTAGCCTTGTCGACCGTGGTGAGACCCAGGCGCGCCGGGGGGCGGCGGTCGGTCATTGACTGGCCGGCACGACTGCTGCTCGCGGCGGTGATGATCACCGCGAACGTCGTCGGTACGGCTGGCACGGCGGCGTTCGCGCTCTGGGTGCTGCCCAAGGGCGACCTGGTTGACCCGCAGCGGGTACTGCTGGTCAACCTCACGCTCATGTTCGGCTACCTGGCGATCACCATTCCGCTGGGCATGCTCTGGATCGGGCTGTGGTTCCGCGCGCGGGTCGACGACGCCCGCCAGGAGCGCCAGCTCGTGCTCTACGGACCACTGCGGGTGACGCTGGTCCTGACCATCATCTGGGTCGTGGCGGCGGTGCTGTTCGGCGTGGTCAACGCGTCGTTCTCGGTACGGCTGGGGCTGGCTGTCGCCGAGGACGTGCTCGTCGGTGGCATCACCACCTGCGCCCTGTGTTACCTGCTGGCGGAGCGCATCCTGCGCCGCGCGGTGTCCCGCGTGCTGGCCGGCAACCCACCCACGAAGGGCTCCAAGAGCAGCGTGCTGCTGCGGCCGGTGCTGTTCTGGATGCTCGGCACCGGCGTCCCGGTCTGCGGTCTGCTGGTGGCCGGCCTCGGCTCGATGATCTACGGCGACGTGCCGGCCGACCAGCTGGGCCTGGTGATCCTGGCCGGCTGCGCGGTGGCACTGGCGATGGGCTTCCTCACTACGGTGGGCGCCGCCCGCGCGGTGGCCGACCCGGTCCGCTCGGTGCGGATGGCCCTGCAGCAGGTCGAGCAGGGCGACCTGGATGTGTCGCTACCGGTCTACGACCGCTCCGAGCTGGGCCAGCTGCAGGCTGGTTTCAACACGATGGCCGCCGGCCTGCGGGAGCGCGACCGGATCCGTGACCTGTTCGGCCGCCAGGTCGGCCACGACGTGGCGAGTGCCGCCGCGGCCGCCTCGGAGGTCCGGTTGGGCGGTGAGGTGCGCAGGGTCGCGGTGCTGTTCGTCGACCTGGTCGGCTCGACCGCGCTGGCCGGCGCCCGCCCACCGACGGAGGTCGTGGCGCTGCTGAACCAGTTCTTCAGCGTCGTGGTGGAGGTCGTGGAGACCTGCGGCGGCTGGATCAACAAGTTCGAGGGCGACGCGGCGCTCGCCGTGTTCGGCGC
>DASYLM010000205.1:0-4572 GCA_036009565.1 Pseudonocardia sp. | reverse complement strand
CGATCCGCACCCGGGTCTACCTTGCCGCGCTGCCGGCGGCCGCCGCCCTGGTCGCGCTGGGCACCGTGCTCGCGGTGACCACGTGGGCGGCGGTGCTCGGCATGCTGATGGTCGGTTTCGGGGTGGCCTACGCCGGCGTCGGTGGTCCACGGCTGATCGGGCTGGTCAACGGGATGCAGCTGTTCTACATCCTGCCGTGCTTCCCGCCGTACGCCCCGGAGACGCTGCCCGAGCGGCTGATCGGGCTGGTCATCGGGGTCGGGCTGCTGATCGTCGCCGACCGGGTACTGCTGCCCGCGCCCGCGCCGCCCGCCTTCTGTGCCCGGATCGCGGACACCGCCGACCTTGTCGCCCGGTACCTGGCCGCTGTCCGGCTGCACCCGGAGACCGAGCACGCGCAGCTGCGGGCGGTCACCCTGGAGGCGCTCGAGGGGCTGCGGCTGACCGCGGTACCGGTGCCGCAGCGCCCCGCCGGCCCAGGCCGCCGCGACCGCGGGCTCACCCACGCTGCCGGTGCGATCCGGATCATCGGAGCCCGGACCGCCGTGCTGGACGAGCTGATGCACAGCCGGGACGCACCGCCGGCCGAGCTCACCGCGGCGCTACTGGACGCGGTCCGCACCTCGCTGGCCGAGGTTGCGGCCGCGCTGCGCGGGCGCGGGCCGGCCCCGATCGCCGGGCCGCTGATGGCCATGGTGGCGAAGTACCTGGACCGCCGCGCCGGTTGGATCGCCCGCCGCGGCGACAGCATCGAGCTGCCGGACGGACTCCGCGCCGGCGTGGCCGCGCTGGCCGTGGCCGAGTCCACCCGCGGCCTCGTCGCGGCCACCCGCGCGGCCATCGGCGCCGAGCCCGACAACACGGCCACACCGTCGCCGAGCGCGTGGTACACGACCGCGTCGACGGCCACGCTGTGGCGTGGCCGGGTGCTCAGCCACCTCACCCCGCGCTCGGTGTACCTGCAGAACGCGGTGCGCCTGGCCGTCGGTCTCGCGGTGGCCAGGGCCGCGGTGGACGTGTTCGACCTCTCGCACGGGATGTGGGTACTGCTGGCGACCCTCACGCTGATGCGTACCTCGCTGATCGCCAGTGGCGCCGCGCTGGTCCCGGCGTTCGCCGGCACGCTGGTCGGCGCGGCGCTGGGTGCCGGGCTGCTCACGGTGATCGGTGGCCATTCGACCGTCTATGCGGTCATGCTGCCGGTGGTCATGGTGCTGGCGTTCGCGGCCGGCCCGCTGTTCGGCCCGCCGTACGGCCAGGCCGGCTTCACCATCGTGGTGGCCACGCTGTTCGCCCAGGTGTCCCCGGCCACCTGGCAGCTGGCCGGCTCCCGGCTGCTGGACGTGGTGGCCGGCGGGCTGATCGGGGCGGCCATCGGCGCGGCGGTGTGGCCACGCGGCGGGGCCGGCGAGATCCGGCGGATCGCCGAGGCGGCGCTGCGGGCCGGCGCGGACGACCTGGTCACCACGGTCGACGCGGTCGGCGGGGTGTGCCGGCGGCCACCGGGCATACCCCGCTCGCACGGGCTCGCGGTGCTGTTCGAGAACACCTACGGCCAGTACCGGTCCGAGCCGGCGCACCGCAACGACGCCGACTGGCTGACCGTGCTCAGCGTGGTGCACCGGCTGGCCAGCGATGCGCAGATGCTCACCAACCGCCACCCGGAGATCGACCCGCTGCCCTGGCCGGCCGTCGCGGACCGGATCGACGACGCCGCCCGGGACGTGGCGACCGGTTACCGCGAGGTGGCGGACGCGATCGCCGCCGGCCGCCCGTCGAACTGCGGCTCCAACGCGCTGGTGGCGCGGCTGCGGACGAACCCGCTGGCGGCCAGGTTCGCCGCCGAGCCGCACGCCGCGCTGCGCGCGCTGGACGCCTGGGGTTGGCTGCTGGCACTGGCGTACGACCTGGACCGGGTGGAGCGGGCCACCTCGAGGCCCGTTGAGCCGGCCCGAGCCGGTCCGGCACTGGCCCGCCTCGTCCGCTCCCGAGCCGGCAGCGCCTGACCCCCCGGATCGCGCGCCTAGACCTCGACGTGGACCGGGCCGCCGCCCTAGACCTCGACGTGGACCGGGCCGCCGGCGCTCTTCGGCTTGCCGGACCGCAGCATCAGGGCGAGTACCGCGCCGCCCGCGCTCATCAACGCCACGATGTAGAACCCGTTGTCGTAGGTCTGGGTGGTCACGCTTGCACTGAGCTGCTGGTACATGCCCAGCAGGCCGGGCGCGCCCTTCTCACTGGCCGCGCTCACCGCCGGCAGGGCCTGCGCGCCGGTGCTCAGCAGCGAACCCCGGTCGGACATCATCTGCGCCGACGCGGTCGCGTTGAGGCTGCCGAACACGGCCACCGCGACGCTGGAGGCCACCCGCTGCATCACGTTGTTCATGCCGCTGCCGGAGGAGGTCAGCCTGGCGGGCAGCGCGGACACCCCGGCGGTGATCATCGGCATCATCGCGAGCCCGGTGCCGACGTTGCGGACCGCGGTCCACAGCTCGATGTCGGCGCGCGGGGTGTCCGGGGTGAGCCCGGCCAGCAGGTAGGAGCCGTAGGCCATCACCGCCAGCCCGAGCGCCACCGGTACCCGGGGCCCGATCATGTCGTAGATCCGCCCGGCGAACGGCATCAGCACCACGAGCACGATCGCGGAGGGCACCAGCACCAGGCCGGCGTCCAACGCCTGCAGTCCCTGAATGTTCTGCAGGTACTGCGGGATGAAGTACAGCGTGGTGAACAGGCCGGTCATCGCCACGCCGAGCAGGACCAGGGACAGCCCGTACGCCGGGACCTTGAAGATCCGCAGGTCGATGAGCGGGTTGGCCACCTCGAGCTCGACGATTACGAACAGCGCCAGGCTGAGCGCGCCGGAGATGAACAGGGCGAGGATCCGGTAGCCGGTCCAGCCCCAGTTCTGGCCCTCCGAGAAGGCCAGCAACATGGCGAACAGGCCGTAGGCGATGGTGATGAAGCCCCAGAAGTCGAACTTCGGCCAGCTGGTCGGCGCGATGCGGGGGAACACCACGACCGCGGCGATGGTGCCGAGGATGCCGATCGGCACGTTGATGTAGAAGATCAGCCGCCAGTCGATGTACTCGACCAGGTAGCCGCCCAGGGTGGGCCCGACGGCCGGTGCGACGACCACGCCGAGGCCGTAGATGCCCATCGCGGCGCCGATCTTCTCCCTCGGCACGATCTGGTAGAGCATCGTCATGGTGACCACCGGCAGGATGCCACCGGGGATGGCCTGGATGACCCGGAAGACGATCATCGTGTCCAGGTTCCAGGCCATGCCGCACAGTGCGGAGGCCGCCGCGAAGCCGACCATCGAGAGGATGTAGAGCCTGGTCTGGCCGATGCGCATGCCGAGCCAGCCGGTCAGCGGCACCACGATGCCCAGCGCCAGGGTGTAGCCGGTGACGATCCACTCGACGTCGTCGGGCGCGGCGCTCAGCTCGATCTGAATCTTCGGTACCGCGACGTTGACGATGCTGGTGTCCAGCACGGACATGAAACTGCCGACGATCAGGACCGACAGGGGCAGCACCCAGCCCTGGGTGGCACGGCTCGTCGGCCTGGTCGCGATCGTCACGTCAGTAAGAATTACCTTAAGAAACTGATCGTATCTAGTTTCAAAACTGCGTGACCTTAATCCGAGAACTGCCAGGACCTTCGGCTCACGTCGATCAACTACTGAAGATGCTGGTCAGGGCGTTACAGGCGCTCGGGCCGTCGGTCCAGATCGGACCGACGACCCGAGGGTGGCGTTTGCCACTGTCGCGCGTCTTGCGCAAAGTCGAGCTTCCGTCCCGACCGAGGTGCGGCCGGATCCGGGGGGTGCCGCTACCCGCCGGCGCTGACCAGGGACTCCTGGTGCCGTTTGGCGTCCTCGTCGCCGAAGCGGTCCTCCAGGTCCATCGGCGAGTAGTCCTCGTCGATCTCCCGGGGGTCGCGGCCGCGGGCGCCCTGGATCGACTCCATCCGCCGGCTCAGCTTGTCGGCGGCGTACTGCGCCATCTCGGCCTCGTCGATGCCGAACGGGGTCTCCCGGCCCTCGAAGCGACCGTAGATCTCGTTGGTCAGCGCGAGCGCCGGCTCCATGAGCTTGCCCATCTGCTGCTCCACGACGGCCCAGTTGTCGTCGCTGGCGGCCACGTGGCGGCGGCAGGTGAAGGTGCCCCAGGCCATGTGGCGGCGTTCGTCGTCGCCGATTTGCTTGATCAGTTTCTGCATGCCGGGCAGCAGTCCCCGGCTGTTGCAGACCTTCGCCCAGGCGAAGTAGCCGGTGAGTGCCAGGCAGCCCTCCACGATGTGGTTGTAGGTGACCGAGGCGCGGATCTGCGCGGCCGGCGACGGGTCGTCCAGCAGTGCCCACATCGCCTTCGGCTGCTCGACCTTGAAGATGACGTCGTAGGCGGGCCCGTACTCGGCGAAGTCGTGCAGGTCACCGGTGAGCCCGACGGCGTCGAACCACATCCGGAAGCCCTGCATGTGCTTGGCCTCCTCGAACGCGAACTGCGCCAGGTAGGCCTCGTCGGCGAGGCGCCCCTCGGCGGCCATCGCGTGCATGAACGGCTG
>DASYLM010000204.1:0-2430 GCA_036009565.1 Pseudonocardia sp. | reverse complement strand
TGCCCGCGTCGCTGGCGTCGCCCGCGTCGCCGGTGTCGCTGGCCTCGCCGGTGTCGCTGGCGTCACCGGTGTCGCCGGTGTCGCCGGTGTCGCCGGTGTCGCCGGTGTCGCTGGCCAGGGACTCGGGCTCGCCGGGCACCGCGTCGGCGAACGCCTCGTCCACCACCAGTACCCGGCCCCGTCGGGCCAGCGCCCGCACCACCTCGGCGGGATGCAGCACCGACGTCGGGTTGGTCGGGTTGCCGAGCACCACCAGGTCGGCGGCCGCCGGCACCGCGCCGGGGCGCAGCCGGTGCCCGTCGGCGGCGTCGGTCAGCACGCGGTGCACCTCGACGCCGGCGGCCCGCAGCGCGACCTCCGGCTCGGTGAACCCGGGGTGCACGACGGCGGCAAGCCTCGGCCGCAGCGCGGGCAGCAGGGCGAACCCCTCGGCCGCCCCGGACAGCACCAGCACCTCGCCCGGGCGGCGGCCGTGTCGCGCGGCCGCGGCCTCCCGCGCGGCCAGGTCGTCGGCGGCGGACGGGTAGCGGCCGAGCCGGTCCAGCGTGGCCACCAGCCGGTCCCGCAACCAGGCGGGCGGCCCGTCACCCCGGACGTTCACCGCGAAGTCCAGCAGGCCGGGCTCGGCGTCGACGTCCCCGTGGTGGCGCAGATCCATGCCACCCACGTTAGGTGGCCGCCGATACCGCCTCGCATCAGGTGGCCGCGCCCTTGACCGTGCCCTTCACCGTGCCCTTGACCGTGCCCGCCCGGACTGGGCAGGCTGGCGGCCATGGACCCCCGCCGCGCCGAGCTGCTCGCGCGGCCGCTGTACGGCGAGTGCTACGACCGGGGCGACGCGGACTGGTGAGCGACCCGGCTCACGCCGGCGCCCCGTCTCCCGTCACTCCCGGAAGGTCCGTCCCATGTCGTCACCCGACCCGGCGTCCCCCGTCGTCCGGTCCGCGTTCTGCGCCGACGACCTACGCACCCGGATCCTCACCGAGATCGACCAGCTGGCATAGCGGGCCACGTCGTTACCGAACTGCTCACCAGACACGTTTCCGGCCCGCGCGACCTGCCCCCTGCGCAGCTCGGTAACCAGAGGCTCGGTAACCGAGAGTGCGCTTCGGCATGCACCGTGCCCGTACCGGGTATCTGGTGCGCGGGGCCCCGTTCGGGGTGCGGAACCGTTCACAGCACAGAACTCCGGGCCACGTGACCAGGACCTCCGGATCCAGCGGCGCCGCGGCTTGCGCTCGACTCCGACCGGGTGTTCACTGGGTTTCGAACACGTTCAAAACAACGGTTCAACAGGTTTACCTCGACGGGGAGTGACCCCATGAACACAGCTCTCGTCAGCTATTTCGTCCTGCTCATCGTGGGCGCCGGCCTGACCGTGGCGGTCGGAGCGATCCTCCGACGCAGTGGGCAGGCCATGTTGGAAGAGGCCTACCCGGGACCGCGCGCCGCCGGGCTGGTCCGGCTGGTCGTCGTCGGGTTCTACCTGGTGGCGCTCGGCGTACTGGCCGTGATCTCCACGGTCGACGTACCGGTGGAGGGCGTCGCGCAGGCGATCGTCACCAAGCTCGGCGTGGTACTGCTAATTCTGGGCGCGGTGTACGGGATCACCCTGATGGTGCTCGGCCGACTCCGGGACGCGCGCCGGGTCGCGGAGCTGGACGAGGAGTTCAACGCCGCGATGCGCGCCAAGTCGTGACCGCTTCGGCCTCCGGTCCCGCCTCGAACCCGACTGATCCGGAGCGGGACCCCAACCCGGCGGCCACCACCGCACGCACCCCGAAATCGGAACGGACCAGGGAGCAGATCGTGGCGGCCGCGCTGCGGCTGTTCCGCGAGCAGGGCTACCAGGGCACCACGATGCGGGCGGTGGCGGCCAGCGCCGGGGTGTCGGTGGGCAACGCGTACTACTACTTCTCCTCCAAGGAGGAGTTGATCCAGGGCTTCTACGACCAGATGGTGACCGACCAGACGGCCGCCTGTGTCGAGGTGTTCGCCGCCAGCACCGACTTCGCCGCCCGGCTGCGCGGGGCCCTGCTGGCCTGGCTGGACGCCGCCGATCCGTATCACGAGTTCGCCGGTCGGTTCTTCGCCACCGCGGCACAGCCGGACAACCCGCTGTCCCCGTTCAGCCGAGCATCCTCGCCGGCCCGGGACAGCTCCATCGCGCTCTACCGGGAACTCATCGACGGCTCGTCGGTGACGGTCGGCGCCGAGCTCTCCGCCACACTGCCCGAGCTGCTCTGGCTCTACCAGCTCGGCGTGGTGCTGTACTGGGTGCACGACAGCTCCCCCGGCACCACCCGCACCCGGTTGCTCATCGAGCACACCGTCCCGATGATCAGCCGACTCGTCCGGCTGTCCCGCCTGCCGGTGATCCGCCCGCTGTCCCGCCAGACCGCCGAACTGGTCGGCCTGCTGCGCGGCAGA
>DASYLM010000203.1:0-4149 GCA_036009565.1 Pseudonocardia sp. | reverse complement strand
GGATCAGGCGAGCGGCTTCCTCGGCGGTCGGTGGCTGCGGGTCCGGTGCGGGCGCCGCCGGCGGCTCGGCCATGGTCACGGGATTGATGGAGACCCAGCGCCACCGCACTGCTTTCTTGTACGCGCCGCTCAGGATGAAGTGGATCTGCCGGATCGTTGAGTTGGCCAGCGGTCGACAAGCATGCGGCCGGCACCGCGAGTCGCACGCGTGCTCTTGCGGAGTCCGGTGGTCGAACTGCGCTCGTCCGGTGCAGTGCAGCCGGCAGCGGCGCAGCTCGGCGTAGAGCGAGTCGAGGGCTTCGGCATCCAGGGCACCGGCCTTGAGGTGGCCGACGAAGGGGCGGACGTGCTTCGCCATGTACCGGACGTAGCCGTTCTTCGTGGTCCGGCCGACGTCGAGTGTCGAGAGATAGCGGTCCAACAGCTGGTCGACGGTCGCGCTGGTGCGCGGGTTGCGCTGCTCGTCGACCTGGTTGAGGAACCTGGTGAGCGTCGCCTCGGCCAGGCTGGCTGCCTTCGGACCGGGCGGGATTACCTCGGTCAGGTCGTGGCGCCGGCCGGAGATCGGGTCCACTCCGGCATAGACACGCACCCGCAGGGCACCGCTGGGCAGCTCATCGATCGCCCCGCGCTGCTTCCGACGCGCCTTCCGAGGTGCGGTCACGCAGGCAGAATACCCGACCTTGTGTCATGAACTGTGTCATGTGTTCGCGCCGCGAGCGGCTGACTCAGAAGTATTCCCAGGTGAGGACTGGTGCCCCCGGCAGGATTCGAACCTGCGACCGTCGGATTAGAAGTCCGATGCTCTGTCCAGCTGAGCTACGAGGGCCTGGCCGGACCGATGCTCCTAGGCTCGCGCCGATGGCGGGAAGCGGCCGGTCCGGGGTGAGCGTAGCGTGCGCGCGGCGCCCGCCGGGCACGACTTCACCGTCGCCCCACCAGTAACCGCAGCGGGATCGGCAGCCGGCGACCCGGCGCCGCGTAACGGGCCAGACCCGCCACCGCGCGCCGCACCCGATCCGGCCCCACCGCCGGCGGCCACACGCCAGCCGGTAGCAGTGCCGCGACCGCGCGGGCCGCGCTGTCGGGGTCGGGTATCGGTACCCAGAATGTCCGCCGTTGGTCTGCCAGCACCGCGAAGTCCGCCGCGGTCAGGAGCCAGGACAGGTGGTCGCGCGCGGACTCGTGACGGAAGCCGGGGTGTCCGGCGAGCGCCAGGTTCAACGGTCGCCAGGCACGCGGCGTGGTGAGCGGGCCGCCGGGACGGGACGGCACCAGGGCAGCCACGGTCCCGGTGGGGCGAAGCACCCGGCGCAGCTCCGCGAACAGGCCATCGAGCGGCCCGAGCGCCGGCAGACACATGGTGGCCCGGACGCCGGCCAGCGCGTTCGTCCGCACCGGCAGCCGATCCGCCTCGGCCAGCGCCGTACCGGAGCCCAGGAGGCGGATCGAGACGCGGTCCTCGGCCGCACCGCGCAGTTCGAGCACCGGACCGCCGACGTCGGACAGGGCGGCCGTCAGCCACTGCTCGGGCGACCGGCCGGACCGGTCCTTGGCGCTGCGGAGCAGGTCCAACGCGGTCGGCGGCCGGCTGGTGGGTCCGGCCGGTGCGGTCATCTGGGGGAGTGTGACAGGACCGGGTGCGCGGGGCCGTGGGTACCTGGCCGGCTGGGTCCTACGCTGGTCGGGTGGTGCCGACGACAGGTGAGACCAGCCGAACGAACCGATCAGGCGTACTGCCGCTGGTGTTGGTCGGTGTGGTGGTGGCGGCTTTTGTCGCGGCCGGACTGACCGCGCTGACCGGCGCGCGACCGCTGGATGCACTCGGCCTGCCGGACCCCGGCCCGCTCACCACATACGGGCTGCCGGTCGTTCGGACGGTGAGTGAGATCGCCGCGGTGCTCACGGTCGGCGCCCTGCTGCTGGCGGGATTCCTCGCTGCGCCGGAGTCGAACGGCTATCTCGAGGTGACCGGGTACCGCGCGTTGCGTTCGGCGTCGTACGCGGCCGGGACCTGGACGGTCGGGGCGCTACTGATGGTTCCCCTCACCGTGGCGGACAGCCTGGGGCGGCCGCTCACCGACGTGCTGAGCTTCGAGCGGCTGGTCGCGGTGGTCCCGCAGCTGGACGTCGCGACGGCGTGGACGTATACGGCGGTCTTCGCGGTGGTGGTGTTCGCCGGTTGCCGAGTGGCGCTGCGGTGGGGGAGCTCGGTGGTGCTGCTCGGGGTGGCGGTGATCGGGTTGGTCCCGGTGGCCTCCACCGGGCACTCGGCCGCAGGTGGCTCCCATGACGTGGCGACGGACAGCCTGATCATCCACGTGGTGGCCGCATCGCTGTGGGTGGGTGGGCTGGTCGCCCTGCTCGCACTCGCCGGCCGGCGCGCCGAGGCCGCCGCCCAGCTGCCGACGGCGGTCACCCGGTTCTCCGCGCTGGCTCTGGTCTGCTGGCTGGCGATGGCGGTGTCCGGGGTGGTGAACGCCCTGGTCAGGATCCCGCTGGCGGACCTGTTCGGCACCTACTACGGCACCCTCCTGCTGGCCAAGACGGCGGCCCTGCTGGTACTCGGCGGATTCGGCTACCTGCAGCGGCGACATGCTGTCGACGCGGCGGCGAGCGGTAGCCGGGGCGCCCTGCTGAGGTTGGGCGCGGTCGAGGTACTGATCATGCTGGCCACCATCGGGCTCGCCGTCGCACTGGGCCGCAGCGCGCCACCGGTCCAGGGCGTGACCACGCCGTCCCGGACCGAGGTGGTGATCGGCTACAACCTGGACGGCCCGCCGACACCGCTGCGGCTGCTGTTCGACTGGCGGTTCGACCTGTTCTTCGGCACCGCCGCGTTGGTCCTGGCGGGGCTCTACCTGGTCGGGGTGCGCAAGCTGGCCCGCCGGGGCGCTCCGTGGCCGGTGGGCAGGACGGTCAGTTGGCTGATCGGCTGCGCGGTGGTGCTGGTCGCCACGTCGTCGGGCATCGGGCGGTACGCGCCGGCCATGTTCAGCATGCACATGGCCGAGCACATGATGCTCGCGATGCTGGCGCCGATCCTGCTCGTGCTCGGCGCCCCGGTGACGCTGGCGCTGCGGACGTTGCCCTCCGGTGGGCGCGAGGGGCCCCCCGGACCGAGGGAATGGCTGCTCGCCGGGCTGCACGCGCCGGTGACCAGATGGCTGTCCCATCCGCTGGTGGCGCTGCCGCTGTTCGTCGGCACGTACTACCTGCTGTATTTCTCCGGGCTCTTCGACACGGTGTTGCCCTCGCACCCGGCACACCTGCTGATGATGACCCATTTCCTGATTACCGGGGTGCTGTTCTTCTGGCTGGTGATCGGAATCGACCCGGCGCCCCGACCGCTGGTCCCAGTGGCCCGCCTGGCACTGGTGTTCGCCTCGGTGCCGTTCCACGCCTTCTTCGGCGTGATCCTGATGAGTACCCACCAGGTCATCGGGGCCTCCTACTACGCGGGCCTCGCACTGCCGTGGGTTCCCGACCTGTTCGCGGACCAACGCCTCGGCGGTGGGCTGGCCTGGGCGTCCGGCGAGATTCCGCTGATGATCGTCGTGGTCGCCCTGGTGGTGCAGTGGTCGCGGATCGACGAACGGTCCGCGAGGCGCGCCGATCGACGTGCCGAACTCGACGGTGATGCCGACCTCACCGCATACAACGCAATGCTGCGCCAAATGGCCGCACAAGACGGGCCGACGGGCGGTACCTCCGCTGGATCGACAGGGCCGCCGGATGTGCCCGGTAAGGGCGTCATCGCGACGCCCCGCATCGCCAGTGGGAACGTCCCCCCGGAGGAGTGATGATCTTGATTTTCGCCATATGCGCTGGTGGGCGCATTTTCCGCACCCCCGGTTTGACTTGTCCCAGGGGCACCCCGTAACTTTCTCCAAGTCAACGGGGCGCCGGACAAAGCAAGACCAGCTCCTCTCGAGGGCCTGTACGATGAGGCCGGTCCGTTGAACAGCGTCACGAACACAGCCCCCCTGGATCCGCCAGGATCTGGATGGTGTACAGTGGTGTGACAACCCCGGAACATTCCGCTTAACGGCGGGGTGTGAAGGTGTGTGGATGTCTTTTGAGAACTCAACAGTGTGCTGAGCTTTTATTTTTCTGGTTTGTTTATGCCAGTTGTGTTTGTTGTTTTTT
>DASYLM010000202.1:0-11614 GCA_036009565.1 Pseudonocardia sp. | reverse complement strand
TCGGCCCGGCTACGGCGTCGGCGCGGGCGTCGGCGAGAGCGAGGCGGGGGTGCCCGGCACCGGGACGCCGCGTTCCCAGGCCGGCTGGTTGCCCGGCGGGCGGAACAGCGGCATGACCTCCTCCGCGAACAGGGTCATGTTCTTCACGACCTTCCAGTTCGGCATGTCGCCGATCTGTGCCGAGCTGGCCACGTGGATGCCGGCGCCGAGCTCGTCGGTGTAGTACGCCAGCTTCTCGGCGACCTGTTGCGGGGTGCCGACGATGATGTACTGCTCGTCCAGCAGGTCCTGGTAGCTCAGGTCGGTGTGGTCCTTGATGCCGAACTTGCGCTTGCCCATGATCATGCCGCGTAGTGACTGGCCACTCATGTACCCCGGCGGCACCCAGTGGTAGTCCGGGATCTTCAAGCCGCGGTGGAACAGCCACATCATGTGCTCGCGGGCTTCCTCGTGCGCCTTGGCCTCGGTCTCGGCCACGTAGGTGGGCACGCAGAACGCCAGCTGCTCCGGCGCCGGCTCGTAGCCCTCGTCGGCCGCGGCCTTGCGGTACATGTCGTAGTTGACCTTGGTGAAGGACAGCGGCGCGAACACCATCATGAACGGGTAGCGGCGCTTGGCGGCTTCCTTGATGGTCTCGAACGAACCCTGCCCGGGCAGCCAGATCGGCGGGTGCGGCTGCTGGAACGGCCTGGGCCACGGGTTGACGTAGGGGATGTCGAAGTGCTTGCCCTGCCAGTCGAACGGCCCGTCCGTGGTCCACGCCTTGATGATCAGGTCGTGGGCCTCCCAGAACCGTTCCCGGGAGGTCGCCGGGTTGACCCGCATCGAGTGGTACTCCATGCCGGTGCCGCGCACGAAACCGGAGATGATCCGGCCACCGGAGATCACGTCCAGCATGGCGACCGACTCGGCCACCCGCAGCGGGTTCTCGTGCAGTGGCAGCGCGTTGCCGATGATGCCGACGCGGATCTTGCTGGTGCGGGCCACGATGTGGCTGGCCATCACATTCGGGTCCGGCATGGTGCCGTAGGCGTTCTGGTGGTGCTCGTTGACGCAGGTGCCGTCGTAGCCGAGCTTCTCCGCGAGCACGGCCTGGTCCAGGTACTCGTTGTACAGCCGGTGACCGACCACCGGGTCGTAGTTCGAGTTCGACAGGTTGACCCACGTCGACTCGATCTGCTCCGGCGGCGGGATGTTCGGGTACGGCATCAGGCCGAAGTGGAAGAACTGCAGGCTCGTGCTCATTGCTCGCCTCCGCGCTCGATCCGCTCCTCGGTCGCGGCACTCGCTGCGATGCTCCCTCGCTGGCGGCTTCGCGGGCTCATCGGACAACGCTCCCCTGGAAGTCGAGGATCGCCTGGGCGGTCTGTTCGGGCTGCTCGATCACCAGTGCGTGGCCGGTGCCGGGGATTCGCTGGACACGGGCGTCGGGCAGGAACTCCGCGTACCGGTCCACCGCCTCGTTCGGCACCAGCCGGTCGTTCTCGGCGCCGAGGACCAGCGCCGGGCAGCTCACCCGGGCCAGCCGGCGCGGCATCCCGCGGTCGTAGCGCGGGTTCCAGACCAGCCGCGCCAGGGTGGACTGCTCCTCGTACAGGTGCACTGCGACGTCCGGGTCGGTCACGTCCACCATGACCTCGCCGATGTTGGCCGGGTCGTTGAAGATCGTGCCGAACAGCTGCTCCGGGGTCATGGCGAACAGGTCCGCGAACGGCGCCTTGCCCGGTACCTGGATGCCGACCGGGGTGATCAGCGTCAGCGAGCGCAGCCGGTCCGGGAACAGCGTCGCGTAGGCCGCCGCGATCCAGCCGCCCAGCGAGTAGCCGACCAGGTGGAACCGTTCCAGGCCGAGCCTCCGGCGCAGGTCGTCGTAGTGCAGCACCAGGTCGCCGATGTCCCGCAGCCAGTCCTGCATCGGGGTCTCGCCGTAGCCGACGTGCTCCGGGGCGATCACGTCCGCGCCCTGCGCGAGCGCCTCGTGGAACCGCAGCCACTTGCCGGTGAAACCCGCGCCGTGCAGGAACAGCAGTGGCTCGCCCGAGGTCGCCGCGCCGACCGGGCCTCGGCGGCGCAGGGCCACCGGGGTACCCGCCACATCGGTCGTCGTTGCCGCCACCTCGGGTGTGGTCACCGTTGACACATCCGCCTCCCAATGCCTACGTCTGTGTCGCACGTTAGTGGGGCGGCAGGTACCGGCGGCAGTGCACGAAAGAGGACACCAACGCTGCTCAGTCCCCCGGGCGGGCCACCCCGGCGGGTTCCGGACGGACCAGGAGCGCGAGCTCGGTGCGGGACCGGCAACCGGTAGCGGCCAGGACCCGGCTGACGTACTTCTTCACGGTGTCCTCGGTGAGCGAGAGCTGGTCGGCGATGGCGGCGTTGGTCAGTCCCTCGGCGACCAGGGCAGCCACCTCGCGGCGCCGCTGGGAGAGCCCGGCCAGCGGGTCGGGCCGCTGATCCAGCGCCGGCAGGTTCCGGCTGATCACGTTCAGCTGCCGGGCCAGCAGGCGCAGCGCCGCCAGCTCGCGCTCGCCCACCGCGCGCGGGTCCTGGTCGAACAGCCCGACCATGCCCTGGCCGCCGCCGGGCAGCCGCAGCCGCATCCCGGTGACCGAGTACAGGCCGTGCCGGAACATGAACCCGTGCAGGTAGGCGGCCGCGACGCCGTCCAGGTGGCGGACCTCGCTCAGTGAGGCGACGTTGGTCTCGCGGAGCAGCCGCATCGGTTCGGCGGTGGCGAACGCGTCCCGGTCCGACCAGCGGTCGTGGTACTCCGGGAACATCGCCGGGGTCCGGCCGGCGAGCACCGGGTCCGGGTCGCCGAACGCGGTGTGGAAGGTGGCGCCGCTGAAGAACGTGGTGTGCCGCAGGTTGAATGTTTCGGCCAGCGCGTCCATCAGCCGCGCGGCGAAGTCCGGCACCGAGCTCGCCTCGTCGCAGCGCTCGAGCACGTCGAACACCCGCTGGTAGTCCGCCTCGCGGAGCATGCCCGTCAAGCTATCGGGTCGGTGGCCGCCCGTCGACGCGGCTCAGACGTCGACGCAGATCAGCGCCCATGGCTGGTCGTCGACGCGGGTCATCACCAGGGTCGCCGGGGTGCTCCCGGTGGTGCGCAGTTTGCGGCGCAGCACGTCCACATCACCGGCCAGCCCGCGCCGGCGGATGTCCAGCGCGCCGACGTCGTGCCGGCGCAGCCTGGCGACCAGGTCCTTCTCCCGCCAGGGGCCGCTGTCCAGCACCCGCAGGGTCCGGCCGAACGGGGTGCGCGGCGGCGTCTCGGCGGAGAGGAACGCGATCCTCGGGTCGATCTTCCAGGCGCCCAGCTCCCTGGCCAGCTCCTCGACCAGGCCGGCACGGGTCACCGCCGGGTTCGGGTCCAGCAGGTACTCCCCGGGCGGTCGGCACGGCACCGGGTCGCCCGGGGCGGGCAACAACTGGTCGCCGGCCGGCAGCACGGTGGCCCTGGAACCGATGCCCGGGCCGCTCAGCGCCGGTGACCACAGCACCGCCTCCTTGAGGTCGCGCCCGTCGGCGACGAACTCGACCTCCCAGCCGGCCGGCACGGTGGCCCGGTCCAACCCGGGGGCGGCCTTGATCGCGACGCGGGCGATCCGCTCGGCCAGCGCAACGCACCAGGCCAGCGGCGGCTCACTGTCCCCGGTGCGCAGCCGGCGACCGCCGGAGCGCCGAGCCGGGTCGACGAACACCGCGTCCACCCCGGCCAGGTCGGCGTCCCGGACGTCGCCGAGCTGCCCCGAGACCGCGTCGCCGAACCCGTACGCGGCGGCGTTGAGGGCGGCCATCCGCAGGTGCAGCGGGTCCCGGTCCACGGCCACCAGCTCGGCGGTGTCGGCGGTCGCGGCGGTTTCCGCGCTGGCGGCGACCCTGGTGTAGGCACCCGCGCCGGCCAGTGCCACCAGGTCGCCACCGATGCCACAGCACAGGTCCGCCACCCGGCGCGCGCCGGCGTAGCGGGTGGCCCGGTGCCGGGCGATCGGCTCCGAGGAGGCCTGCTCCAGCCCGTCGCGGGTCAGCCACATCGACTCGGCGCGGGTGAACTTCGCGCGAGCCCGCTGCCGCAGCTCGTACTGGGCCAGCGCGGCGGTGACGAGTTCGGCGGGGAACTCCCGGCGCAGCGTCTCGGCCAGCCGCAGCTCGACGCCGGCGGTCAGCTCGGTGCCGGCCAGCCGCTCCAGTACCGCCGCGCCGGCCGGGGTCAGGAGCAGGTCGAGGTTCGCCATGCCCCGCTCGGTGTCGCTCATCCGCACCATCCTCTCCCAGCCGCGGGCACCAGTTCTTGACTGATCTATACAAAACTCGCTAGCCTACGCATGTGCCAAGGCCGCGCGAGTTCGACGACATCACGGCACTGGACGCCGCCATGGAGACGTTCTGGACCAAAGGCTACGAGGCCACCAGCACCGCCGAGCTGTGCGAGAGCACCGGACTCGGGCGGGGCAGCCTGTACAACGCCTTCGGCAGCAAGCACGAGCTGTACGAAGCCGCGGTGGGTCGCTACACCGAGGTCGGGTACGCCGCGACGATCGAGATCCTGCGCGCTCCGGGCACCCCGACCGAACGGGTCCGGGCGCTGCTGCACTGGGTGATCGATACCGACCTGGCCGATCCCAGCCGGCGCGGCTGCATGGCGATCAACGCCTCGGTCGACACCGCCGGGCGCACCGACCCGGTCACCGACCTGACCCGCCGACACTTCCAACGACTGGAACAGGCCCTGCGTGAGGTGCTCGAGGAGGGCCAGCGGGCCGGCGAGTTCGCCACCGACCGGGACCTGACCCGGATGGCCCGCACCCTGCAGAGCACCTACTACGGCCTGCGGGTACTCGGCGCGGTGACGCAGGACCGGGCCGCCCTGCTCGACGTCGCCGAAGGAGCACTGGCCGCCCTGCGCTGAGCGCGCACACCCGGCCGGCCCGCGCTGGGTTGCCGACGTTTTGTACACATCAATCAAAAATGAGGGGTTACTCATGCCAGCGGTGGTCTACGTGCTCGGACTGGGTATCTTCGCGATGACCACGAGTGAGTTCATGGTGTCCGGCATGCTGCCCGAGTTGGCTTCGGCGCTGAACGTGTCGATCTCCGCGATCGGCTACCTGGTGTCGGCCTACGCGATCGCGATGGCACTCGGCGGCCCGTTCGTCTCGGCGGCGCTGACCCGGTTGTCGCACGCCAGGGCGCTCGTTCTGCTGCTCGGCGTGTTCCTGGCCGGCCAGGTGCTCGGCGCCCTCGCCACCGGCTACCCGATGCTGGTGGTGTCGCGGGTGATCACCGGCTGCGCCGAGGCCGCGTTCTTCGGTGTGGGGCTGACCGTGGCGATGGACACCGTGCCGCCCAGTCTGGCCGGCCGCGCGGCCTCGGTGGTGCTGGGCGGGTTGATGGTGAGCAGCGTGCTCGGGCTGCCGCTGGCCACGTTCCTGGCGCAGTGGGCCGGTTGGCGCGGTGCGTTCTGGGCGGTGGCCGGGCTGGTGCTGGTCGCCGGCGTGGCGGTCCTGGTCACGGTCCGCCGACCGGTAGCGGGTCGAGTCGGTGCCGCTGCCGGTGCCGGCGCCGGCTCAGGTGCCGGCTCGGGCGCTGACTCTCGCGTGGCGACAGTGGCGACAGTGGCGACAGCGGGGACAGCGGGGACAGCGGGGACAGCGACGACGCCGACGACAGCGACGACGGCGGGCGACTCGGCGGGCGGGCTCCGCGCGGAACTGGCGTTGTTCCGCAACCGCCGCCTCTGGGCGGTCTACGGCACCAGCATGCTGCACATCGGTGCGCTGTTCGCGGCGTTCAGCTTCTTCGCGGCGATCTTCATCGACGTCACCGGGTTCGCGCCCGGCCTGGTGCCGGTGGTGCTGACCGGCTACGGGGCGGCGGCGGTCATCGGCAACATGGTCGTGGGCCGGCTGGCCGACCGCTACCCGATGGCGGTACTCACCCTGGGCCTCACCGCGCTGGTCGTGCTGCTCGCCGGGTTCGCGGCGGGCGCGGCGGTGCCGGCGGTCGTGCTGGTCACGGTGATCGGCCTCGGGTTGGTCGGGTTGCCGCTGAACTCGGCGACCATCGCCCGGCGGATGCGGGTGGTGGCCAACACCCCGATGATCAACACGGTCGGCGCCTCGGTCGTGAACGTCGGCATCGCGGTCGGCCCGACACTCGGTGGGCTGGCGATCAGCGCGGGTCTCGGGTTGACCGCACCGCTGTGGATCGGCGCCACGCTCGCCGGGCTCGCGGTACTCAGCCTGCTGCCGTACCTGCGCCCGGCGACGGACCGCACACCCACCCCGACGGCGCCGTCTCACGACTCGCGTGGGCGCGAACCCCAAGGTTCTCGCCGGCCCCGCTGTCGCCTGCTGAACCCCCGTGAGTGGCGAGTGGTCCCGGGGCACTCGCCACTCACGACCTACCTGGGCACCTCGGAGACGTGCGCCGCGACGATCCGCCAGCCCTCGGCGAACCGGACCCAGGTCTGACTCTGCCGGCCCTCGATCAGTCCGTCCGGGTACTCGAACAGGGTGCTGACCACCGCGGTTCGGTCGTCCACGGTCAGCACCGTCGTCTCCCGCAGCCGCCGCCCGGCGGGCACGGTCGGGTGCTCGCGGCGCCACGCCTGGATCTGCGCCGCACCGGCCTGCCGGTCCGCCACCCCGTAGCGCAGGCACCGCGGGTCGTCCCAGAACAGCTCGTTGAGCACCGCGGCGTCACCGTCGATCAACGCCTTCTCGTAACGCTGGAACGCCGCCAGCACCGCGCCCCTGACGTGCGTCCGGTCCAGGACGGGCTCACCGCGCTCGGTGTCGGTCGCCGAGGTCATGCCGGCGCCGGCGCTTCGCTCAGCTCGGTCGAGCCCTCGCCAGAACCGTCACGGGTGCTCGGCACGGGTACCTCGGCGGATTCGCCCCGACCCCTGGTGACCAGCGCGAAGGCCAACAGCACCAGCCCGGAGAAGGCGTAGCCCAGCGCGATCTGGCCGCCCACGCCCCAGCCGACCTGCGGTGCGTGGATCAGCCCGACGAAGCCGAGCGCGGCGCCGATGAAGCAGTAGATCGCCGCCGGCACGAACTTCTTGTCGATGATGAACGCGACGATCGCGCCGAGCACCATGCCGGCCAGGATCGCGCCGCCGCCGAACAGCTGGGTGCCCTTGTAGACCAGCCCGGCGTTGGTCAGCGCGTCCGGGCCGACCTTCGCGGCGGTGGTCCCGGCGGCCGCCAGTGCGTTGTCCATCAGACCGCCGGCCCAGGAGGCGATGTTCGGCAGGATCGCGAACACCACCGCGACCGCGTGCGCCCTGGGCACCACCTGGAACGCCTGCGCACCGATCAGCAGGCCGATGTAGAGCAGGATCGGCACGATCGCCGGCAGCGGGAGCAACGCTCCGAGCAGCGCGAACATGCCGAGGAAGCAGAACAGGGCGATCACCACGCCGGACGCCAGCGAGTAGCTGGTGCGACCGCCGGCGGCCTTCCAGCCGGGGTGCCCGATGTACACGGCCGGCGGGAACGGGCAACCCAGCGCGGACCCGACGATCGCGCCGGCACCGTCGGCGAGCAGCACGCTGCGCAGGTTGTAGTTGTCACCGGCGGCCGAGGCGCTCTCCACGTTGGTCATACCCTCGGTGAAGTTGTAGATGCCCAGCGGGATGGCGGTGGCCAGCAGCGGCGCCACGTCGGCCAGTCCCTGCCCGAGCCGGTGGAAGCTCAGGGTGGGCAACGAGATCGCCACCTCGCGCGCGGCCGAGACCACGTCCGGCGCCGACATGTAACCGCCGATCCAGCCGATCGCACTGCCGACCAGCAACGCGGCCAGCCCGACCGGGATGTTGCCCGGCAGCTTCAAATCGGTGAAGAAGCCGATCAGGATGATCACCATGACCGGCAGCGAGATCCACAGCGCCTCCCACATCTGGGCCGCGGGGCGCATCGAGATGAACGCGATCGAGATACCGGCCAGGGTGCCGAGCATGGCGGCCTGCGGGGTGTAGCGGCGGATGAACGGGCCGATGAAGGCTCCGATCAGCACGATGATGCCGATGATGAAGCACCAGGCGAGGCCGGCCGCCCAGGCGGTGAGCGGGTCCTTCGTCGCCAGGTAGATCGGCAACATGATCACGAAGACCACGATGAACATGTGCGGCACGCTGGGGCCGTAGGGCATCGCGCACACGTCGGTGCGGTTCTCCCGGCGAGCCAGCCGCCGGGCCAGGAAGGTGTAGTAGACGTTGCCGATCAGCAGCTGCACCCCCAGTGCGGGCAGCAGCACGCCGAACACCTCGGTGCCGGGGATCTTCACCACGCCGAGGCACAGCCCGGTCAGCACCAGCACGTTGACCAGCGTGTTGAAGCCGAGGCCGAAGAACGCGTTGGTGTCACCGGAGACCCACCAGGACAGCGGGCGGGGCTCAGCGGACTTCGTCGTCTCGCTCATGAGCGGGTTCCTTCCAGGGCGTGGGCGGTGAGCTCGTCGAGCAGTACGGAGGAGGGGGCCACCCAGCCGAAGATCCCGCCCTGCGCGGCGATCATGGCCAGGCCGACCCGCTGGAACTCGGGGAAGTAGGAGCCGACGCAGTCGGACAGCACCAGGCACTCGTAGCCCCGGTCATTGGCCTCCCGGACGGTGGTGTGTACGCACACCTCAGTGGTGACGCCGGCCACGATCAGGCTCGTGATTCCCGCCGCCGCGAGCCGTTCGCCCAGGTCGGTGCCGTGGAACGAGCCCTTGCCCGGTTTGTCGACGACGAGCTCGCCGGGCAGCGGGGCCAGCTCGTCGATGATGTCGTGGCCGTACTCGCCGCGGATCAGGATGCGGCCCTTCGGCCCCGGCTCACCGATCCGCAGCGTCGGCTCGCCCCGGTTCAGCTTGGCCGGCGGGCAGTCACTCAGGTCCGGTCGGTGGCCCTCCCTGGTGTGGATCACCATCAGCCCGGCCACCCTGGCCGCCGCCAGTACCGACTCGAGCGGCGGGATCACCGCGCGCAGCAGTGACACGTCGTTGCCCAGCGTCTCGCCGAAGCCGCCCGGCTCGCAGAAGTCCCGCTGCATGTCGATGATCACCAGCGCGGTGCTCGCCGGGTCGAAGGTGAACGGCCCGGGATCGGCGCTCACTGCTCGCCTCCGCGCTCGTTCCGCTTCTCGCTCGCAAGCTCGCTGCGATGCTCGCTCGCTGTCGGCTTCGCGCGCCACGGTGCTCATGACTCGGACCAGGTGGTCGCCTGGATCACCGAGGTGGAGTCGGCCACGGCGCCGAACACGCCGCCCTGCATGGTCACCATGTGCAGTGCCGCCGAGTGGTTGGCCGGGTCGGTGGCGCCGGTGCAGTCGGACAGGATGAGGCACTCGTAGCCCCGGTCGTTGGCCTCCCGCATGGTGGTGTGCACACACACGTCGGTGGTGATGCCGGTCAGCAGGATGTGCGTGATGCCCCGGGTCCGCAGCACCAGGTCCAGCTGGGTGGCGTAGAACGCGCCCTTGCCCGGCTTGTCGATCAGCACCTCGCCGGGTACCGGGGCCACCTCGGGCACGATCTCCCAGCCGGGTTCGCCGCGGACCAGGATGCGACCGGTCGGGCCGGCACTGCCGATCTCCGCGCCGATCTGGGCCGAGCGCCAGCGCTTGTTGGCCGGCAGGTCGCTCAGGTCCGGCGCGTGGCCCTCCCGGGTGTGCACCACCAGCATGCCGGTGGCCCTTGCGTGTGCCAGCAACGCGGCGGTGTGCGGCAGCCCGGCCCTGGTCAGGCTGATGTCGTAGCCCATCCGGTCCACGTAGCCGCCCGGTCCGCAGAAATCGACCTGCCAGTCGATACAGACCAGCGCGGTGTGCGCGGTGTCCACCGAGCCGTCGTAGGGCCACGCGTAGGGCGTCGCGGCGACCGGTCCGATCCGGGCGGCGCGAACGGGCGCTTGGGTGCTGGTCATGTGTCCTCCTGGCGACTCAGCTGACTGGCTACCGAGAGCAGCCGGGCCTCCGAGAAGGCCGGGCCGAGCAGGGTGATGCCGACCGGGCGGCCGTCCCCGGTGGTTCCGGCGGGGATCGCGACGGCGGCGAGGTCGAGCAGGTTGGCGAACTGGGTGTAGCGGCCGAGCACGAGGTTGCGGGCCACCGGCTGCTCGGCGATCTCCGCCCTGGTGAACGTGGTCGGCACGGTGGGCAGCAGCAGCACGTCGGCGTCCGCCCACAGCCGCTGGCACCAGGACCGCAGCTGCTGCAGCCGGTGCCGGGCGCGGAAGACCTCGACCGCGTCGAACTCCGCGCCGCGCTCGATCACCGCGCGGGTCACCGGCAGCACGTCGTCCGGGTGCTCAGCGAGGAAGTCGGCCAACCCGGCGAGCCGCTCGGCCACCCACGGGCCGCCGTAGAGCAGCTCGCCGGCCTCGAGCAGTGGCGCCAGCGGTACCCGGTGCACCCCCTTGGCCACCGCGGCGGCCCGTTCGGCGGCGGAGTTGAACGCGGCGGCCATCGCGATATCACCCTCGAAGTCCAGGGCGCCGGCCTCCGGCAGCGCGATCCGTGGCCGGTTCGGGGTCGGGTTGCTCACCGCCGGTACCGATCGGGACCACGGGTCGGCCGGATCGGGTCCGGCGAGCACGTCCAGCACGTCGCCCGCGTCCGCCACATCGGTGCTGAACACGCTCACGCAATCCAGCGAGCGGCACGCCGGCACGACCCCGCTGGTACCCACCAGCCCCCGGGTCGGCTTCAGCCCGACGATGCCGTTCAGTGCGGCCGGCACCCGCCCGGAGCCCGCGGTGTCGGTACCCAGCGCGAAGGCGACCAGCCCGGCGGCCACCGCGACCGCGCTGCCCGAGCTGGAGCCGCCGGAGATCAGGTCGCCGCCGAAGACGCTCTCGCAGGCGCCGTAGGGCGAGCGGCTGCCGGTCAGCCCGGTGGCGAACTGGTCCAGGTTGGTCTTGCCGATGACCAGCGCGCCCGCGTCCAGCAAGCGGCGGACCGAGCCGGCGTGCCCACTGGGCCGGTAGCTGAACGCCGGGCAGCCGGCGGTGGTCGGCAGCCCGGTCACGTCGATGTTGTCCTTGACCGCGAACGGGATGCCGTAGAGCGGCAACTGCTCGTGCCCGTAGCGGCCGGCACGGCGCTCCAGCTCCCCGGCGCTCGCCCGCAGCTCCGCGTCACCGAAGCGGGAGATCCACACGCCGTCCTGGGGCCGCCGGGCGATCCGGTCGAGCACCAGCTCGATCACTTCGCGCGGGCGCAGCCGACCGTTGCGATAGCTCGCGCGCAGCCCGGCCACCCCGAGCGGGGGACACTGCCCGGTACCGGTCGACGCACTATGCATTTTGTCGATTGTCGACCGTTTGGTGTCGCTTGAGCGTCCATGCAGTTACGGCCCGGTTATGCGGGCCCGGTGGTTGTCGACCAGCTGGCTGGACTAGCCCGTTCGGCCGCAGGCCACTACGCCAAGGGCGCGGGTCGCGGTGACTCCGGCCGATCCGGCCCTCCGGGGAGCGGGGTGACCCGGGTGGTCCGCACTCCGGGTGACCCGGGTGGTCCGCCTTCCGGGGTGATCCGCACTCCGGGTGGCCCGGGTGGTCCGCCTTCCGGGTGACCCGGGTGGTCCGCGATCGGAGTGACGCTCGCGGTCAGCACTAGAG
>DASYLM010000201.1:0-7593 GCA_036009565.1 Pseudonocardia sp. | reverse complement strand
GTCACCGCCGACGGGCTGGTGGGCTGGGGCGACGCGACGCTGAACGGCCGCGAGCTCGCGGTGGCCGACTACCTGCGCGAGCACGTCTGCCCGGTCCTGCCCGGCCGCGACCCGGCGCGCTACACGCACGCCACCGGCTGGGACACCCCGGCGCTGTTGGACGCGGTGGACGCGGTGCGGGCCCGGGGTTTCCGGGCGTTCCGGGTACAGACCGGGGTGCCGGGGTTGGACACGATCTACGGTGTCAGCCGGGGAGGTACCGGGCACGAGCCGGCCGGGGCGCCGGACCGGTCGAGGAGACCTGGGACACCGACGCCTACCTCCGCCACCTGCCCGGCGCGCTGGCACAGGTCCGCGCGCATGTCGGGCCCGAGCTGGCCACGCCGAACTTCGCCATCCAGGAGTACATGGGCTACTCGGACGCGACCCACGAGGTGTTCCGGCACGCCTGGAGCTACGCCGACGGGCACCTGCACCCCGGCGAGGCGCCCGGTCTCGGCATCGAGGTGGACGAGGCGCTGGCCGCCCGGTTCCCGTACGAGCGCGCCTACCTGCCGGTGGGCCGCCGCCGCGACGGCACCCTGACGGATTGGTGAGCCCAGTGACCCCGCCCGACTCCCCGGCCGTCCCGCCCGCCGCCGCGCCCCCGGGGCGGCTGTCCGCCGCTGTGCCGCTGGGGCGGCTGTCCGCCCTGTCCACGCCGCCGGCCACCCTGCTGCACGGCCGCGCGCTGCCGCCGACCGGCATCGTGCACCTCGGCCTCGGCAACTTCCACCGCGCCCACCAGGCCGTGCACACCGCCGCCGCGCTGGCCGCCGAGGACGGGCCGTGGGGGGTCCTCGGTGTCGCGAGCCACTCCGCCGCCGTCGCCGACGCGCTGCGCGAGCAGGACCTGCGCTACGCCGTCCTCGAGTTGTCCCCGGGCCGCACCGAGGTTGTCGTGCCGGCCGTGCACACCGGCGCGCTGGTGGCGAGCCGCGAACCTGAGGCGGTGCTGGACGCCCTGGCGGCGCCGGGTACCCGGATCGTCACGCTCACCGTCACCGAGCACGGCTACACCTTCGCACCGCGCACCGGGCGGCTCGACCTCGACCACGCCGGCGTGCGGGCCGACCTGCGCGGCGACGGCCCACCGCGCACAACCCTGGGCCTGATCGTGCGCGGGCTGCAGCGCCGGGCCCGCGCCGGCGCCGCCCCGATCACCGTGCTGAGCTGCGACAACCTGATGGCGAACGGGCACACCACGGCGCGCCTGGTCGGTGAGTTCGCCGCCGCCCTGCCCGCCGCCGAGAGTGCCGAGCTGGCTCCGTACCTGGCCGGCGTCGCCTTCCCGAACAGCATGGTCGACCGGATCGTGCCGGCCACCACGGACGCCTACCGGGACCTGGCCGCCGACCGGCTCGGCGTCCGCGACGCCATCCCGGTGCCCGCCGAGCCGTTCAGCATGTGGGTCGTCGAGGACACCTTCGCCGCCGGCCGCCCGGCCTGGGAGCGCGGCGGGGCGCTGTTCGCCGCCGATGTCGGCCCCTACGAGCTGCTCAAGCTGCGCCTGCTCAACGGCACCCACTCACTGATCGCGTACCTCGGTGCGCTGGACGGCGCCGCCACCATCCCGGAGGCCGTCGAACGCCCGGCCGTCCACGAGGCGGCTCTGCGGGTGCTGCGGGACGAGTACCTGCCCACCGTGACGGTGCCGGCCGACATCGACGTGGCGGACTACACCCGCCAGCTGTTCAGCCGCTGGGCGAACTCGGCACTCGGGCACCGCACCAGCCAGGTGGGCTCGGACGGCTCGGTGAAGCTCGCCCAGCGGGTGCCGGAACCGGCGCTGGTGCACCTGAACGCCGGCCGGCTGCCGCACCACCTGGCCCTGACCGTCGCCGGCTACTTGTGCTGCGTGGCGCCGCCGGAGGGGTTCGACCCCGGCCCGCAGGCCGCCGCCATGACCGATCCCACCGGGCGCCGGCTGGCCGCGCTGGCCGGCCGCCCGGTTGGTGAGTTCGTCCGGGACGCGCTGGGTACCGGGCTGCTCGGTACCGCGCTCGCCGGGCACGAGGCGTTCACCGAGCGGGTCGCGGAGCTGGTCCGCGTGCTCGTCTCCCATGGTGTCGGCGCCGCCGTGCGCGAGGCCGCCGACGGGGCATTCTCGATCGACACCCCGACCAGCTGAGAGGAGCTCGGACCGCACATCTCGCCCGCATCTTGGCCCGATCCATTCGAGGACGCATGGACAGCACGGACAGCACCGCCCGACCCGACCCGATGACCGCGCACGACCACGGCATCACCACCGACCCGCGCGCGATCCGCCGCGCGGCCTGGGCGGCCTGGTGGGCACCGCCCTCGAGCAGTACGACTTCGTCATCTACGGGACGGCGTCGGCTCTGATCTTCTCCAAGCTGTTCTTCCCGAACATCTCGGCGGCCGCCGGCATCCTGGCTAGTTTCAGTGCGTACGCCGTCGGCTTCGCGGCCCGGCCGTTGGGCGGGCTGTTCTTCTCCAAGTTCGGCGACCGGCTGGGCCGCAAGTGGGTCCTCGTCGCGACGTTGTTGCTGATGGGTGGCTCGACGCTGGCGATCGGGCTGCTGCCGACCTACTCCCAGGTGGGCCTGCTCGCCCCCGTCCTGCTCGTCGGGTGCCGGTTCGTCCAGGGCTTCGGCTCGGGTGCCGAGCAGGCCGGCGGGGCGACGCTGCTCACCGAGACGGCGCGGCCCGGTCGGCGCGGGAAGCTCGCGTCGCTGGTGATGACCGGCGCGGCGCTGGGCACCGCGTTGGGTGCGGCGGCCTGGATCCTGGTGCAGCTACTGCCCGAGCCCGCCCTGCTGAGCTGGGGTTGGCGGCTGGTGTTCCTGTCCAGCCTGGTGGTGACCATCGTCGCGCTGGTGATCCGGCGCAGGCTCAACGAGAGCCCGGTCTTCCAGGACCTCAAGCAACAGCACGCCGAGCCGCGCAAGCCGGTCGGGGAGGTCTTCCGGCACGGGCGGAAGCCGACGCTGCTGGTGCTGTTCATGAACCTCGGGGTGACCGCGCAGTCCTACACCTACCAGGTGTTCATGGCCTCCTACCTGGTGTCCTCGATCGGGGTGGACCGGGTGTTCGTGCCCAAGGTGCTGCTCGCCGGCGCGATCTGCGGCGGCATCGGCGCCATCGGTTTCGGGATGCTGTCCGATCGGTTCGGTCGCCGCCCGATCTACACCGCGATCGTCGTCGCGCTGGTGATCCTGCCCGCTCCGTCGTTCGTCCTGCTGGACACCAGGTCCCCGGTGGCGATCGTCGCCGTCATCGTGCTCGGCTTCATCCTGGCCGGTCAGGGCGCGGTGGGGGTGCAGATGAGCTACTTCCCCGAGCTGTTCGGCAACCGGTACCGCTATGCCGGGGTGACCATCGGCCGGGAGTTCTCCGCCGCGCTCGGTGGCGGTGTCGCGCCGCTGATCTGCGCGGCGCTGCTCAGTGCGTTCGGAGGATCGTGGGTGCCGGTGGCGATGTACATGACCGGCATCATGCTGATCAGCCTGGTGGCCACGAGGCTCGCGCCGGAGACCCTGAACCGCGATCTGACCGTGCCCGAGGACGCGACTTCGGCACGGATCTAGGCGGGGTGGTAGAGTCGAACATATGTTCGATTCGATGGCGCCTCCGGAGACGGCTGCCGAGCCGTTTCAGGAGGATGGCGGGGCGTCGTCGGATCCCGAGTCGTGTCCCGAGTCGTGGTCCGGACCTCCGCCGGAGTCGGAGCTGTGGCTGCAGTCGGAGCCCGGGCCGTATCCGATGTGGTCCGACTACGGGCCGGATGGCTTGCTCGCCACGGTGCTCGCCCAGGTGTCCGGTGGCCCGTGTGGGGAGCGGGTGGAACGGATCGGCGGCTGGGAACGGGTCATTGCCTGGGTCCAGGCCGAGCAGATCCGCGAGATCGCCGGGCTGGCTCGGGCGGCCGAGGCCGATCCGGCTTTCGGTGACGACCCGGAGCAGGTGTACGCCTCGGTCTGTGCGGAGGTCGGCCTGATGGCGAGGGTCGCGTCCCGCACCGCTCGGGCGCGGGTCGACGACGCCGTCACCCTGGCCGAGCGGCTGCCGGCGACGTTGGCCGCGCTGTCCTCGGGTCGAATCAGCCTGCCGTCCGCCCGGGCCGTCGTCGAGGAGACCCTGGCGCTGGACGAGTCATTGCTGGCCGAGGCCGAGCGACGAATCCTGGCGCGTGCCGCCGGACGCACCACCGGGCAGATCCGGGCCGACGCCAGGAGGGTGGTCGCTCGGCTCGACGCCGAGGCCGTCCGCCGCCGGGCCGAGCAGGCTCGGCGGGAGCGTTCGGTCAGGCTGATCCCGGAGCTCGACGGTATGGCCACTCTGGCCGCCTACCTGCCGGCGCACGAGGCGGTAGCGGCCTACGGCGTGTTGGACGGGTACGCGCGCCGAGCCGGTGGTCCTGGCGATGATCGCCCGATGGACGCCCGCCGCGCCGATGCCCTGGTAGACCTCGTCCTGGACCAGCTCCATGGCGGTGGGACTACGGCTCCCGGTCCTGGTGCTACCGGTGGTGGCAGTGCTGCTGGTGCTGGCGCTGGTGGACCCGGCGCTGGCGCCGGCGGAGCCGCCAGCCGTGACCCTGTCGACTCGGGGGAGCCGCCCGGCTTCGGTGAGCCGGTGGGTTCGGCCGAGCCGGTGGGCTCGGGGGAGCCGCCCGGCTTCGGCGAGCCGGTGGGTTCGGCCGAGCCGGTGGGCTCGGGTGAGCCGGTCGGCCTGGGCTTGCCTCCCGATCCCGCCGCCTCGCCCGATCCCCTCCGAACGGTCACCCCGAACGGCGCAGCCAGATCAGGCGGCGTCGCTGGCTCAGCCGCTGTCGCCCGCCAGGTTCGCCGCGGCGGAGTGCAGGTTCGGGTCGGCGTCACGGTTGGGCTCACCACGCTGCTCGGACTGGACCAGTTGCCGGGCGAGCTGGCCGGCTACGGCCCCATCCCAGCCGATCAGGCCCGTGAGCTGGCTGCCCAGGGCACGTGGCGGCGGCTACTCACCGATCCCGTCAGCGGCGCCCTGCTGGACTACGGCACCAGCCGCTACACCCCGCCGGCACACCTGGCCGCACACGTAGTCGCCCGCGATCAGACCTGTGTTTTTCCAGGGTGCCGGGTCCGCGCCGACCGGTGCGATCTGGACCATCGTGTCCCGTTCGACGCCGATGGCGGCACGGGAGCGACCAGCGATATCAATCTATCGGCACTGTGCCGGCCGCATCATCGACTCAAGCAGCAACCCGGCTGGCGGCTCGCCGGTTACGCCGACGGAACCCTCGCCTGGCGGACCCCGACGGGTCACCGGTACCTCCGACGGCCGCCGCCGGTGGGCCCGGTGAGCGAGGTCGGCGATAGCGGCTGTAGTCCCGGTTCTTCCTAGGCTGGTCGGCCGGTACTGCCCATTCGGATGGTGACCACCGCGACGGCGACGCAGCCCACAACCGCCACCAGCGCGTATCGGCTCGCGGAGGGCGCCCCCGCTGTCGGCTGGCAACCCTCCACTCACTGGCGCCGGTTCAGCGCCTGGGTCCTCGACCTCGCGCTGTTTGCCGTGACGTTTGGGCATCGGCTGGTCGATGTGGGTCTGGCGCGACTGGGCCCGGGGGACGACTCCCGGCAAGTCGCCGCTCGGTCTGACGGTCTTCGACACCGACACCCGTCGTCCGGCTACCCGCAACCGGGTGGCGCTGCGGGCTCTGGTGTACCAGGTCGTCGTCGTGTTACTCGCTGTGGTCACGCTCGGGTTGGGCTGGTTGTACTGCGTCGGCGCGGCACTGGGCGCCAATCGGCGCACGGTCTACGACGAGTGGTCGCGCGCCGTGCTCCTGGAGCGCCCTCGGCAGCCGTCTCGCTGAGGCCGGGACCGGCCCCGGCAGTCCGGGCCGGTGGACCTCCCGGATGTGCCCGGGGGTCAGCTCAGCTCTCGAGGGCGGCGGGTAGATCTTCGACGATGTCGAACAGGTCGCGCAGTCCGGTTGCCTCGAGCGCGCGGAGCACGATCCGGGACGAGCACACCAGGCGTAACTGATGACCGCCCTGCTGCGCGTGGTCGCGCGCCTCGACCAGGACGGCGAGCCCGGACGAGCCCAGGAAACTGACCCCGGACAGGTCGAGAATCACCAGCTCAGCGGCCTCGAGCGCGGGAAGTAGTGCAGTCCTCAGTGCGGGCGCGCTGAGAATGTCGATCTCACCGGACGCCCGCAGCAGACGCGTCGAGCCCTGGTCACTGGACTCGAGCCCGAATGACTCGGATGACGCGTCGTCGGTCGGTTCGGCCTGTCCGCCGCTTTCACTGCGCACCGCAGCTCCTTGCTGGCTTGTACTTCGGTGGTGTGCCTGGGCCTCGCCGGGTCCAGGTCACGTTGAGCGGCCGCTGACCGCTGGCACAGCTTACGGAGGCCATTATTGCCCGACAACGTAGTGTGATCGACGCTGTCGTGTTGTGGCGCTCGGTAATCGGTGAGTGGTCCGTGCGATGCTGCCGAGGTGCAGCCGCAATTCAGCGTCCGGGTCACGGTGCGCAGCTATGAGATCGACTCGCTCGGGCACGTGAACCATGCCGTCTACCACCAGTACGGCGAGCACGCGCGCTCCGAACACCTGCTGGCGGCCGGGTACACGATGGCAGCGCAGCGGGCCAGTGGCACCGGGGTGGTGATGCTCGAGTCGAGGATCCGGTACCTGCACGAGCTGACCTTCGGTGAGGAGGTACAGGTGACCTCGGACATCGAGTTCGGCACGGGCAAAGCCTTCCGCATCGAGCATATGATCCTGCGCGCCGACGGTGGCCAGGCAGCCGAGATCAGCTGCGTGTTCGGTCTGTTCGACACCAACGCCCGCCGCCTGCTCCCGGAGCCCGGGGCGCGGCTCGCCGAGTTGCTGGACCGCCCGGAACTGATCGGCTTCGAACCGGCCTGACCGCCGCCGCCCGCCGACCACACCTAGCTGGAGTGGGCCGGGCGCCCCGCTGCGCCCTCGGCCGGATGGGCGAGCATGAACAGGACGTGGGCCGGTTCGTCGCCCACGAGCAGCCAGCGGTGCCGCAGTGCCGCGTCGTGCGCAATGAGGTCCCGAGGGTGCAGCCGCCAATTGCCCACACCCTCCACCTCGACGTCGAGCAGTCCGCTGACCAGGTAGAGGGCAAGCTGACCGGGCAGCTGGAACCACTCCTGGAGGTACTGGCCCGGCGTCACGACGTACTCGATGACCTCCAGCGTCGTGTCCGGCCGCATGACCAGTGCCCGACCGATGGCCGCGTCCGGTCGGTTGGCGACCGGTATCGACGCACCGGAGTCCGCCCGCACGACGGTGACGTGGGCCGATTCCGGCGCCGGCAGCAACGCGCCGGGTAGTACGCCGAGGGCTTCGGCGAGTCGGTATGTCGTGATCATGGACGGTGCACTGGCGCCGCGCTCCAGCTGGCTCAGGAACGGCTGGCTGATCCCGGCGCGCCGGGCGAGCTCGCGTGTTGATAGCCCGCACTTCTCGCGCAGGGTTCGGATCGTGGCGCCGATCCGGGCTGCGAGGGCTACGTCAGAGATCTCCATAGTTCACTCAGGTGTTACGTCGAGCGATTGCTTCCAGC